>JAEXNA010000007.1 GCA_023447635.1 Vulcanimicrobiota bacterium | reverse complement strand
ATCTGGCGGCCTCTTCTCTGAGAAGTGGGCGACCCGCCTCTACCCTCGACAGGAGCCAACGCATGCCGGAAAACTCTCTCTTCGACTACCTGGCCTCGCTGCAGGGCGCTACCCCATGGGGCGACGTGCTCGACGCGGGGACCGGTTGGAGTTCGCTGGATTGGCTAAACCGGGTGCCGACCCGCAGCCTGACTGCAATCACCGCCTGTCCTCGCCGAGCCGAATCGCTGCGCCGGAGTTTCGCGGATTCGCTACGCTCCCAGGACCGCATCGTGGTCGGCAACTGGGTCGACGAAGAGCTTTTGCGAGGCCAGACCTTCGAAGTGGTTCTGGCCGACTATCTGCTGGGCGCGGTCGATCGCTTCGCTCCCTACTTTCAGGGTCGCCTGCTGGGTCGACTGCGCCCGCACGTGGGTGGCGTGCTCTACCTGGTCGGGCTGGAGCCGTATGGCGATGCCCCGGCTGGGAACCCCGAGGCGGAACTGGTGACCCGAATCGCCAACCTGCGAGACGCCTGCCTGCTGCACTCCCAGGACCGGCCCCATCGGGAATATCCTCGCTGGTGGGTTGCCGAAGAGCTAGAGCGTCGCGGCTACCGGGTCACCTCGAGTCGCTCGTTCCCGATCCGCTACGGCGCCACGTTTGTGAACGCCGAACTCGACGTGGCGCTGGAAGCGCTACCTCGCCTGGAGCCGGGGCTGGCCAGGACCCTGGCCAGGGAAGAAAAGGCGCTTCGTGCCCGGGCTCTCGAGCACATCCGCCGTTACGGCGCCCTGAATTGGGGTCAGGACTACGTGCTTTCCGCTGTGCCTCGATAGGGCTCCGTCAAGCCTTTGTTTACAAATTGTTAACATCATTTACAAAGAATTAGCACCTCTGTCGCATCTTTTTCCCCCGAAATCTGAGATAATTCATGCAAGATTCTATACTTTCAGGAGAGCCTATGAGCGTGAACATCAATATCAATATGGGCGGCGGCGGCGGTTGTGGCTGCGGCGGCGGAATGGGCGGCATGAACCCCATGATGGGCGGTTTAGGCGGCATGAACCCGATGATGGGTATGATGGGCATGCTCGGTATGGGTGGCATGGGCGGAATGGGCGGCATGGGTGGCAACAACCCCATGATGCAGATGATGCAAATGATGATGATGCTCATGTCCATGATGCAAGGCATGGGCGGCATGAACGGCGGCGCCATGATGCCCATGATGGGTGGCCAGGGCTTCGGCATGGGCGGAATGGGCGGCGGCATGGGTGGCGGCGGCGGCTTCAGTCCGATCGGCGGCTTCCTGGGCGGCGGCAACGGCGGAAACTACGGCAACTACGGAAATTACAACAACGGGAACTACGGCGGAGCCAACGGCCCCTCCGGCCCGATGGGCCCCGGCGACGGCAGCGGCCAGTCCACCATCGATATCGCTCGTCAGCACCTGGGCAAGCGCTCCTACGACGTCAAAGGCCAGATGGGTCCGTTCTCGGCCGCTGGCGGTTTGACCAATAACTGCGCCGACTTCGTCTCGTCGGCTCTGGTGGCTTCCGGCCGTCTGAGCCGTAAAAACGTCAACTGCAAAAGCCTCGAGCGCCAGCTGCAGCAGGAAGGCTGGAGACAGATCCCCGCCAACCAGGCTCGCGCCGGCGACGTCGCCTTCAACCAGTCGCGCGGTCACGTGCAGCTATGTCAGGGCAACGGCAAGCAGATCGGCTCGAACAACGTTCGCCAGGGCTTGCAGTACATCACCGAGGGCAACATGATGCGCAACTCGGTGGTCTACACCAAGGGATAAGCGCTTCTCACACAGGACGAAAAGAGGCCCGCCGAAACAGCGGGCCTCTTTTCTTTTTCGAGAGAGAAGCGCGCACTTTCAAAGCAGCCGCCCCCCAGCAGCGCCTGGTCGGCTAGTGCTGCTTACGGCGGCCCCAGACAACCCGATACAGGTCGTGGCGCCGGTCACCACGGTTGCGCACCGAACCCGTGTTGCGGGCCAGCACCAGGGAATCCATGCGCAGGTCGGCCAGCGCCACCGCTTCCGAGTTCGGCGTGGTGTCGGCGGCGATGCCGTCGCGGGCGAAGTGGAAGTCGCAGGGCGTCAGAATACAGGACTGAGCGTATTGGATATCCATATTGTGCACGCGAGGCAGGTTGCCCACGTTGCCCGATAGCACCACGTAACACTGGTTTTCGACGGCGCGCGCCTGGCACGAGTAGCGAACGCGCAGGTAGCCGTTCCGTTCGGCGGTGCAGAACGGGACGA
Organism: Vulcanimicrobiota bacterium; assembly: GCA_023447635.1. Classification (GTDB taxonomy): domain Bacteria; phylum Vulcanimicrobiota; class Xenobia; order Xenobiales; family JADMJV01; genus JAEXNA01. Next base: position 17,564 of record JAEXNA010000007.1, on the reverse strand, counting down.
ACAGAATGTTCGCGCCCTGGTCGGTCAGGTAGCGGGCCAGTTCGGGGAACTCGGAGTCGTAGCAGATCAGCACCCCGATCGGACCACAGTCCGTAGGGATGACCTCCATCTCGTCTCCGCCCTCGATGTTCCACCAATAGATCTCGTCCGGGGTCGGGTGGATTTTGGGCTGAGTATAGATCGATCCGTCGCGCAAGCAGACGTAGCAGATGTTGCGGATGTGCCCTTCGTCGGTCTTGGTGGGGTGGCTACCCGCGATGATGTTGACGTTGAACTTGATGGCCAACTTATGGAACAGTTCGCGGATCCGCTCGGTATAGTCGGTCAGGTGGTCGATGGCCAGTTCCGGCGGGACCGTTTCGTTTTCGATGGAGAGCAGTTGCAGGGTGAACAGTTCGGGAAAGAGCACGAAGTCGGCCTTGTAGTCGCTGACGGCGTCCACGAAGTAGGTGACGATCTGTTCGAACTCTTCGAACGAGTGGATACCGCGCTGCTGGTACTGCACCGTCGCTACGCGCACGGTTCCCGAGGTCCTGGTGTTAGGAGCGTTTGAGCCGGCGTCGCCTTCGACCACCTGCGGGTTCCGCCACAGAAGCAAGGCAGCATACCCCATGGACTCTTCATCCTCGGGCAGATACTTGGGGATCGCCTTGATGAACTCGAAGCCTTGCCGCTGCTGAAAGCTGAACGTCGGGTCTTTGATCGACTTGTTCATCACCGACTCGATGTACGCTTCGACCGTGCCGACCTTGGCCAGGCGCCGCTTGAGCAGCGGCAGGCGACCGCAGATGGCGATCCCCTTCAGGCGCAGATGCTGGCATAGCCCGATACGCGCCCGGTAAAGCCGGTCGCCGATACGCAGGCGACGATAGTTCTGGTCGACGAACACCTCGTAGCCATACAGCCAGTCGCCGTTGGGGTCGTGCGTCGAGGCGTAGCCGCCGCCGGTGATCGTCTCCCAGTTGTGCTTGCGCATGAAGCGCTTCTCCGTGGTCCGCATGGTGGCGGCGTAGCCCACGATCTTCTCTTCAAAAACGGCGACAAAGACGCCCTCGGGAAAGTTATTGATCTGGCCGCGTAGGATAGCCGGAGTGTAGCGTTCCAACTTAGGGTAGACGCGGGCGTAGAGGTCACATATGGCTCGGACATCGGCCAAGGTGGCCTGGCGGACGTAGAGCTTTTCAGCACGATCTTTCATGCCGCGCCACTTCCCGTTCTCGACCGCGAGTTCCCGCGGAAGAGATGTCCGTTCCGGGGGTAGGTATACACCCTATCCTAAAGGCTACTTCGGTCTTCGAAGCGGATAATCGAGCCGGTCCCGATATGGTACTCCGCGTAGACCATCGATTGGGCAACCGGCTCGGCCCGAGGTCCCACGTAGCCGCTGATGGTAAGCCGATAGAGTCCCCATCGGTAAGGCAGCGCCCTGGTCCGGATCTGCACTTCTTCTTCCAGACCGTAGTCGACAGTCACCGAGTAGCTTACCTCTTGCTGGCTGTTCGCGGGGTCAGCCACAACCAGAGTCTCGGAGTAGGCGAACCTGTCCTGCCCTCTCATTTTCGCCTTGCGGGGTGGGAACCGCACATCTTTACTTAGCTTGACCCTGACATCGTCAAGCCCGGCCAGCGCCGCGTTCTTCGCCTGCAGTGAGTCTGCCAGCTTGGCCGAGCCTTCATAACGGGTAGCTTGAGCGCTCATGATACCAAGTCCAGTAGCAAGAAAGATTCCGGTGATCAGCAGCGCTGCAACGAGCATAAACCCGCCTTCACGTCTCCAGCGTCGGACAGGCGTCACGGCGTCTCCTCCTCACGCATCCGAACCAGGCATGGGCAGCTGACTCGCCCCATCAGGTCGGTGAATCTTTGCGACTCCCGGGCCGATAGCTTCACGGTAATCTCCGAAGGGCTTTCGCTGCTCTGGCTGGCCTCGAAGCTGTTCACGCCATCGACCACGGTTTGGGTCTGAGACGCGCCGCCGCCTAGCCGTTCGACTCGTCGGCTCAGAGTCTCGTTTGCCACGGTGTAGCGAATCCGCAACCGGCTCGAGTTCGGGTAGGCGTCGCTGATGGTGTAGGATGGGGGAACATAGCTTTCCGTCGGCTCGGGAGCGGCGGGAGGAGGCGGAGGGGCCGGGGTGGGAGTCACAGCGGGGATCGAGGGATCGATCTTCTCGAACTCTAACACGCCCACGCCCACCTCGACTATCGCCGTGGCTTCTCTCACTTCGTTGAGCATGCGGTCAAGCCCCATGCGCGAAACCTGGCGAACTCGCTCTTTCTCGTCGAGCAGCCTTAGCACAGCGAACGAGCGATGAAAAAGCAAAGCGAGCGCGCCCATCACCAGACCGATCAGCGCAAGAGCGATCATCGTCTCGGCCAGACTCATACCCCGACGACGTTTTTTCACGAGCCTCCCAGTTGGATGGCACCCGTCTGCTTGTAAAGTTCCAGTCGTCCCATCTTGACCCGAGCGATGATCTCGATGCTCCCCGGCATCTGGACTTCCAGGTCGGCTGCCGGGTCATCTGGGTCGACCTTGATCTTGACCTTGTTCTCGAAGGTCACCCGAGTCGGGTTGTTGGGGTGAGTGATAGGGTGCCCGCACCCGTGCGGGTACCGCTGAGATACCACTGAACCACCGGATTTTTGACGCGCGCGCCCTCTACGTCCTTGATCGAACATTCGACCCAGAAACTGGCTCCAGCTGCGAGATTGGTGGGAGGGTTCACCCCCGTGGAGTAGGTGAACTCGATGGCAGCGTTCCTGTCGTCCGGGTCGTCAGGATCCCAGCCCAGATCTCGACAGGGGTCGGTCAGACGCGTCCGTGAGGTCAGCCGTTCGCCTGGAGTATCGCCCCAGGCGACCTGCACGCTCACGTCATAGACGGAGCCGTTGAGAACCTTCTGGGCCTGGGGGGTCTCGGGGAGGTCCTCGGGCACATTCTCGTCCTCCATGGAGCCGAAATAGGCTTTCTCAAACTCGCTGGAGGGAGAAAAGAGCGGCTGGGGCGCTGCCGTGACAGTGACAAAGTAGCCGGGCTCCTCTTCATCCTCCACAGCGACCCCGTTGTAGGCCTCCCACCCCTGGTCAAAAGTGAGTTCCCCACCTGTTCCGTGCTGCGCTAAAGACCAGGCACGGATCTCTTCGAGATGTCGCTCGGCCACCCGGGCCGCTCGGTAGCGCTTGTCGATGCGAGAAGAGTGCGTCAGCGCCACGTTGTAGAGTGAACTGCTGACCAGCATCGCCGAAACGAGAATGAAGCAGGCGATAATGGTCTCCGCCAGGGAGAACCCACGAATGCGACTAGCTCTTCGCATCAGAACGCGGCGGACTGTCGAATCCAGGCGGGCCGCAGATTATACCCGGCGCCCACGATCACCTGGCCTGTCCCTACGTCGTTCCAGTTCGATGTGGGGATGCGACAGATCTCATACTGCCCGGCGACGGTGCTGCGGCAGAACAGCAGCATATCCTGATTGGGAGAGATCGCCGGGAAAGCTTCGTTGACTCCCGGCGAGTAGCGAACATCCGGGTTGCTGCCCATATTGGGAAGCGTCGACTGGGGCAGCACCGTGCCGTTACCGTCAAGCCGAAACTTGCCGATGAACGGGTCGTTCCGATCGCCGTGAAAGAACACTTCTCCCCGATTGCTGGCGCAGAATCCGCTGACGTCAGGGTGAGCTTCGGTGTTGATCGAAACCACGCTGGGGTGTTGGTTGGCGGTAATCTGGCTGCCGTTGAAGTTCAGGCGGGCCGCCACGATCCCCTCGGCCTTGACATCGTCGGAGGTGAAGTACAGCCAGCGTCCGTCGGCGCTGAAAGCCATACGGTTGCTGAGCCTTGACTGGGCGGGGATCGCTTCCTGATCTTTCATGCAGGTCTCACGACTCGAAAGCACGAGCGGAGGCACCGTACCGACGTTCTCTCCTAGCCGCTTCACCAGGACGTTGGTGGGCCGTCCCGGGTTCGGGAACGGACTGGGAACAGGAGAGGCCGGGGCCAGGTAGGCGACACAGTTGCCGACCGGGCTGATGGTAGGACAGCGGCCATCGGCCACCTTGGTGGCATTGGTGCCATCGGCATTCATGATCCAGACTTCGTTGCCGTTGAGTTCGTAAGCAATCGTCTTTCCGTCGGCCGTGGCCGAAGCGTAACGATGGTGGTACGGGCCGTTGGTGATGCGCGTCAAACGACTTCCGTCGGCCCACATCGTGAAAAGATGCCAGTGGTTCTCGAAGTAGCGCTCGAAGACAATCTCGCCGGGCGGGGCGATCTGCACGGGGGGAAGCGGCTCGGGCAGTTGGGCCTCGACGGTGAGGGTGGCATCCTTGACGTCGACACCCAGGCGGTACTGGTCTCCTGCTCTCGCTCGCTTAGGGGGAGTCCAGGTCCAGGTGGAACGCCACACGTTGCGCTCATTGAAGTCTATGGTGCCGTTTCCGTTCACGTCGAACTCTGGGTAAAACTCCATTCGCTCCGGGTCGCCGTTAGGTACCGAAAATTTCCCCTTGAAAGGATCGCCGCGGTCCGGGGTGATCGGGGTGTCGTTCCAGTCGGCGTAGAGCGGACGACCGTCTTTCGAGGTGGCGAAAACTTCCAGGGTAAGATACTCGCCCTTGCCGATGACGTGAACTGGGTCGCCATCGATCTCCTCGGCGGGGGGGGTCACCCGGGAGAAGAAGATGTCGGGAACCTTCTTGGTGTAGGTCGTCTCGACCGGGGGAGGCGCTGCTGCGGTCGCTTTCTCGCCACCCTGGGTACCTACCCCGCCGTCTTGGCCCAGCACCCCGGCGACCTGCTCGACCCCACCGCTCTGAGAGAGCGCCAGGGTATACGGCTCGCCTGCGGACTGCAGTTGAAAATAGACGTCGTCGTTGCCGGTCACGTGATCGGTTCCGCCTGGGGCGCCGCCGGCGCTGGCCGTCACGCCCATGCCGACCACCAGACGATACGAGCCGCCCGCTGCGGGAAGGTCGTTGCTGACCACACTTCCGTTGGGGGTGAACATCAGCACGAAATCGTTGCGGTACTCATCGGGTAGCCACCCGTCAAGGCGGTCGCGCCACTGGTCCGACTTGGCGCCCAGCATCTCGGCGTTCTTCGTGAAAGTGGGGCCGCCGTAGCTGACCACGGCCATTCCACCGTAGGGATAGTCGCCGGAGTAGTCCACCGACTTGGTGACGACCGGCAAAGTGTCACCTTCCAGGAAGAACAACGACTGCCCCACTCCTCGGGGCAGGACGACCGCCACGGGGCTGCCCTTGACGATCGCCTTCTCGCGAGCCAGACGAAGCTCGGCTGCGACGGCGGTGGCCAGACCGCGGGAACTGCCCGAGGTGTTGGCTTTCTTCAGTCCGGTGAAGCCCAGAGTGATAGCGATGGTCGCCATCAGCACGACAACCATCAACTCTATGAAGCTAAATCCGCGTTGATAACGACGCCCTAACCGCATGCCCACACTCTCGTTCCACCGAACGCTCTCACGTCCACAAAATCTGACCACTTAAACATATCAGAAGAATAGCTCGCTCTCAACACGACATGTCTCAAGAACCTATGAAGAAAGCCCCGATTTCTCGAGGCTTTCTCTCCCTGGTCGGGATTGTGTGGGAATCTTTCCCACCCCCCAATGTCTTCTAGCAGTAGACGACCGGCGCTTTGCGCAGAACCGGGCCGTGACCGTCGTTGACTACCGTCACGTGGACCTTCTCGCGTGCCTCGTGGTCGTGCTGGTGGCCGTCGCCGCTGCCCTGGATCAGGTTGCCCGACAGGGACAGCGAGCGGACGTGGTTCTTGATGTCGGACATCTCGCGGTCGGTCACTTCGTCGTAGTTGTTCACGAACAGCTTGCCCGAGCTATTGAAGCCCAGCACCAGACCGCCCACGCCTTCGAACTTCGAACCCTCGTTGGTGCCGAAGTCGGGGTCGTCGAGCATGCCCTGACGAGTGGTCGAGAAGGTCAGGAACGTCTCGCCCGCCTTGTTCTTGTAGCTGCCTTCGAAAGCGAACTCGACCCCGTCGGGCAGTCCCAGTGACTTGCGCTTGGCGGCCAGGAACTTGTCCGCGCCTTTGGCCTCGGTGGCGTCCGCTGACAGCTTCACGGCAGGCATCGACTGGGTGCGAGCCTCGAAGTTGGCCACGTTGTCGTCAGAGAGGATGTTACGGTTGCGGAACGCCTCTTCGATGAAGGGGCGCAGCGCGCCGTCGTTGTCCACCGCGTCGGCCTGCAAGAACGCCTCGGCCATCTCGGGGTAAGCCGGGTTGCCCACGGGAGCGAACTCGATGGCCCGCAGCAGCAGCTTTCCGGCCTGGTCGCGAGCGCTGCTCACGGCGTCGGTGAAGCTGGCGTCGGGGTTCTTGGCCGCGCTGTCATACAGCGAGCCGAACAGGTCGTAGAACGCGCCGGTGAACAAGGTCGCGTAAGCGTGCGGTTCGGTGCCGAAGCTATTCCCGTCGCGCTGTCCCTGAGCGTTGCGGTGCTCGCGGTCGACGTACGGCAGGAAGTGCTGGTCGGCGAACTTGTGGTCGTTCACCGCGTCGCGCAGGTAGTTGGTGCCGTAGGCGTCCTGACCCAGCTGCTCGGCCACCCGGCTGACGATGTTGCTCTTGGAGAGGTCGCCTTTGGTCTCTTCCTTCAGCGAAGCGATGATGGTCGGCTCGTGCAGGGCGCGCAGCATCGCGATCATGTCGCCGAACGACTCGTGGAAACCTCCGGCAGGCACGGCCAGGGTGCGGATATAGGTGGGGCGCAGAGCATCAAGGATGGCGTGGCCGGCTTCGTGGGCGACCACGTCGGACTGCATGCCGGTGCGGTGCACCACCTTGTCCTCGTTCTTGTAGTTGAAGAAGTTGATGTTGCCACCCTCGGACGAGTAGAAGGCGTTGACCACGCCAGAGCCGGCATGCGGGTGAATGATCATCTGCTCGCGGCCCAGTTCCTCGGTGAACGACCACGGGATCTCGCGACCGGCGTACTCTTCAGCGACCTTCAGCGTCTGATTGGCGACGTAGTAGGTGTTGACCGAGTCGAAGTTCGGGTCGTCGGGCTTGAAGTTGAAGTTGCCGTCCTTGTCGGGCGTGGCCTGGGGGAAATTCCGGGGAACGCTGACGCGCAGACGAGAGCCGGTAGGACCCGCCTCGAGCTTCTCCTCGACCTTGCCCTGCTGGACCGGGATCATCCCGGTATCCTGAGGCAGATAAGAGATGGTGACGCTTTCGCTGGGAGCCGGAGCGGCCTCGGTGGAGGGGGACTCCGTCGCCTTAGGAGCTGCTTTAGGAGCTTTCGCGGAGGGGCTGGCCTTGGCGGCGTGAGCGTGATTGTGGTGCGTTCCGATGTGCATTCTCTTATCCCGTCGTTCTGAGAGTCTTTGTGAGGACCAGATTAGGACGAAATGAGCAACGCCATGTTAAATCGGCGTTAAACCGGCGCCGCAAAATGAAGAAACAATGAAGACCGCTAATTTTCGAACACAGAACAAGTGTTCCACAGGTTAATGCTAGGCTGCGTAGCATGTTTGTCTCATAAGGGGGAGGGTGACGTGCACAACGACGATCGCGACGAAAGACTGTCGAGCCTGGAGAAGGGGCTGCTGTTCTATGACTTGCTCCTCCCCGACCGCTGGCAGTCCGCCAGAACAATAGGCGAACAGATCGGGGTCGACCAGCGTACGATCAAGAGCTACGCGCGCCTTTTGATGGATTACGGTTGGCCAATCCTGAGTCAAAACGGTCGGGGCCGAGGATACAAGCTTGACGGTGTGACTCCTGAGAGCCTCAGGTTCACACCTCGCGATCTGTTCACTCTCGCGATACTTCTGGCGCAAGGCTCGACCGTGCTCCCTTCTCTTGAAGCGAACAAGCTCAAAGCCAAGCTGAGAGCGCTCCTCCCCGAAGATTCCCGCTCCCAGGTCGAGAATCTCGAGGAGTTGATTTCGGCCCAGGGCTTCGCACCGCGAGACTGGGACCTTGTCGAGAAGGTCGGTACGTGCTTGTACGACCGAAGATACTCGCTCGTCATCGAATACCAGGGTCGCACCGATGAAGTGCCGGGCCGACGGCAGGTGCTCCCCCTCGGCATCCGCTCTAGCGAGAACGTCCTTTATCTGGATCTCTTTGACCTGGACAAGCGGGCTCATAGAAGCTTTCGCTTCGACCGTATCCATCGGGCGACACTGTTAAAACAGAATTGCGCTTACGACGAGCCGCCCGCGAAGAGCTTCGAGGTGCACAAGTGGGATTTCGGCTCAGACCCGTTCGTTGACGCCTCCCTCGAAGTCTCACCGAGTCTGGCTCACTGGTTGATAGAGAATCCCGAGCACCCTTCTCAAACCCTGAGAGAGGAAGAAGGTCGCCACTACGCCGCCTACAGGGTCCGCCGACTGGAACTCTTCGCCGACTGGGTCATCGGCCTGCGCGGTGCAAGGGTCGTACAGCCCCCTGAACTGCACGACCTCGTGCGACAGCGAGCTCAGGCCTGGCTGAACGACGACGGCACCCTCAATCTCGGATGGGAACGATGAATTTGCGTGCAAGATTGCTTGATATCGGAAAGGTCGATATGATTCAGAAACAAACTAAAGATGTGGGCGTATACCGCCACGAAAGGAACAAGTACGATGCGGTACTTCGGAAAACGGAAACGCGGCGGCAAACGTGTAGAGCTAGCTTGGCAAAACGATGGCCTCAATAGGTACCTCGAGGTGACCGACGCGAGTGGCAAGAAGCTCGCAGTCATTGAACTAGACCCTGCGACAGTCCAGTTACTACTTAAAGACTACTGGTAGTTGCAAAGTTGACCATTGGGCGTACACCCAGAAGCTCTGCTTCAAAAACTATTTCTCAGATCGCGCTCGCGTTTTCCGTTAAGGGGATCCCAGGGATCCCTTTAACGATGTCCTTGCAGCTAGACTCATCCCGAACTTCCAAACACAAGGAGACACTGTGACCCTCACGATGGTCGATTTGCTATTCCCGGTTAAGGGCGACGTTCTGCCCTGGGACCACTCTTATGATCTCTTCGGCGCCTTATGTCGGCGACAACCGATCTTGCACCAGAACCCCTACCCTTACGGCATCTTCCCCATCAACGGGCTGGCGCAGGGCAACCGGATCATGAAAATGACCGAGAAGAGTGTTCTCCGACTCAGGGTCCCCTCGGAGAAGGTTGGAGACATCTTGCCCCTGGTCGGTGCAGACCTCGAACTGAACGGCTACAAAATCTGTCTGGGCGGCCCTCGCTTGGAGCCGGTGCAGCACGCCGCCAGACTCTACAGCCCCTGGGTAACCTACGACGGGGCTCCCGATCAGGAAACCTTCACGCTCTGGTTGGAGCAAGAGCTGTCAAAGCACCAGGTCGATGCCTCGGCCAGCCTGGTGCAGCCGCTTCACACGACATCCAAGGATGGTGGGAAAGGAAGTCGGGACGCCTACCTGCGCCGAACCCGCACGGTGAAAGGGCGCCAGGTTGTCGGGTATGCCGTGCTTGTCGAGGGCCTGTCCGGAGAGAGCTCAGCCCACCTGTGTTCTCACGGTTTAGGAGGACGGCGACATTTCGGCGGCGGTCTTTTCTTGCCAGCCAGGAACCGGCCGTGACAGTCTTAGCGAAAAAGGGAAGCTCCCTGAACCCTAACGGGAAGGTGACACTGTGGACTCACACCGAGGATGTCTGGAGGTCTTCGCGGTCGCTTTTTGGCGCGACCGAACCTACCGAGCTGGCCGGAAGCTGGTTTCGATTCTTCCAGATCCCTCTGGAGCGGTGGCCGGAGTTCCGTCTCATCCTCGACCTCGCGGCACTCTGGCACGATATCGGTAAGGCCACCTGCTCCTTTCAGGATATGCTGTTGGAGCGGATCGACCAGGTTCTGCGGCACGAATACCTTTCTTTCCTGATCTTGCGTGAAGCGATGCGCAGCTCCAAAAAACTTGGGCAGTACGCGTACCCGTTGCTCCACACGGTCCTGGCTCATCACCTGAAGAGTGGTGACCAGTATTACCTGGACCTGCCCGAGCATGACGCGCCGATCACTATCTACAACGAAGATGCCGGAGTTCGACAGATCCTTGCCGAGACGGAAATTCTCCTTGGTGAGACGGCCCCACTTCAAATCCCGGCCCAGATTGACGGCGGGAAGGCGACCTCCCAGGAGACCTGGTCTCAGGTCTTCGGAAAAGCTTTTCGCAAGAAGACTGACGAGGACCCGTCCTTTCTGCGAGCCCTCGCGATGGCGCTCATCGCCAGCGACGCGGCTGGCTCGGCGCTCCGTCGCACTGGACTTCCGATCGACGAATGGCTGGACGGCTGCTTCTCCCAACCTGCTCTCACGCCAGAGAAACTTGGCTCTTCGATCATCGACGGAAGGGCTCACGTTATCGAGCGTCGCACCGGCCAACCGTTCCAGATGAACGAGCTTCAGAAGCGAGTTCAGAACCTCCCAGCGCGGGCGGTGGTCATCTCCCCCTGTGGCTCCGGAAAGACTCTGGCGGCCTTTCTCTGGGCGCAGAAGCAGCTCGAGACCCACACCGCCAAACGGATCATCTTCCTTTACCCGACCCGCAACACAGCGACCGAAGGGTTCCGGGACTATGTCTCCTGGGGAGCCGACGACGCGGGGCTGATGCACGGCACCTCCGCCTTCGACCTGCAGGGTATAACTTTCAATGGGGATGAGCCTGGCGGCGAGAACAAGGACCGGCGCCATCAAGCCAACTTCAGAACCCAGGACAGTCTGTTCGCCCTGGGCTTCTGGAACAAGAAGTACATCTCGGCGACCGTCGACTCTTTTCTCTCCTTCACCGCCAACAGGTACACGGCTGGCTGTGTGCTTCCGTTACTCTGCGAGAGCCTGCTGGTCGTCGATGAGGTGCACGCCCTGGACCAGCGGATGTTCCGCCATCTGAGCGAATTTCTGCGCCGGACAGATCTCCCTTGCTTGATGATGACGGCCACTCTCTCGCCCTTGAAAAGAGAAGTCTTCGACAAACTCTCCATCCTGGTGGATGATGGAGGCGAGGAGGCTCGCCGCGAATCGTCCCTGCCACGCTACGACATCGAACACGTCGATAACGTGTCCATGACGGAGCACCTGAAAGCCTGGCTCCAGGGTTCCGAGAGCAGACTGCTGGTGGTGAGAAATCAAGTTTCGACTTGCCAGGCCACGGCTCGAGATATCGAATCTCTGATCTCACAGTTTGCGCCAGGAACGGAGCTTTTAGTCTATCACAGCCGCTTCCGGCTCTCGGACCGCAAGCAGCGGCACGAAGAAGCGATCCGCAAGTTCCAGGGCGCTACGGGGAGAGTAGTCCTGGTCTCGACCCAGGTCTGTCAGATGAGCCTGGACCTCGATGCGCAGAGCCTCTATACAGAACTGGCGCCTCTCCCCGACCTGATCCAGCGAATGGGGCGAGCCAACCGCCACGGCCGCTTCGATCGCGCTATGGTGAAGATCTTCAACAACGAGAAGATCAAGCCTTACGAGCCAGCGGATCTGGACGAAGCAGCAAGCCTTCTTCGAGAACTACCGGCCCCTGAGGACACCAGCCAACAGCACTTGGCCGAACTGATGGAGCGTGCCGGAACCGGAGAGATGCTGGGTCAGCATTCCGTGCCTCTCTTCGACTCGTTGCCAAAGTTCGAGAGTCAACCCTACCGCGACATCGTGGAGTTTACAGCAGACGCCGTCCTCGACGACGACCTGCCTCTCTTTCTAGAACTTCAGGAACGTCGAGCACCCGAAATGATCGGCCTGGTCGTGCCCGTGCCGAAGTTCGAAGAGCTGGCAACCGATTCCCGGCTACCACGCCACCTAAGGATCGCCTCTGGCGAGAAGTACTGCAGCAGATATGGATTTGGAGGAGACCATGAGTAAGGCCATTACGGAAGTCAAGCTTTGCTACGACCTGAAGAGATTGCCCACGGTGCAGCACCGGGCTGGCCTTGGGGGCCTGGCGTTCTTGCTGGAGTCGCTGCACTCGGACGGCGTCCTACCTGAGGAGACCTACGCCCTTCAGGACGAAAAGCTAGAGCTGCGCTTAAGCAAGGACATCCTGTCGAAAGTTCTAGGCTACCTCTACGCCGGCATTGAGGTCACCCGCCTCATGAACAGCAAACCCAAGGGCGAAGACTTCGAGGAAGTCGAACTGCCGACCGCTGACGGAAAAACCGTTAAGAAGTTCGCCTACAAAGACCGTCGCCCGGCTGGGTCCTGGCTGTCCCGCTGCGGCTACGGAGAGGAATGGCTTGCTCTCTGGCAGGACGGGATATGGTCCACCTTGCGCGACAAACCCGCGAGTCGGGAAATCTACAAAGCGCCCGTGGAAGAGCTGGCCAACAAACTCTGGAAAGCTTTCGAGGCCGTCGAGAAAGGCAAGACCGTCGCCCTTGATCTGGCCAGCGCACTTTACATCGGCGGAAGGGCGAAGAGCAACGAGGATGTCAGCTTCGATGGCATGCCAGCTCACGTTTTCCTCCTGCACTTCGCCCACGCGCTGGCCCAGCCGTTCAAGGTCATTGGTCTCAATTCCTTAGGCGACCGGACCTACCCCGGTCTGGTTTGGGTCTACCCCGAGCCTCGGGACCTGAGGTACTTCATCAGGAACATGCGCGAGTACCTGGGCACCCGGACAGAATCTGACGAAGAGGGAACCTCGCGAACTCGATTCTACAGCTCGACTCGAGTGACGATGCCCGCCGAGGCAGGGTTGGTCGTTCTAGAAATGGCCCTCTCGGCGACGAAGACGGAAGCGATCTCTGGGGCGTTCTGCGCGCAACTCGACAAGCAGGGCAACAACGTGAATCTGCTCGCCGTCGCGCACATCCCCGCAGACCGAAAGCTCATCCGCCGCTACTCCGAAGAGGTCGCACCTATCTCTAACTACGCCTTGAAGAAGATGGTGTTGGCCAACCTTCTTAAGGGCGCCCCGCTCTATCGAGGTGCGGCCAAGCTGATGTCCGTCTTGCCGGCCAGCTCGGTCCTCTCACTGGGTAAAGACGGACAAGCGTTCTCGTTCAACTCTCTTCATCTCTTGAACCATCTCGGCGAATAGAAAGGACACTACGTGACAAAAACTGCTCCCAACAGCTGGCAGCAAGCCATCAGCGACATCGTCTGGCAGGCCCTCCGGGCACGGACCGAGAGCCGCTACGACGAGCTTTCTCTCAGTGAGTACATCAACCATCAGGGTCAACCCAAGCAGAGGGAGAGGTTCTACAAAGCCTGGACTTCCTCGGTCGAGGAGATGCACTATCGTCTCCGTTCGGCGAAGACACGCCGGCTATTCAGCGCCGCTTTCACCCAACTCGTCTGCGCACACCCGCACTGGGGGTTGAACAAGTTCTACGACGAGGTCTCGGCGCTGCTCCTTTCTGAGGAACGCTGGGAAGATCTCAGAGACATCCTTATGCTCGCCCTCTCTGCCCGCTCCTACATCAAATCACCCAACTCGGAGGACAAATAGCCATGAATCTCTATCTCAGCCTGCTCACTCAGCCCGCGCCTTCGGCGAACTATCGCGGAGAAAGCGAACAGAATCGCGCCATTATCCAAAAAATCACCATCGGGCAGAACGAGTATCCCGTCGTCTCGCCCGAGGCGATCCGCAACGCTCTTCGCGAGATGCTTCAGGCCTACGGATTGGAAGTGAACCGCGAGCGAGAGCACAACGAGGATCAACTGGCTGTCCGTTTCAAGGACGTGCCCTGGCCCGAGAAGTATGTCGATGATTTCTACTTCGGCTACATGGTGGCCAATAAGAAAGAGGCCGAGGGAGCGCTTAGCAAAGAACGAAAGGAGAGCTTCCGCTACAAACGTGACTCTGTGGTGAGAAATAACCTGGCTGTAGGTTTGACACCTTACCGCTACGAGACACTTTTCACCCAGTCGCCCATGCACACCAAGGACTCTCCCTGGAAGAACGCCAGCAGCTCGCAACTGCTGCATCGCGAGCTGACCTTTACGCCCTATCAGTTCCCCATCGCCCTGAACCTGGCGGATTGTAAGCTCGAACCGGCGAACCCCGACGATCAGCATAACGTGTGGTTCAGCCACCTTCTTCAGGCGTTGACGGAACTCAACGGCGTAGCTGGCAATCACGCGCGATCGTATTTCGAGATGGCGCCCGTCTCGGCCGTTGCTCGCCTTACAACCCGATTGGCCTCAGGATTCCCTCTCTATCCCTACAAACAGGACGGAAGCGCTCCCGACGTCGTCGAGGCGATTCTCGCAGGCGATATCTCTGGAAGGGGCTTCCACCTTGGTGGGGAGCTGGTCAAAGCGATGCCCAGCGAGCAGCAGGAAGCCCTTGTTGCCAAAGAGGTCCAGCTCTATCGAACCGTGGACGCCCTCTTTGGCAAGCTTAGCCTGGACACTTGCGGACGCTCGTTGCCATCCGTCGAGGTTCCCGCGTGATCCTGGTGGCCTATTCCGCCCCTTTTGCCGTGTTCCGAGATTTCTCGGCCGGATATTTCCGGCCCAGTTTCCCTTTCGCTCCACCGAGCGCAGTGTACGGGTTGCTCCTGAACCTGGCTGGGATCGAGATGAGAGGCGAGCTGGGACCGGGCACCACGGAGACACGCGCGGGCTTACCTCGTTTCAGGGTAGCGTCCGCCGCTTCTTCGGCCGCGCATTCCAAGCATAGCTTTGCCGTGTCCGCGGACCAGCGAAGGATGCCGGGACGAGCCGTCTTGTTTCAGCAGCTCCACACTATTCCCGTTGGAAGTTCGAGCAAAGAGCGCAAGCCGCTGACGAAAGGGAACAAGCATCACATTGCTCCCGCGCGACGAGAGTTGCTGACGACCTTCCGAGGGATCTGCGCCGTAGATGCAACGGCGGAATTCGAGGAGCGCCTTGTGGCGCAGATTGCCGACCCGGATCCCTTGCAAGAGAACGGTCAGCAGCGATACGGCGTTCCGTTTCTGGGGGACAACAACTTCTTCTTAGAAGAGTTGGCGATAGCGCAGCCAGACGAAACCCCCGTGGACTGGCTGGTGGTCAGCTCGGAACCAGAAGAAGAGGACGACCTTCTGGGCGGAAACAGCTCCGGCTCGCCGGAGGACACATTTCCGTTCCGTCTTACCCTGTGGGCCGACAGGACGGGAATGAAGGGAACGCGTGACGCCATGTTCGCGACGCGCCCGGGGACTCTAGACCTGATACCAGAGGAAGCCTGGGTCGAGGTAGGTCCTGCGTGACATGGCTGACAGAGCAGCCATAGCGGTCGTCCCAGAGGGTCACGATGAACCGATTCGAGTCATGGCTCTGCACGCCCTGGCCTATTGCGAGCGGCTCTTCTACCTTGAAGAGGTCGAGGAGATCCGTCTCGCGGACGCCGCGGTGTACGCAGGGCGGAGGCTGCACGACGCCTGGAGCGAGGGGGAAGAGTGGGAAAGCTGGCAGCTCTCGAGCGCTACTCTCGGCATCACAGGCAAAGTCGACGCCCTGAAACGCGCCGACGGGCAAAGAATCGTCTATGAGAGAAAGAAAGGTAAGGCGGATAAGAAGGGAGAGCACGCTCGGGCCTGGCCATCCGACGCCTTGCAGGCGGCTGCCTACACGATGCTTCTCGAGGAGAAGCTGAACTGTTCCCTAACCGAAGCGAGAATCCGATATCACGCAAGCAATCTGACAGTTCGAGTGCCTGTTGGGGAGCAAGCTCGTTCAAAAGTCATCGCGGCCATCGAGCGCGCACGCGAGCTGAGACGGCAACCTGACCGTCCTTCTGTCGCCGAGAACGAGAAGCTCTGTCGAACTTGCTCCCTTGCGCCGATGTGCTTGCCTGAGGAAGAACGCGTTACGGAGGAGGGGAAGACGAAGCCGCCCCGGCTTTTCCCTGAAGATCTCGAGCGACAGACCGTCTACATCTTGGACCATGATGTGACAGTCCGACGTGCCGGCTACAGGCTCGAACTGGTCTCACGGCAAGACAAGCGGTCCTACCCGATCACGAACGTCGGGAGTCTGGTGGTCCACGGGCACGCTCAGGTATCCACGCAGGCTCTTCATCTTTGCGCCCAGCACGAAACCGCCGTGCACTGGCTCAGCCCGGGAGGGAAGTTTGTCGGGAGCTTCCAAACCGGGGCTGGTGGCGTGCAGCGCCGGATTCGCCAATTCAAAGCTCTCTGCGACACCGCCTTCTGTCTCGAACTGGCACGAAAACTTGTGTTAGCAAAGGTCGACAGCACGCGTCGCTTTCTTCTTCGAGCAACCCGCCAGCGGGAAAGGGGTCCGTTCGAGCCCTATCTGAAAGCGATGTCGGCTTGCCTCAAGGAGATCGAAACGACGGACAACCTGGACAGCCTGCGAGGTCACGAAGGGATGGCGGCACGACAATGGTTTGCCGCCCTTCCGTTCCTGGTCAACGAGGATGTCGATGAGCTCATGGTTCCTGAAGGTCGCTCCCGCAGACCTCCGCAGGATCGCTTCAATGCGGCGCTCAGTTTCGGCTACTCCCTTCTGTATCGCTCCTTGCTAGAAACCTTGCTGCGTGTAGGACTCGAGCCCAGCTTCGGTTTCTTCCACACGCCGCGCAGTTCGGCTCATCCGCTCGTGCTAGACTTGATGGAACTCTACCGTCTTCTTCTTGTCGAGATCCCACTGCTCGGGTCAGTGAATCGGAAAAGCTGGAACGCCGAGACGGACTTTATCGCAACCAAGGGTGGGATCTGGATGAGCGAGGAGGGCCAGCGGAAGATGATCGGCTTGTACGAGCGTCGACTTACGGAAAGCACGAAACATCCCGTATTGAACTACTCTCTGAGCTATCGTCGGGCGCTGGAACTCGAGACACGACTCCTGGAAAAGGAGTGGAGCGGTAGTCCGGGACTGTTCGCTCAGATGAGGATCAGGTAGGTGGCAGAGAAGAAGTGGTATCTCCTTTCCTACGACATCCGCGATCCGAAGCGGCTGCGCCGGGCGGCCAAGTCGATTCTGGGGCGGGGTACTCGCGTCCAGTACAGCGTCTTTCGCTGTAGACTGAGCAAGGCCGAGAAGGAACGCCTGCTCTGGGAGATGGGCAAATTCCTCGAGGAAGAGGACTCCCTGCTAATCATTGGGCTTTGCTCGGGCTGCGTCTCCAAAATCGAGCAGACGGGCACCTTCCAGGACTGGCCCGAGGTCGAAGATACCTTCGACATCGTCTGATCAAGCATCGGTCTTTGACAACCGGATAAAGTCACGGTCCGACTCGCTAGCCTAGTATTTACTGGCCTTGGACGAGAGCCCACCTTCTCGAGGTGCTTGATCGACGTCAAATCCAGCATTCGCATCGCTTTCACAGCGGTCGAGAAGAGGAACTGTCGTTCTGGACAGGGCGGTTACGGAGGTGCTTGAAAACGCTACTCCAGGACCCGCATGAATACTACGCTGGTGAATCACGGACCGCCCATTTCTCAGACCGCGACCACCGTTGAGCACTCGCCGCCCTGGCCGCCTTCGCTGGCCAGATACCGCGCCGCCCATTTCTCAGACCGCGACCACCGTTGAGCACATCGAAAGCTGCGTATTTGGCGCGGGAACCAATTCCCGCCCATTTCTCAGACCGCGACCACCGTTGAGCACTCGCCGGACCCTACACG
>JAEXNA010000244.1 GCA_023447635.1 Vulcanimicrobiota bacterium | reverse complement strand
CGGCGATCCATCGATTCTGACATTGTTGTTTTTCAGTTACGTACAACTCGGTATGCGCCTTCAAAACAACTTCCTCAGAATCGCGCCTCACCATCATTATCCCATCATTTAGGCCTGACAGAGCACTGGGCTAGACCTTGCTTTCGGCCCGGGTGAGTTCCCAGGGCAGCAGCATGTGCTGAGGATCCAGCGTGCGGGCCTGACGGTAGTCAGCCAGAGCCGCGTTCAGGTCCGTTTTCTGCCCCTGGCGGTCGTACATCCGCTCGAGAGTGTTAGCGCGGCCGCGCAGCAGTTCGACGTTTTTGGCGTTGCGAGCCAGCGCTTTGTCGTAAACACCTTTGGCCTGCTCCAGGTCGCCCATCCGGTAAAGGACGGCGCCGAACTCGACGGAGACTTCCGCGTTACCGGGATCGAAGATGCCTTCGAACAGGTCAATGGCGTCGATCAGGCGGTTGTCGGCCACGGCCATGCGAGCCTGCTCTAGTGGGTCGCCGGCGGGCTGCGGCGTGGTCAAGGCCACTCCGCTGTTCGACGGGGTTGCCGGGTCGGTTCTAGTGCCGGCCGGAATCAGGTCGGGATACTCAGGGTTCTCCGAAGACGCGGGATAGGGCGTCACATCCTTAGTATTGGGTAGGACGGTCGGCTGGTTCATGCCAGAGCGAGCCGCCGGGATGGAGTCCCAGCTCTGATTTTCTCGAGCCGCGATCTCCTCTAGACGCTGAGGAGCCAGGGTGCTGCCAGCCTGAGCCGACTTGCCCAACTCTTCCTTGGCCCGAGAGACTTCGTTCATAAATAGGCTGATCAGTCCGGCGCTGTACCAGGTCTCTTCCGGGCGAAAGCGGTCGTTGGCCAGTTCCACATAGAGATTGTAAGCGTTGAACAGGTCTTTATTGACCTCGTAGAGCTTGGCCTTCATAAATCTGGCCGGCTTGGCCGCCGGGGTGTTCCCACTAGAGACCAGGATGTTGTCGACGATCTGGCCCGCCATGTTGTAGTTCTGAGCCTTGAAGAACAGATCGGCCAGGTCGATCCGGTAGTTGGCCGGCTTGCCCACGGCTTCGGCGGCGAAGTCGCCCACGATGGCAAAGCGCAGAGCGTCATCGACATGGTTGTTCTCGATGCCCCAGCGGACGCGCTTGCCCACGTTGGTGAAGAACTCTTCGTTCAGGAGTCGGGTGTTCGAGCGCAGCGTCTGCTGCCATTCCGTGATCGGGCGCGAGAACATCTCGCGCAGCATCTCTACCGAAGTGGTGGCGGCGGCGTTTGCCCCCGTCCACAGCGCGACTGACAGCATCGCCGAAGCGCCCCAACGTTTCCAACCCTTCATGACCATCCCTCCAAGACTCGCGTGAACTCTCCAGACCAGGAGCGCGAAGATCGAGGCCCGCCCCTTCTCACTGGTGAGGTCGTGACCCTGCCCTTCTCCTGGCACAGGTGTGGTCTAACAGGCAGGTCGGGGTCAGGTTTCTACTTTTCGAGCCGGCTCAAGGAAGAGTGAGCTCAGGCTCACCGCTCGACGAGCCGCTAGCCGAGCGGCGGAGAAGTCTTCAGGCCAAACGTCGCGAGCATGACTCGCAGAGCGAAGAGGTCGGCGGTGTACCAGTCGTGATGCCCGTCGTCCACCACGGCGTCGCAGCTGTTGCGCACTCCACGTTCGGCCAGCGCCTGGATCAGCTGCTCGGTGCGGTAGAAGTTGGAATCGTACGGTTCGGCCGCTTCTGGCCCGCTGGCCAGGAAAAAGCGCATCCGCCGCAGTTGGCCCGTGGGCAGGTTCTGGGCCAGCCAAACCGGAGAGTGCGCCTTGATGTGCGCTTTATCGGCCGGGCGGCCAAAGATCGGATCGAACAGCGAATGGCGCAAGATATCGTCGTCGTCGCGAATCGGATGATACGGAAACGAGCCGTCGTAGGCCGCCACGACCGTGAAGAGACTGGGGTTTCGCAAGGCCAATTGACAAGCGTTCAGCCCCCCAAGGGAAAACCCGATAGCCGCGCGGCGAGGATTGAACAAGCCCAGCGCTTCTTCGAACTGAGGCAGAAACTCGTCCCGGAAGCTGCTCTCGAACGAGCCGATACCGCCGCCGACAAACACGCCGTTGTCGGCCAGCCGGGGCTCTTTCCAGTCCACCGCAAGCGTCAGCCCCTGCCGGTCGTCGCCTCCAAAATCGGGGAACACCAGCAGGCAAGGCGGTAGCCTCCCCTCCTCCACCGCCTTCTCCACCAGATCCGGGAAGGTCAGCGGCCCCTCTTCCGCGTGTTTGGCGCGGGAGCCGTCTTCCTGGGGATAAAACCACTCGCTGAAGTGACCGCGAAAAAGGTAGACCACGGTCGGACTGACCCGGGGTAGCGGCGCCCCTTTGCTGCGATAGACCCCCACGAAACGGCGCAGCCCCAGGGCAGGAGAAAAGAAGGAGAGGCGCACCAACTCGCCGCTGGGGATCTCGGCCAGCTCGCTCCGACGGAGAACCCTGGTCCCCCGGACTAACTCTTTCCAACCCGTCACAGCGAGGCAGTTCCTGCCCTGCCGAGGCAAACCCTACATGGGTTACGACCTTCGAGGATTAGGGGGCTCCGGTTTCGTATATGGAGAAGACCAGGATGAAGGTGCCCTTGATCAAACATCGCAAAACGGCCGGCCAGGCCAAAAAGACCTCCGAAACCGAGACCACGCTCCTGCAATTGCGAGAGCGGTTGGCCTCGATTCAGGCCGGGCTGAAGACTTCGACCGTCAGCCACAGCAAAGGGCGACTCGCTCAGGCGATCGCCGATCTCGACGCCCTGCTCGAGGAGTCTCGATGAAGCGCGCGCTAGGGCTCTGGCTGCTCCTGGCCCTGCTGGTGGCCGGCTGCGCCACCCGGCATCCGCTGGCCGGACGCTGGAAAGGCAAGGACCCCGACGGACAAGAGGTCGTCCTGTTCCTTCGCAACAGCGGCGAGTTTGAAGCGATCTCCAAAGGCGACCGGATCACCGGCCAGTGGAAGCTCGACGAAAAGGCCGATCCCCAGCGCATCGACCTGGTCTTCGAAAACCGCACTATCACCTCGATCGTCAAGCTCTCTGGGGAAGGCCTGCTGATCGAGCCGGTGGGCGAAGACGGCAAAATCCCCACTCAGTTCAGCAAAAACGCCACCTTTTACAAGAGAGAATCGTGAAAAAGCACCTGCCCGCCGCCCTCTTGACCGCCTGCCTTCTGAGCTGCCCGAGTTGGGCCAAGCCCGACTGGGAGAAGCTACGCCTCGACGTCGAGCCAGGGGTGGGCACCACCAGCCTGAAACTGAACGAAGGCGTCCCCAAAGAATGGCCCAAGGCGCTGGGCGACCCCAGCACGGACTTTCGCTATCATGACACCGGCGAAGGGTTCCGCCGCCTCTTCTGGGGCGAGACCAAAAACGGGCAGCTGAGCAAAGGGATCGAGGTGCGCACTATCGGTCTGGGCGACACCGCCACCATCATCGACATCTTGATCCGTGGCGTGCGCGCTACCGTTTCCGAAGAAGAGCTGTTCCTGGGCCTGCCCGTGAACCGCCTGACCAAGCGATCGAAGATGATCCAGCGCGACGGTACCACCTCGTACGTCTTACCGGGACTCATTCTCGAGGCCACCGAAGGCAAACTGTCCGGTCTTCAGGTCAGCTCGCCGGCTTCGACCCGCTGGCGCTTTTCCAAATGGACGGTTCGGCCTGGCCGCGAGGTCGGCCCGATCCGGATCGGCGAGCCGCTGGACGAATCGCTCTGGCAGGCTATCGGCGAACCGCATCATCGCACTCGCGACGAAGCGGTCTGGGCCTCACCCGACGAGTCCCAGAAGCTGGAGATCGAACTCGACGAGCGCTCTCGCATCGTCAAACGGATCCGCGGGGTGGGGCTGCCCTGGCGCACCGATATGGGCGTCACCGTGGGCGACAGCGTGGCTACCTATAAAGCCAAGCACCGCGACGCCAAGTCGGACATGGGGCGAGAGTACAATGAGACCGTGGTCAAGCTACCCGGCTTGCGCGCTATGTTCCGTAAGGGCAAACTGAGTAGCTTCGACGTCTACCCTATCCCGCCCAAAGAAGAGGGTTAGACCGATCCCGGTGAGTTGCGGAACAAGTGCTCCATGACGTGGCTGCGGGCGGGCATCAGGTTGATGTTGTCCGCCACCTGCTGGCGCAGTTCGCGGTGAACCGTGCGAACTTCGTCGAGCACCGACTCTAGCTCTTCGCTGTCGGCCACCTTCAGCGTGGTCAAATCCTTGCGCAGGCCCGAGGCGTCGATCAGCGCCACCAGTCCGGGGCAGCCCAGCTTGACCGGTCGGCTCTCGATGATCACTCCGTCTTCGATAAAGACCAGCAGCGCCATCTTGGAAAGCTCCATACGTAGGGCGTAAGCCCGGCTCAGGCCGTGAGCGAGCTTCCCTACGCTGGAACGGTTGCTCAGCGTGGCGTCGGTGTTGAGCGTGAGGCTGAAACCGTTGCCCGATCGAGCCGGAACCAGCCGTTCGACCAGGTGATGGCGACGGTCGGCCGCGCCCGCCACCAGTTCGACGTTGGACAGCATACTCTTGAGCATCGGCACGGAGCGCTCGCCCGGAGAGGGGTCGCTGGCGATCTCGTAGCCGGGGAACCGGGGATGCCCGAAGGCTCGGCGGCTGACCGTCTTGCCTTTGAGACGGACCTCGCAATTGGCAAACGGAACCGCCTCGAAAGCCACCGCGTTCTCGCGATCGTAGGCGCCGGGCCGACGGAAAAAAAGGTCGAAGATGTCCGTGTTCAGCGTGAACCAGGACGAGTTCAGGCGCTCGTTCAGATTGCGGTTCAGGGTCAGTTCGAAGCGGTTGATCCCTTTGCCCTCGCGCCGCGCTTCTTCTTCGCGCCAGCCGCCCGACTTCAGCACGTAGGTCCGTCGTTCACCATCCGAGGTAAAAGCGGCCACCACCTCGCGCGGCCGTACGGCCAGACTGCCCTGCAGCCCGGCGGCCAGATGGCGAAGAGCGGGATCCGAGTGGGCCGGGTCGGCCAGCAGATGACCCAACAGGTCTTCGATACCGGCAAAGCGCGGGACCGCGTCAGAGACCACGTTCACGCTATGGATTCCCGCCGTGATGTCGATCACGGTCGCCCCTGACAGGTGCAGCGACTGGATCAGTTTGAGGATCCAGTGGTAGGAAGAGGGCAGCTGGAATTCGGCCAGCTTCTCGATCGCCTTCTTGGGGTCCAGGGTGAAGGCGCCTGTGGATTCGACTTCCCCGGCCTCCCGGTACCGCCCCAACAGATCCTCCATTCCGATCACGGAGTCACTCACCGGGGGATCTTTCCGCTGGCCGGGCGGTTTCCTGTCCGCGGGCCTTCCGAAAGGAAAGGTCTCCTGACAAGGAGTGCGAAGGGTGGGCCCTCAGATGAGTGCCCACGATCCCGGCGAAGCGGAGATGTACAGCCTTGACCTACCCTTCTCCGGGGACCACTCCACGGTACGCACCGATCAAGCCGTGCCGTCACGGGGCCGCCAGTGGCTGCGCAGCGGCTACGACCTTCTGATCGAAGGCCCCCCCGGCACCGCTTCGCGTCGCGTCCCGCTGTGCTACAGCCACATGACGATCGGCACCGAGGCCGGCCCCAAAGAGAACGACATCGTGCTGCCGGTCGCCGAGATGGCCAACCGCCAGGCCATCCTGAAGCTGATTCAGTCGAACCTCTTTTTCAACAATCTGAGCCCCCGCTTCGAAATCATGGTCAACGGTACGGCCTGCGCCTTCTGCCAGCTGCAGCCCGGCGACCGCCTGAGCGTGGGGAATCACACCATCACGGTGATCAAGCTGTCCAAAGCGGTCGCCTTCCTGGAAGGCTATACTGACCCTCACCGGCGCCAGCACTGGACCCTGGCCGAACCGCGGATCCGCATCGGACGACCGGGTAAGCGCGACAACCAGGTCGAACTCGCCGACCCGACCGTCAGCCGCGAACACGCCACCATCCTGCTTTCGGACGGCCATTTCATCTTGCACCCCGACTCGAGTCATATGGTCTGGGTCAACACCGAAGCGGTCAAAGGCATGCAGGTGCTCAACGACGAGGATCTGATCCAGGTGGGCCAGCAGCTGCTGCGTTTTCGCACCTACAGCGCCCAGAGTCGCCCCCGCGCGCTGCTGCCCAGCGAGGCCACCATCCTGTTCTCGGACATCTGGAACTACACGTCCATGGCCGAAAGCCGCCCCCTGGAAGAATCGATCGGGCAGCTCAATGAGGTTTACAAGAAGCTGGGACGGGTCATCATCGACCATCAGGGTTTGCTGATGACCTACCTGGGCGACGCTATGATGGCGGTGTTCGGCGCCGAAGAAGACGCTGCCGATGCCGAGACCAACATCCATGCCGAACTTGCCGTGCGCGCCGGGCTGGCTTTGCTCGACGCCCTGGAGGCGCTGAACGAAGACTGGGGCCGACGTAACATGCCGCAGCTCGAGGTGGGGATCGGGATCGCCACCGGCGAGGTGATGATGGGCGACGTCGGTGTCACCGGTCATCGCGAGTTCGCCGCCATGGGAGACACCACCAACGTGGCCTCCCGCATCGAGAAGATGACCC
The DNA here is from genome assembly GCA_023447635.1 of Vulcanimicrobiota bacterium. GTDB lineage: Bacteria > Vulcanimicrobiota > Xenobia > Xenobiales > JADMJV01 > JAEXNA01. The sequence goes on along the minus strand of JAEXNA010000244.1, from coordinate 5,571 downwards.
GAGAAAACGGGATCCATCTGCTCATCAACGAGGAAACCGCCCGCCGGGTGAAGCACGCCTTCGCTCTGGTCGAACTGGGCACGGTCGAGGTCCGGGGACGCCGCAAGCCGGTGAACCTGTACCAGGTGCTGGGCGAGAAAAACAGTTAGGAACAAGCCGTGAAAGCAAAGTTGATGGAAAAATGGGGAATCCGCTCGGAGCTGCGCTTCTGGGTCATCATGGTGGTGTTCTCCATGGCCGGCTCCTCGACGGTGTGGATCCGCAAACCGGTTTTTGCCATGCTTGGCGTGGGCCCCGAGACCAACTTTCTGCTGAAGTTTTTGCTCTGGCTGGCCGTCATCTTCCCCTCCTACCAGCTCATGCTGATGTTCTGGGGCACCCTGCTGGGCGAGTTCCGCTTCGTCTGGTGGTTCGAGAAGAAGATGCTGCGGCGGATGCGTCTGATCAAAGGCGAAGCCGAAGCGCCTCCCGTCGCCTAGAACCCTCTCACCCTCCAACTCCCCGAAGGTCCCCCTCCCCCTGAAGCATCCGGCAAGAGATGTCGCCCAGGAGGGGGAAAGAGAGGCGGATGAAGGGTCGGACTCTGGGGATCGTGCTTCTGCTCCTGTCCATGGCGGTCTCACTGCCGCTGGTCTGGCTGCGCCTGCAGACCCGCCCCACCGAGCGAGAAGCGCGCCTGGTGGCGGGCGCGCGAAGCTGTCTGGGCGATGTCTACGACGCCGACCGCTACGAGGGCGGCCCGCCGCCGCGAGGCCGCAGCGCTTGCACTGACGTGGTGTACTGGGCCTACCGCCCGGTCCTGGACCTGCGCCAGGCCGTCAAGGACGACCGGATCGCCAACGGCGACGAACCGCTGGACCCCGATCTTGATTACCGCTGGTGCCCTCGCCTGATTCTCTGGTTCCAGCGTCACGCCATCTCGCTGCCCACCGAGGTCAACCGCGACACCGTGCTGACTTTCCGCGCCGGCGATGTCATCTTCTTTTCCGACGGCGAAAGCCGCAGCGGGACGGCCCACGTCGGCATCGTCTCGGACCGCTGGTCGCTGGAAGGCAAGCCGCTGCTGATCCACAACCCGGGCCCGCGCGGGGTGGAAGAGAACGCTCTGACCGCTACGCGAATCGTGGGCCATTTCCGTCTGCCCTGAACTCTGGTTGGAGAGGTCTGGTAGGTAGACCCTGGGACGACATTTGGCGATCTGAAAGATCAGGGGTTGACACAAAGAGGTTCACTCCGTACATTGAAACACGTAGAGTAATACCCAGTAGGAAAGTTGTAGTCCACCCCTCAAGGTTTTCAGTCATGTTCCATGCAGTCACGTTACATAGCCTCTCCACCGCGCTCGACGCAGGGCTCTTTTACCAGGGCCCGTCGAATGATCGCAAGGGCGGCGAAGGACGGAAACTCGGAGGTAGCGCTACCGGCTAAGGTGTTGTAGATACGCCAGAGCGAACACGGTAGCGCTCATCTCCGAAGACCTCGGAGGTGGGCGTTTTTCTTTGTCCTGGCCTCGACCCTAGCTCGCCCACTTATGGCCATCACTCCCCTCTACCACTTCGACAACAGTTATGCAGTCGGACGAGGTCGCCCCTGTCGCAGCGCTTTCCCAGCGCCTTGCGCGGCGCGGGCGGAACTCGGGAAAAGAAACTTGACGCAGCCGCTCCGCAAGATCGTAGGAGAGGCCTCCGGGCGAACCTAAATTCGTTACCGCGTCGAGTTCTCGTCCGCGGCCCGGAGGCCAGCAACGCGGTCTGTCCACTCAGCATAGACCGCGGCATTCGATCTGGCGCGGGGTGTCCGGGAGCCTCTCCTCCTGGACACCCTGTTAGCCCTCTATTACCCTTGTATTACTCCGTAATACCCACCTGAACCAAGTTCGAAGAGCCCTGGCCGCGCCCTGACCCGCAGAGCCTACACACCCCTTCTCAAAAGGGTTTCTTGAAACGAAACACCGTTCGCGCTCCGCAAACTTGCGCGGCTCTGGCTTTTCTATATCCCAGACGACTTTTGTCGTCCTACGACCAACCGCAAAGGAGCCTTGCTATGCTGCACGTCCGATTCGAGGGGCGTTCCTATACCATCCCGGAAGACGCCGTCCGCCTGAACCCCAACGTCACCGACCAGCAGGTGCTGGACCGGTTGGCCCGTCATTTCGACCTGCCGCGGGAGAAGTTCCGCCACTACGTGGTCGACCGTCGCCCCAGCGCGATTGTGGTCCGCCCCGAGGCTGTCTACGGATAGCCTCTTGCACAGTTTGTGACCCGTCGCGAGATGCGACCTTACTCGAGAAGCTTACATACTAGCTCAATTGGCAGAGCATTTCGCTTAGGAAGAAACGGTCGCAGGTGGCCTCGGGGGACCTCGGAACGGCTTCGCCTTTCAACTCCTGCGTATGAACACAAAGGCTTCTCGGACTTGCGCGTCAGCGACGGGTCCATTTTACCCACCCCAAAGGAGGTGCGCCATGGCGCGCGACGCCGAAACCGATTTCCGACTGGAGATCCTGAACAGCCTGCTGACCACTCCCCATCGCGATCTGAAGGAGGTGGCCGGTCTGCACAACGACTTCCGCGAACTCGACCCGCGCTTCTACGGCCACCTGGCCGTGTGGTATCAAGCCGAGGGTTCGGTGCGCGATCACAAGGAAGTTTTCGTGGCCAACCTGCTGGCCTCGAGCCTGCCCGAGCACCGCGAAGCCGGCTTCGTGCTGCTGCAGAAACTGGCTCCGTACCAGGTGGCCCGCGTGGTCGCCTGTATGAAACAGCACTGCGGCCGGGTGCCTCGCAGCGCCCGTTCCGCCGTGGTCGAGTATCTGCGTCAGCGCGAAAGCTCGGACGCTCGCTTCGACCGAGCGGCGTTGCGCGCCCACAAGGCGCTCAAGGGGCTGTACGCCGGTCTGCACATCCGCCCCAGCGCTCGCGCTGACGCCGTGCTGTTCAAGAAGCAGGCGCCCCAGGACAGTCTGGCCGCCGTGGTCAAAGCGCTGGCTTCGGCACCAACGCCGCTGGCTCAGGCCGAGATCATCGTGGCTCATCAGCTGCCCTACCCCATCGCCGTAGGCGCCTTGCGAGCGATCACTCCTACCGTCCTGATCGCCCTGATCAGCGTGATGACCCCTTCCGAGGTCATTAACCACCTCAAGGCGTTGAAAGCGCGCGGCGCTTTCGACCACCCCGAGGTGAAAGCGCTGATCGAGGTACGCCTGGCCCAGGCCGCCGAAGACCAGCGGGTCTCGGCGTTCAAGGCCAAGATCGCGGCCCGTTCGGTGGCTCTGGATTCCAGCACGGTGACCGCACTGGACCAGGTGACCGAGCGGCAGATCAAGGCGCGCGGCCGGATCACTCGACCCACCGCGCTGCTGGTCGACAAGTCGGGCTCTATGGAGTGCGCGATCGAGGTCGGCAAGCAGATCGCCGCCATGATCTGCGGCGTTTCCGAACAGGCGCCCGTGGTCTACGCTTTCGACGACGCTCCTTACGAAGTGACCGCCGACGGCAGCGACCTGGCCGCCTGGGAACGCGCCTTCACCGGCCTTCGAGCCTTCGGTTCGACCTGTCTGGGTGCGCCTCTGACGGCGATGCGTCGGATGGGTCAGCGGGTCGAACAGATCATCGTGGTCACCGACGAAGGCGAAAACGTAGCGCCCTACTTTGTGGACGCCTACCGCGCTTACGCCCAGGCTTTGGCCGTGACGCCTCATGTGGTGCTGGTCAAAGTCGGCCAGGCCTACGACTTCACCGAACAAGCCCTGTCCCGCGCGAACGTGGCTTTCGACACGTTCACCTTTCAGGGCGACTACTACTCGCTCCCCAACCTGCTGCCGATCCTGTCGAGACCGTCTCGTCTGGATCTGCTGCTCGACATCATGGCGACGCCTTTGCCGCGTCGTCGCGACCGAGCGGTGGCCGTGTAAAAGCCCTCCAGGCGGGGGGAGCCAACCCCAACCGGAGGTGCCCTGTGGCGCTACATCTCATCCATAAGTTCGCGGCCGCCGAAGATCGCTTCAGCGAGTCGCGATTCCTGGCCCCGCGCATCCTGGGGGGCCAGGTCCAGGCCAGGGTGGAGGGTCTGGTCCGCGCCATGCACTGCACCCCCGAGGGGTTCGAGGGCTGGGGCGTCTTCCGCCCGACCGGGCCGGCCACGGCCCGGTTGGAGGGGGAGGCGACCGTGGCCCAGAGCGCGGCCTACCTGCGGCTGTTTCCCACGCTGCGGCTGATCCTGGTTCAGCCGCAGCAGGGGCGAAGCTGGCTAGCCCTGCCGGCGAACCGTTCGGAGGCGAAACAGAAGTTTCGTCTGGAGGGTCCGCAGACGGTTCACCTGGTGGTTCGAGGGCAGGCCTTCGAGCAGGTGCTGGCGCGCTACGACGGGAGCCACTTCTGGTTCGACCGGCTCGACCGCGGCGCGGACCCGGCCCTGCCGGGGTTCGCGGCGCGGGCGCTGCGGGCGTTCACGCCCGCCGAGGCGCTGGCTCGGCCGGGCTTGACCCCGGAGTTCCGGGAAGCCTATCGGATGCTGTTCTCGCCTCGACCGACGCCTCGCCCGGTGGTGCGCTGCTCCGAGGCGCGCCTTCGTCAGGCGTTGGAGCAGGGCGGCGGAACGCTGCGCTCCTACGTGGACCAGGGCGATTACTGGACCACTCATTGGAGCACCCGGGACGGGGAAGAGCACACTTCGGCCATTATGAAATCCGACCTTACCGTCCTGAGCGCGGGCATCTGCTTAGACGGAGAAGACCAGAAGTTCGATCTGACCTCGCTGGTCGGAGTGGTCGAGAACCGAGAGTAAGACGAAAGGAAAAGAATGGCGACGGCCATGAGTATCACCTATCACGAAAGCTTGCAGCGAGGCGCTCGAGCCATGAGTCGCTTGAAAGAGGCGCGAATCACCATCTGCGGCGTCGGCGCCCTCGGAGCCAACCTGGCCGAGAGCCTGGCCCGCTGCGGAGCGGGACACCTGCGCCTGGTCGACCGCGACCGGGTGGAAGAGCGTAATCTGTCCACCCAGCCGTATGCCCTCGACGACATCGGAGCCCACAAGGCTCGGGCCCTGGCCTACTCGCTATACCGGGCGGTCGGGATAGAGGCTCTGGCGCTAACCCAGGAGTTGACCGTCCGTAACGCGCCCAAACTGCTGCGAGACAGCGACCTGATCGTCGACTGCTTCGACAACAGCGTAGCTCGCGAGGCGGTCGCGCGCTATTGCTACGACGCGCACGTTCCGTGCCTGCACGTCGGCCTGGCCGGAGGCTACGCCGAGGTGCTGTGGGATGAGGTGTACCGCGTGCCTTCGGACGCCCAGGACGACATCTGCGACTATCCGCTGGCTCGCAACCTGGTCACCCTGGCGGTAGCCGTGGCTTGCGAGACGGTGATCATCGCTCTGGTTACGGGAGAGCGAAAGAACTGGACGGCCACCCTGGGCGACCTCTCGGTCCAGCCGTTCGTCTAGGTTGGCGTAACCCTTGGCCAAGCCGGGATTCGCGGTTTGACGCCGGCCAAAGCCGGTTTCAAACCGGCGAATTCCGGCGTGCAAACCCGATTATCCAGGCGTCAAACCGGCAAACCCCGGCAT
>JAEXNA010000206.1 GCA_023447635.1 Vulcanimicrobiota bacterium | reverse complement strand
GTTGGAGGGGGCGGCGGTGGCGGGGGCGTCGTCGCTGTCGAAGACCACGTCGCTGGTGGCGGAGCCGTTCGCATCGGCGGGACCGCCGGTATGGCTCTGGGCGACCTTGTAGTCGGTTTTCTTCGCTTCGGCCAGCACGATGTCGTCGCGCGTTTTGACCTCTAACCCCTTAGGGCCCACCACCAGGATGTCGGCCAGCGCCTTGCGATCGATGCCGAAGCGAAAGTAGTCGGCCTCGGTCTCTAACACCAGCAAGGCGGTCTTGTCTGACAACACTCGGTGTTCGGTGGAAAGCTTTACGATCTCGCTACCGATTTTCGTCTGCTCGGCCGACGCGGCGTCCTTCCAGACGCTTTCCAGGCGCGCGATCCGAGCCACCGTAGCCTGGCGCTGCAGCAGGGCCGGGACGGTGGAGGGGGAGGGTTGGAGGGCGACCGGCTGACCGCTTAGGGAGAGGTCGAACGTTTTCTGTCCCGGCTTGAGTTGAGCGTAGATCAGACGCTGGTCGCCGGGCTGCAGGTTGTCCAGGGTGCTGGGCCAGACCCAGAGGGCGTCCTTGACGCCGACGTCGACCCCCGAACTCACGCCCAGGGCCAGGCGACGCGCGATCTCCCTGGCGCCCAGGTCGCCGTCAAGGACCAGGCCGTCCTGGGCCAATCCATCGCCGACCAGCGATTCGACCCGACTCTTGTCTCGGATACCGCCTACCAGGACGACGTCGAGGCGCTTCAGGCTTCCGCTCTTCAGAGCTTCCTTCAGCCGGTCCGATCCGGCCGTGGTCACACCGTCGCTCACCAGCAGAAGACGGGTCGCGCCCTTCTGAGCAGCGGCCCAGCGCAGAGCGGATTCCAGGTTCGTCGCGCCCAGCGCCTGGCGCCGGTTCAGCAGTTCGGTCTTGAAGCCGGCCGGCGCCCCATCATAGAGAGGCACCACGGTCTGGTCGAAGGCGGCCAGTTTGACCGATTTCAGTTGCGGCATTCCGCGCAGCAGGTCGCTGACCAGTTCGCCCTGCTCGGCCTGGCCCAGGGCGCGCGAGGCGCTGGTGTCGACCAGGACCAGGAGGTTGTCGAGCGGGGCCGTGGCGGCGGCGCTAACTTGGGGTCGGACTTTCGCCACCACGTAGTCGCCCGCGCGCAGGGCCTGCGACTGAGGACCGCCAGAAACCACGAAGTCGCCTTCGGGGCGGTAGTTCTCCCGACGCACCGACTGGATCTCCGGCTGCAGAGACGAGTCGGAGGCGGAGGCGCTCACTTTGACGCCCAGGTTCAGGTTGGCGATCTCGGGCAGGCCCTGCAGCGGTAGCCGGTAGGTGCCGTCGGGGATCTCTTGCGAGTAGGAGAGGATCAGCTCTTTGCGCCCTTTGGCGGGAATGGGGAAGATGCGGGCCGAGAACTCGTTGCCGGCGGCTTTTTCCATCAGAGCCGGGTCCTGGCGGCGGTGCAGGAAGTCTTCGTAGGCCACGCGGGCGGCCTGCAGTTCGACCACCTCGGCCTCTTGCCAGTTACCCTCGATCTTCATGGCGAAGCGAGAGATGGCAGCCTGGTCGGGCAGGGTGATCTGGAAGCGCCCCTCCAGCACCCGATCCTGAGGATTCTCGAAGGTCAGGCGAAGCTCGGTGAAGGCCAGCGGACCCTCGACCACGGCTTGCGCGGTCAGGTCGACCAGACGTAGTCCGGTCCCGTCGCTGGCGGTCAGCGAGAGCGGTGCGTCGCGGCGGGCGGTCGGTTGTAGGCCGGCCTTCACGGGCGCCGGAGCGGCAGGTTCGTCGCCGGCGGCCTGAGCGTTGCCGCGCTGCCACTGAGAGAGGGATAGGGCCAGCAGAAGCGGCAGGGCAAGCAGGAAGATTCTCTGTTTCATCCCCGGGCTGTCGCCCTTTGGGTAGGGCTTATTCCCACCCGGGAGGGGGGAAGTTTTTCAAATATTCCCCTCTTCTAGGAAGGGGGCGAAAGACATGTCTCTCGCGACCCTTTGGAAACAATTCGGGAACATTTCCGACTTCGATTTGCAGTATTTTCACTTCAGAGGATAACCACGACAATGACTTATATTAAAGCCGACTTTAGACTTATCTGCGCCTGGTGCAACACCGTGATGCGCTCGCCCGAACGTATGTGCCACGACGAAGTGCCCGAATCTCACGGTGTTTGCTCCTGCTGCGCCGTTAAGATGGGGATGCCCGAGCACCTGCTGCACTACTAGTCGTCGACCACACAAAGAGAGATTTTCGCTTGCGAGAGGGCCCGAACAGGGCCCTTTAGCGTTTTCTGGGGTTGTGCTGCGCCGGGAGATGCTGCCCCCCGGATACGTTGAAACCGGCCCGGGGTTTACCGTATAAAAGAGAGATGAAACGGATTCTTTTCACGCTTGGTCTGATTTTGACTCTGGGAGTGGCCGCCTGGGCCGGCCCCAAGAGCGGAGGCCTGCTGGGGAGACTCCTGGCCATCGCCGACCCGGACCAGATCACCGCATACCAGCAGTTGGACCTGTCGCCGGACCAGGTGGCGCAGCTTCGTCAAGCCGCCTACGACTTCGCTCCGCGGGTCGAGCAGATGAAGGGCGTGCCCGGCGGTCAGGTCCTGCTGGTGCCCGAAGCGATGGCGCGAGTGGATGGCATCCTGACCCCTCGGCAGCGCCCGCTGGCCCGTAAACTGGTGCCGCGTTCGCACCAGTGGCCCAAGCTCAAGGCGCTCTACCACGATTACAGCCGAGGCCACTAACTTCAGAGAGCCGCCGTCTCGGCGCGTTTTAACGCGGCGGTTTCAGGTCGGCCAGCGCTTTCTCCAACTCGGCGTAGTCTTCGGCCGCAGGACTTCGGTCCTGGTAGAAGGTCCGCTCATAGACCTCGGCCAGCCTTAGCAGCGGCTCCTTGCCCACGCGTTCGGCCCAGTTTTTCACGGTCTCGCCCTCGCCTCGGGGCTCGGTAAGCCCTTCGGCTCGGGTCAGATAAGGCTCGAGAGCGGAACGGCGACGAGCCGACGGGCCGCCCCGGGCGCCGCGTCGGAAGGCGGCCAGGAGCGACAGGATCGCCAAAGCGATGGCGAGGCGGACCAGGGAAGGGGCCAATCGACGGACCCCTTCGGGAACGCCCAGGTACTTGAATAGCGACTCGAGCAGCCACTGGTCGGCCTGGGGTTCGCCCAGACTGGGGTTGGGTTCACCGCCGGGGACCGGGTCGAAGATGGTCCAGCCGTTACCGGGGATGAAGATCTCGACCCAGGCGTGAGCGTCGTTGGCCTTGATCTCGTAGAATCCAGAGAGCGGATTGTAAGTGCCCGGAAGATAGCCCGTGACGTAGCGGGCTGGTAGGCCGACGCTACGAGCCATGACGCAGAGCGCCGAGGCGAACTGTTCGCAGTAGCCTTCCTTAGCCTCAAAAAGGAAATGGTCCACGGTATCCACCCCTTCCGGGTAAAACGGGACGTTCAGGTTGTAGGTGAAGTTCTGCTGCAGATAGGCGCACAAGATGCTGGCTCGTTCCCAGGGGCGCGTCTTTCCCTCGGTCAATTTCCCCGCCAGGTCGCGAACTCGGGGCGGCAGGTTCTGGGGAAGCTGTAGGTAGGGCGCCAGCATCATCCAACGACGATCGTCGCGGGCGAAATCGGGAAGGTTCTTCAGCTCCGAAGGGGGGACCGAGGGGAGGCGGTTCATGACCGAGTAGACCAGTCCGGTTTCGAGAGAGAACGGGGCCACCAGGACGGCCGGAGTGTTGGCCATGTCGCGTCCCTTACCCCGGAATGAGTCGACCATATACATTTCGGCGGACGGGAAGTACATCGTCCTGGGGTACTGCGGGGTGAACACCACGTTGGGAAGATCGACTTCGGCGTAGTAGATGGTCAGCCGGTCTTTGTTGCTCCAGGAGGCCGTGGGGAAGTGAAACGGCGGCTCGTCGACGGTGCGCAGGCGCGGTTCGGTCAAGCCAGATTTCCAGCCGGTTCCGGTGTACTCGGCGAAGGTGACGGCCCGATGGTACTGCCAGTCCGAGGTACGCACTTTCAGCATCAGGCGATCGCTAAGTTCGCCGCGCGAGTTCAGGTTGACTTCCGAATCGAAACCGAAGTAGGAGTCGCCGTCAAAGCGCTGCGGCTTTCCGTTCTGAGTTTTCTTTCCCCCCAGGCCGGCGTTCACGATCTCGCCGTTAGACACCCGGGCCAGGCTGAACTGCAGGTCCCAGTTGACCGGCATGGTGCGCACGGTCAGACCCTGAAAACGCGGCATGAACACGAAGATGACCGCCGCCACCAGCATAGCGGCGGGCAGCGCCAGCAGCAGAGTGCGGCCGAGCCACGACCGGTCGATCTGATAGGCCGACCCGCCGGGGGATGAGACGCCCTGGCGGCCGGCCTCTTCCGTGCCCGGGAGCCGGTTGTCCGACCAGAAGTCGATGGCGGCCACCAGAAGGAACAGGGCGCAGAACAGCAGCACGAAAAAGGCGAAGTAGGAGGAGTAGGTCAACACCGCCGCCAGCGCCATCAGGATCAGGGCTACCAGCACGGTGTAGCGCAGATCTTTCTTGGCAGGGAGGTCGAAGGAGTGCAGCGTCTGTAGCCAGATCAGCAGTTCGGCCAGCGGAATACGGGGGTCGAACAGCGAGGCGGCGAGGCGGGAAAAAAACCAGAGCAGCAGCGCCACCATGGCGAAAGAGAGAAAAATCTTGATCTCCAGGTTCGCTGAGGCGCGGCGGCGGTAGCTCAGGTAAGAGGCGGCCGGGGTGAGCAGCAAAACGGCCCACCAGTAGCTCGGCCACTCGATCTGGTGCAGCGTCAGGGTCAGCGCGTACATCACCAGGATGGTGACGGCCAGGCGGTAGACCGCCGATTCTTCGGGTTGGGCCAAATGGCGTTTGAGGAACGCTTTCCACTTCCTAAACATAGCTCAGCACCTCGCTGCCGTGAGCTTCTTCCAGGTCCATGGTCGAGATCGGGTAGTCCTGGAAGAGCTCGGCCTTCTCTGGAACGGTCGAAAGCACGCAGGCTGTGCCGACCAGCGGCCAGCTTTCCACCGGGCCGAGCTGCTGGGGAGAGGCCGCTGAGGTCAGCAAGACCGGATGGCTGCCCGCGCGCGACTCCGCCGCACAGGCCTGCTTGGCCCCTTCGGCCCACTGGGGGAAGTGGAGACCTTCCTCGAGTTGGCTTAGTCTGGCCAGGCCGCGGAACTGCTCTTCCCAGCGGGTCCAGCGCTGCCAGCCCTGTTCGTCCTGCACGAGCAGCGTGCTGCGTGTCCCCGCGCGATGGGCCGACCACAGCAGCGAGGCGGCCAGGGTCACGGAGTTTTCGAACGCTTCCAGCGAGTCCGGGTCGTCGGGCCGAGCGCTGGTGTCGAGCACCAGCAGGCTCAGTTGACGGGAGGGGGCGTGATGCTCGCGCACCAGCAGCGTGCTGCCGCCCGTCTTGGCGCTCGATTTCCAGTGCACCTGGCGCAGGTCGTCGCCGGCGCGATACTCCCTTAAGGAGCGCAGAGAGAGACTGTCGCCTTTACTGCGAGGCGAGGTAAAGTCGGTCAAGATGCCAGCCAGCCGGGTCCGCTGACGACGAGCGTTCAGGGTCACCAGGCGGGGATAGATCAGGAACGGCTCGCTGTCGGGCTGGCCCGCGCTGACCTTGAACAGACCGAAGGGAGCGCCAAAGGTCAGCACGCTGCCCGCCAATTGGTGCTCTCCTCGTTGCGTGGGTGTAAGGGTGTACTCCGTGCTCAGGCTCTGGCCGGGTCCGAGCTGGGGGACGACCCACCGGTAGGGTCGGTTCTCTCGCGACCATCCGTTGGCCGGCTCGACCACCAGCACTTCGCGGAGCGGGCGGTTACCTTCGTTGGTCAGACGCAAGCGGACCCGAAGGGGCACCCCACGCTGCGGAGAGCCCAACATGTCGCGATGCAGCACGGCCTGACGAGCGGACCGCCGAGGCGGTAGCCAACTCATAACGAGCAACCCCAGGAGGAAGGCGCTGAGCAGAAACAGCCAGCCGCTCTGGGTGTTTGTGGCGACCAGGAAGTAGAAGGCAGCCAGAAAGAACAGTCCGGCCTCTTTCCCCCTCGAGACCGAGCGTAGCTTGGGAGACACTTTCACAGAGCAAATCTTAGCGGAACCAGGCGCCTTCGGGCAATGATCAATGTCCGGGAGGCCAGGGCAGAGGAAGAAAGGGGATCCGAGTTTTCCGTGGCTAGAGAAGGTGCCCCGTGACGAGAACACCGACCCGGGGGGGCTTGGCGGCGGCTCGGGACGGCCGATTTCTCACCTGAGACATTGGTCGGGCCGGGTAGACACAACCAGGGGGTAGGCACAACCAGGAATCTCCTGGGAGCGTGGAAAATCCCTGGCTCCGAATTCTCCCCGGAAAGCGCCATGGGGTCGGTCAACGGCTCGCTGGTACGGTGGGGAAGCGGAAGAAGGAGACATTTTGGACCATCCAGCCCAACCACAGGGGACTCTCGGGGCGTTTGCCTCCAGCGACGAGGTGGGTTACCACTATCGGCTGGGCAATCAGCACCTGTACGAGAACCGTCTGGACGCGGCGATCCGCGAGTACCAGCGGGTGGTCCTGCTGAACCCCGGCCACGTGCAGGCTCATTTCGAGCTGGGCACGGCGTACTTCCGCCAGGGCTCCTTAGAGATGGCCGTGCGCGCCTGGCAAGAGGTCTGCGCGCTGGTCCCCAATTTCGTCCGCGCCCACTACAACCTGGGCCTGGCCTACGAGCGCCTGGGCAAGCGCGATAAAGCCGTCACCGAGCTGCAAGTCGCTCTCAAGGTGGTGCAGAACCAGAACGATTCGGCCGGCGAGCGTCGCATCCAGCAAGAACTCGAGCGCCTTCAGGGCACCGACGACTTCCTGCGCCAGGTCCAGTCGAACCCGGCCAACGTCGAGGCCCGCTTCAACCTGGGTCTGGTCTACGCCCGCCAGGGTAAGACCGAGCAGGCGGTCGAGGAGTTCGAGCGGGCCATCGAACTCGAGGCCGATCACACCGAAGCGCAGTTCCAACTGGGCCAGGCCTACTGGAAGCTAGGTCACGGGGAACGAGCGATCGACCGTTACCGCCGCGTGCTCGAAATCTCGCCTGATCACCATCGCGCTCACTACCATCTCGGCTTGGCGCTGTCCGCCGGAGAGCGGATCGACGACGCCATCTATCACTTCCGCTCGGCCATCGCGCTCGAGCCGATGGACTCGTATTACCACTATTCCCTGGGTCGCGCCTACGCCCGTCAGGGCGACCTCGAGGCCTGTATCGCCGAGTACAAGGAAGCGATCAACCTCGACCCTAACGACCCCTACACTCACAACAATCTGGGGTTGGCCTTCTTCGAGACCGGCCGCTATGAACTGGCCATCCAGGAGTTCCTCAAGGCGATCGACCTGGATCCCAACGATACTCTGGTGCACTTCCACCTGGGTCGAGTGTTCAGCCGCCAGGGTAAGCTCAGCGCCGCCCGTCGGGAGTATCAGACCGCCATCGCGCTGGACCCGAACCTGCCCAAGGTTCACTACGAGATGGGTAACGTCTATATCCGTCTGGGCGCCTTCGACGAAGCCAACGCCGAGTACCAGAAGGCGATCGAACTGGCCCCCGAGATGGGAGAGGCCCACTACCGCCTGGGTCTGTCCTATGTGCGCCTGGGTCGCATCGACCTGGCCGTCAAGCGCTACCAGAAAGCGCTTTCGCTGGATCCCGAGAACCCCGACTTCTACATCGCCATCGGCCAGGCGTACGCTGAACTCGACAAGCTGGACCTGTCGGTCTCGCACTACAAAAAGGCGCTCTCTTATCCCACCCCTCGCCGAGGCCAACTGTGGTACCTGACGGGGAGCGCGCAGGCCGGAATGGGGCGCACCGAAGAGGCTGCCGAGTCGTTCGAGAAGGCGTTGGAGATCAATCCGCTCAACGGCCACGTGCGCTTTTCCCTGGGCATGGCTTACCTGGAGCTTGGTCTCTACGACCGGGCCGCCGAAGAGATCCAGCAGGCCACCGCACTGGAGCCGGGCCAGCAGGACTACAAGTTCGGCTTGGGCGAGATCTACGAGAAGCTCAAGCTCGACGAACCGGCCGCCGCTTCGTTCCAGGCCGCCATCGCGCTTTTCCCCTACTGGGGCGAGGCCCACTACCGGTTGGGGTTGGCCCAGCGCCGTTTGGGCCGCGAAGAAGAGGCGCGCGAAGCGTTCCGCGAAGCCACCCGGCTCGAGCCCCGACACGCTCACTATTTTGCCGAAGCGGCCTCGGTCGAGCGCGACCTGGGCGCCCGCAAACAGGCCGTCGACCTGCTGAAGACCGCGGTCGAACTCGACAGCGGGAACCTCGAGTATGTTCTGGACCTGGCCGAAGTGCAGCGCGAACTGGGCCAACTCGACGATGCGGCGGATACCTATCGGGCCGCCGTCGAACTCAAGCCGCGCCGGGCCGAGACCCATTTTGAACTGGGCTACACGCTGTTCCTGGCCGACCGCTCGGACGAAGCCAGAGAGAGCCTGGCCGCCTGCTTCGGGATCGACCCCGGACACTGCGACGCCCTGTACTATCTGGGACGGGCGCTGATGGTTCTGGGCGACTTCCGGGGCGCCGAAGAATATTTCCGTCAGGCCGCCGCCATCGAGCCGGGTCGCTGGGATATCACCGGCTACCTGGGCAAAGTGCTGACCACCGACAAGATGTACACCGAGGCGGTCGACAATCTGCAGGCTTCGCTGCAGTTGAACGCCCCCGAAGGCGAGCGGGCCGACCTGTTCTACCACCTGGGCTGCTCCTTGCAGGCGTTGCATTACGTCAAGCCGGCGCTCAAAGCGCTGCGCGATGCTGAAGATGCCGGTGCGACGAACACCGACATCGCCTACCGTCGCGCCCTGCTGCTGATCGACAGCCAGCGCTGGGAAGAAGCCGAACAAGAGCTAGCCGTGGCCTCGGTTCACTACCCGAACGAAGCCGAACTGCGCTACCAGCGCGGCCGCCTGTACCTGCTGCAGGCCAAGGTCGAGATGGCTCATCAGGAGACCCTGGAAGCGTTCCGTCTAGAGCCGACCCGACTGGCGATCCGGCTACAGAAGGCGATCTGTTCGGCCCGGGTTAGCGAGCCGGCCGAGGCGATCGCCGAACTGCGTGCCATCCTGCACGACGTGCCCGACCTGACCAAAGCCCGCGTCGAGTTGGGGCAGCTTTACAAGGAGACCGACCAGATCGACCTGGCCATCGAAGAGTTTCACACCGCTCTGGACCTACAGCCGCACAATGTCGAACTGCACTTCGCGCTGGGGCAGGCTTACACCGAGCGGGGCGACCACGACCTGGCGATCAAGTCGATGGAGCACGCGGCCCGCCTGAAACCAGGACCGGAGACCGCCGCTCTGCTGGGCGACGCGCTTTTCGGCAACAACCGCGTGGACGAGGCCGAGACCCAGTACCGCAAGGCGCTGGCGATCCACCCCGACAACGCTCGCGCGCAGGCTGGTTTGGGCGCGGTGCTGATGCGCCGCGGCAAGTTCGAAGACGCTCTGTCTTGCTTGCGTTCGGCAACCCGGGTTGCCCCCGAATGGGCCAAGCCGCACGCCGATCTTGGACTGGTCTTTATGCAGTTGGGACGCTGGGACGAAGCCGCTCGCGCTTACGACGAAGCTTCCCAGCTCGAGCCGAAGAACCCCGACCACCCCTCCAAACTGGGGCTGGTGGCGTTCCGCCTGGGCGACTTCGAACGAGCGGTCAAGGTGCTGAAGCGGGCCGTCGAGATCGAGCCGACGCTGGCCGACGCCCAGAGCCATCTGGGCATCGCCTACGCTGCGGCCGGCCGACTGGACGAAGCGATCGCGGCGTATCGGAAGGCGATCACCCTGAATCCGCTCGACCCCAAGACGCACTACAACCTCGGTGTGGCCTATTCCAAGAAGCGCCAGTGGGACCAGGTGATCGAAAGCTATCGACGCTGTCTGGACCTGGACCCCGACGATCTCAACGCCCGTTACAACATCGCTCTTATCTATGAGCGGATGCGAATGCAGGACGAAGGCGTAGAGCAGCTTAAAGCCGGGTATCAGGTGGCGCGTCAGAAGCGGGCCACGCCGTTCGTGGACAAATTTGCTAAAGAGTTAGAGCGACTTGGCGTCGCTATCCCTGGAGGAGAGTAAAGAGACTATGCAGGTCCTTCGCGAAGTTTTACGGGTCAAGGTTGGCCAGGAGCTCGAACGTGAACTGTGGCACCGCCTGAAGGGGCTGTACAAGCCGCTGGTTAGCGACGTGCCCGGCGAGTTCCGCCGTCAGCTGGCGCTGGAAGCGCTGGAATCCGGCAAAGGAGGCGAGCTGTTCCTCGGAAGCGAGAACGACGTCTTCTTCTACTGGGTCTCGCCCGAGCGTGACGCCATTGAAGCCGGCGTGATCTTCACCGAGGCGCCCCCCATCGAGCCGTTCGAAGAGTTCCGCAGCTCGATCGCGTCGGTGGTCGACGCCTGGCGTTGGACCCCGCTGTCCGTGCTGAGCCGTCGCTTCCGCTTGGTGGCTGAAGAGTCCGACCCGTTCCCGGTCGCCAAAGGCCAGCTCGAAGCCGCTCGCGTTCTGAGCTCGCCGGAAAGCCGCGCGCTGCTGCACACCGTGTCGCAGCAGCCGGGCCTGATGTTGTCCCGCTTCGGCGGCCCCCGCGAGGAAGAGCTCAAGCCCCACGTCGACGGTCTGGTCGAACAGGGTCTGGTCGAGCGCGAGTTCGAAGTGTTTGACCGCGACACTCACCGAGAGCTGGCTCGCTTCCCCAACTTCGAGGCGCTGCAAGAGGCGGCCGAGCGCGGCTTCCGCAGCCCTTTCTCGAACCGTCTGATCTCGGAAGAGCGGATCGATCAGCTGCTGCGCCCCACCGCGCTGGGCAAACGGCTGGCCCATCGCAACCTGTGGCTGGCCCTGTCGCTGGCCGAGGCGCTGTCGCATCACGGCGTGTCCGAGAAAAGCTTGCGCTGGTGCTTGGAGAACGACTACGAGACGGTCGACCTGTTTGCCATCTACGAAGGCACCGTCTTCATGTTCACCGTTCAGGAAGACCGGGTCAGCCCGGACAAGGCGTTCCGCTTCGTCTCGCGGGCTCGTTACTACGAGCCGGACGCGGCCTTCCTGGTGGCCCCCACGGGGAACAACTCCGAGGCTCGTCAGGTCATCGCACGCAGCGAGACCGGCATCCCGATGGACATGATCGCCGACCTGAGCACCCTGGGCGACAAGATCTCGCAGGTGCTGCGCGAGACCTCTTACAAAAGCGTCGAGGACATTCTGGCCCGCTTCGAGAGCCTGACCCAGATCGACGTGGGCGGTATCGTGGGCGAGCACCTGCTGGGTCCCGAGCCCGAAGAGCGAGGCGAGGAGACCGGCAGCCTGGGTAACTTCCTGAACCTGGATCTGGACCTGGATCTCGACACTCCGGCCAGCACCGTGGTCGACGACGCCCTCTCGCTGGGCGAAACGGACAGCTCTCCCGATCTGGGCGTGCCGACCATCCCCGGTGTCGATCTGCCGCTCGACGATTTCACCACCGACCTGGGCGACCTGGACCTGGGCGGCGCCGGAGGCGCTGGCTCGGATCTGGACCTCGACCTGGATCTCGACCTGGACCTGGACCTCGACCTGGATCTGGGCGACCTCGATATCGGACCGCCTTCGGAGCCGGATATCGGCGAGATGCTCCCCGAACTGGAGAGCCCCGTGGAAGCGCCTCGGGCCAGCCGGGCTCTCGATGAACTGGCCGAAGATCTGCGCGGCGTGCTGGCTTCGGCCAGCTTCGACGCGGCAGCGGTCGATGCCAAGATCGGCCAGGCGACAGCCGCCAGCGGCGACGTGAAGTTGGCCGGTCTGGTCACTGCCGAAGGGTTGGAGTACACCAGCCGAGGCGGCACCGACGAACTGTTCGAACGGGCCGCCGCCACTCAGGCCACCTTCCTTCAGGTGCTGAGCCGTGGAATGGAAGAAGCCGAACTGGGCTCGGTGACGCGTTTCGTACTGGAAGCCGGCGACCACTCGATGGCCGTCTACTCGCTGCCTCAAGGCTTGAGCCTGCTGGCCCTGGGCGCCAGCAGCGTCGAGTCGGACAGTCTGGGCGGAGCCGATCTGCCGGGCGAGACGGTGCTGCGCGAAGCCATCATGAAGAAGGTTCTCGACGAACTGTCCCAGGTCGAAGGCGTGACGGGCAACGTAGTGACCCTGAGCGACGGTCTGCCCATCGATATGCAGGTGTCGGACGACATCAACCCCGAGTTGGTGGGCGTCATTTTGACCCAGGCGATCGGCGACTGCACCCAGGAGATCGAGTTCCTCGGTCTCGAGCCGGTTCGCCAGTACGTGATGGTCAGCGAAAGCCAGACGGTCAGCATCATGCCGATCGACGGCGAGGCTTACCTGATCTCGTTCCTGACCAACGATGTGCCGCGCGAAGTCTGGCAGAACCGCCTCAACGGCGCGGCCGCCATGCTGTCGTCGGTGTTCCAATAGTTAAGATTAGTCCGTAAGGGGAAGGTGAAGAACGATGGATGAGGTCCTGGAGACTCTAAACGCTATTCCGGGGGTGGAAGCCTCTCTGATTGTAGGGAAGGACGGGCTGCTGATCACGGCGCTCGGCGACGCTCGGCCCGACCCCGACTTTCTGGGTGCGGAAACCGCGGAACTGTTGCAGAACGCCGAGTCCGGCATGCGCGATAAGTTCGACAAGGGCGAACTGGGCATGCTGACCCTGGAAGCCGAGCACGGCTACATTTTCCTGCGTAGCATCAACGAGGTAACCTACCTGATGCTGCTGACCGGCAACGACGTGTCGCTGGGCATGGTTCGCTACGCTCTGACCCGGGCCGGCAAGGCGCTCCGAGAGCAGCTGTAGTTTTCGCGGGGGCTTGCTCCCAGGAGGCTAACCCTGCGGGGTAAAAGGGTCAGGCCGTGACACGCCTGACCCAACTTGTAAAGAACGCCGGCTGCGCCGCCAAGATCCGCGCTCGCGACCTGGAGCAACTGCTCGGGAAGCTGAACCTATTCGGGGAAGCCGAACCGCGCGCCGTGGCCGGCCGCGTTGTGCCGGACGACGCCGTGGTGGTGCGGACCCCTAGCGGCGACCTGGCCGTTCAGACGCTGGACTTCTTCCCCCCGGTGTGCGACGACCCGTACCTGTTCGGTCAGATCGCGGCGGCCAACTCGCTGTCCGACGTTTACGCTATGGGCGGTCGACCCTTCACCGCCATGAACATCTGTTGCTGGCCGCTCGACACCCTGGGTCCCGACCTGCTCGCCGAGATGCTGCAGGGCGGGGCGGAACGGGTCCGGGCCGCCGGAGCGATCGCTGCCGGTGGGCACACCGTGCAAGACCCCGAGCCGAAGTTCGGGCTCTCCGTCACCGGCTTTGTCAAAGAAGAGCATCTGGCCACCAAAGACGGCGCGACGGTCGGCCACCTGCTGGTGCTCAGCAAGCCGCTGGGAACCGGCGTGCTGACCGCTGCCGTCAAGCGCGGGCTGGCTCAGGAGTCGGACATCTCGGCGGCCTTTGACGGCATGCGCACCCTCAACGACCGGGCGGCCGAGGCGATGAACACCGCCGGGGTAAAGACCGCCACCGATATCACCGGCTACGGGCTGCTCGGCCACTCCTGGGAGATGGTGCGGCGTCAGAACGTGCGTTTCGTGTTCGAAGCCTCCCGGCTACCGCTCTATCCCGGAGCGCTGGAGTTTGCCCGCCAAGGGGTTTTCCCCGGCGGCTCCAAGGCCAACCGCTCCTGGCTCGAAGAGCACGGCGCCGTGCTCTGGCACGACGAGACGGACGAAGCGCTGCGCGGTCTGGTGACCGATGCCCAGACCTCGGGCGGGCTGTTGATGGTGTGGCCCAAGAACATTCCCGTCCCTGAGGGACTCCACGCTGTCGGCCGAGTCGAAGAGAAACCGTCGGGCGATAGCGCCGGTCTGCTGGTCCTACCCTGAGATGACGATCACCCACCCTCGAGACCTGCCCTCGCTGGGCTCTCTTTGGGAGGGCGCTCCGTGCCTGGCGTTGCGGGAGCGCTTCGGCGACCCGCTGACCCGCGCCGCCTTGCGAGAAGAGTTAGAACGCTCTCGCCAGCGCTTGCTGGCGGGGAAATCGGTCGACCTGTCCCTCCTGTTGCCCGCTCTGGAAAAAGCGCTCTCACCGTCCTGGGGGCGCGTGCTCAACGGCACTGGCACGGTGCTGCATACCAACCTGGGTCGGGCTCCCCTGGGAGAGGCGCTGCGCGCCGTGGCGCAGGAGATGGACGGCTACTCGGCCCTGGAGTACGACCTGCAAGAGGGGCGACGTGGTCGTCGCGGCGAGCAAGCCGAACGCTACCTGCGCTGGCTGACCGGAAGTCCCGCCGCTCTGGTGGTGAACAACTGCGCTGCCGCTATGATCTTGTTGTTGACCGCTCACGCCCGGGACCGCGAAGTGATCGTGAGCCGTGGCGAACTGGTCGAGATCGGGGGCGGATTCCGCATCCCCGATATCCTGGCCATGTCGGGCGCGCGTCTGGTCGAAGTCGGTACCACCAATCGGACCCGCATCGAAGACTATCGACGCGCCATCACCGAGTCGACCGGGCTGCTGCTGACCACCCACTCTTCGAATTTTCGCATGGTGGGCTTTACTCAGGCGCCCTCCAGCGACGAACTGCTGGCGCTGGGCCAGGAGAGCGGCGTCCCGGTGGCCTACGACCTGGGGTCGGGCATGCTGACCCCGACGGTGGACGGAGAGCCTTCGGTGGCGCAGGCGGCCCGTTTTCCGCTCTGCGCTTTTTCGGGGGACAAACTGCTGGGCGGCCCGCAGTGCGGGATCTTGCTGGGTCGAGCCGACCTGATCGAAAGCTGTCGTCGGCACCCGCTGTATCGCGCTCTGCGCTGCGATAAGCTGACTCTGGCGCTGCTGGAAGAGGTGCTGCGTCGCCATTCCGCTGACCCCGAGAGCCTGTCCCTGCTGGCAGCCTTCCGGACTCCGCTAGAGGCGCTGAAGGAAAGAGCCGAGGCCCTGACTGGGGCCCTGCAGCCGGCCTGGCTGGTCCAGGCTGTGGCCAGCCGGGGCCAGGTTGGAGGCGGATCGCTGCCGGGGGAGGAGTTGGACTCCTGGGCCCTCCACCTGACCCCTCCCCCTGGACTTTCCGTAGACGACCTGCATCGACGCCTGCGAAACGGACGCCCCGCCGTGGTAGGGCGGGTCGAGCGAGGCAGCCTGGTTTTCGACCTCAAGGCCTTGCCAGCCGAACACGACTCGCTGCTCCTGCGGGCGCTGGCCGAGGTTTCTCGTGAAACATATTCATCATGTCACGGCGAATCCGTGAAACATCTTCAGAAAGGCCTGTCATAACAGCCGTGAAACACTTTCTCTTAGGTACCGCCGGTCACGTCGACCATGGAAAAACTTCGCTGATCGGGGCGCTGACGTCGGTCGATACCGACCGACTTCCGGAAGAAAAGGAGCGAGGTCTCTCGATCGACCTGGGCTTCGCCCCGCTGGAACTGGCCGCCCCGACGGCAGAGCAGTCGCCGATCGCGGTCGGGGTCGTCGATGTCCCCGGACATCAGAAGTTCTTACGCAATATGATCGCCGGTGTGGGAGGGTTCGATGCTGCCCTGCTGGTGGTCGACCCCGGGGAGGGCGTGAAACCGCAGACCCGGGAGCACCTGGCGATTCTGGATCTGCTGCAGACCCCGCGCGGGTTGGTGGTGCTAAGCAAGGCCGACCGCAGCGATGAAGATACCCTGGAACTGGCTCGGTGGGATCTGGCCGAACTGCTGGAGGGGACCTTCCTGGAGGGAGCCGAGATGGTGGTGACCTCGGTGCACGACCCCGCTTCCGTGGCCAACCTCAGGGCCAAGCTGTACGCCCTGTTCGAGAACGCCCAGCCTCGGAGCAGCGCGGGCGTAGCGCGTCTTCCGGTGGATCGCTCGTTCTCGAAAACCGGCTTCGGGACGGTGGTGACCGGAAGCCTGTGGAGCGGCTCACTGGCCCCCGGGGCCGAAGTCGAGATCATGCCGGGAGGCCAGCGCGGCAAGGTGCGCGGTCTTCAGGTGCACGGAGAAAGCGTCGAGCAGGCGGTAGCGGGCCAGCGGGTGGCGGTCAATCTGTCCGGTCTGGAGACGGATCTGCTGCCGCGGGGGACCACTCTGGTCTCGCCGCCCGGCGTGCTGCCGCGCGGCCTTCGCTATGCGGTGACCTTCCGTCTGCTCGAACCGTCTCCCGAACTGTTGAGCAAGAAGTTCCGGGGAACCCTCTTCCAGGCCACCGGCCACGCTCCCGTCAAGGTGGTGCTGCTGGCCGGCTCCGAAAGCGAGCAGGACGTTTACGGCCAGCTCGAGTTCGAGGAAGAGACCTTCCTGTGCGCCGGCGATCGTTTTTTACTGCGCGACGAGACTGACCAGAAGATCCTGGGCGGAGGCGGCGTGCTGGCGCTGGACGACCGCCCTTATCAGCGCCGGCAGGCCAAGACCTGGCTGCGCCGCTACCAGAATCTCGCCGGGGGAGGCCAGATCGGAGTGGTGCTGGCGGCCTTGCAGGCCAGCAGCGGGTTCACCAGAGAGGCGGCCTTGCGGAAGACGCTGGGATGGACGCCAGCGGACTGGGAGGCCATGCGGCCCACTTTCGCCGAGTCGGGGAAGGTGCGCCAGGCCGGCGATAAGGTTTGGGACGCCGAGGCGTTCCGTGGCCTGGCGGACAAGGTGGGCGGTCTGCTGCAGAAGTTGCAGGAGGCGGCGCCCTGGAAGCCGGGCTGGCGTAAAGAAGAGCTGGGTAAGCTGCTGGGGATGAAGACGGGCCGGGACGACGGTCTGACGGACCTTTTGGAAGAGCTGGTTCGCAGCAAAGAGCTGCAGCGTCGCGGCCCCGACTATTCGACCGCCGGGCACCAGCCTCGCCTCCCCGAGGCGGAGCAGGCCAGGGTCGAAGAGCTGATGAGCAACCTGCTGGCCGACGGCGTGAGTCCGCGCGACTGGGACGTGGCGCTGGCTCAGGTGGCGCCGGAGCCGCGTTCGTCCCGGATGATCGAAGAGCATCTGCACGGTCTGGCTCGTCTCGAACGGCTGACCGAGAAGCTGGTCTTTCATCCGCTGGCGCTGGAGAAGGCGTTAGAGACCCTGCGGGCCCGTTCGGGAGGGCAGCCGTTCTCGGCCTCCGAGGCCAGGGAGTGGTTGGAGACCTCGCGCAAGTTCATTATCCCCGTGCTGGAGTGGATGGACGGGAAGAACTGGACCCACCGCGACGAGGATGATGAGCGGGTGGTGAAGCTCCCGGAGAAGCGAAGTTTGGCCTCGGAGTAGAGGTTTCTCCAGCGCAAGCCGGGTCGGAGTCTTAAGCAAAGCCTAATTCGAATTGGAGAGGGGAGGGGCCTGATGGGGCACGAAGGGCCACCTCCATGGCCTCGCCTCGCGATTATCGTAAACCCCGTAATAACGAGATGCGGGATCTGCTCCTCCTGCTTCCCTCCCCGGTCAAAGTGGTGGACGGAACAGGGCAACTGCTCTGGCAGAACCAGGCCGCCGAGCGGCTGGAAGAGCAGCCAGAGTGGTTGGAAAGCTCGACCACCTGGCAGGGACGCAAGGCGACCCTATGCATGCCGGCAGCGGTCGAGGTGGTCAACCCCCATTTGGCCGAGCTCGAGGCCGAGAACGAGCGGCTGCGGAAGCACCAGCGCCAGACCGCCCGTCGTAAGAAGCAGGCCGAGAGCAGCGCCAAGCAGACCGAGAAGGCGGCGGGCGAGTTCGAGAAGCGGGAGCAGAAGCTGCGCCAGCAGCTCGAGGCCGCCGAAGGCCGGGTCAGCGAACTCGAGCTGTCGATCGAGCGCTCCAGGGAGAGTTCTCTGGAGGGACTGGACCTCTCCTTCGAGGGCTCGGTCGAGACCTCCGTGGAAGTTCTCGAGCCGTCCGAAGGCAAGGGCAAAGGGAAGCGCAAAAAGGGCAAAGACAAGGGGAAAGCGGCCAGGGCCGCCGACCTGTCGGTGGAGGACGCCAGCCCGGTCGTCGCCTCTGTCGAGCCCTCCCGGGAGGCCCTTTCCCCGGAGTTCGAGCAGCAGCTACGTCAGCTCGAGCAAGCGCACGAAGAGCTGTGCCGCGACCTGGCTGCCTTGCAGGCCGCCGAAGCCCGTTGGCAGGAAGATCAGAAGGAGCTGGCCCGGCAGCGCGCTCGAGCCGAGGCGGCCGAAGCTCAGCAGGCCGGACTGCAGACCGAGCTGCAGACGGCGCTAGAGAAGCTGGCTGCCAGGGAGCAGGAGCTTCGTGAGGCGCGCCAGGAGGAAGAAGCCCGCAACGCCGAGCTGAACGAGCTCCTGGAGGCGGCCGAGTCCCGCCACGCCGAGCTCAAAGCTCAGATCGAATCGCTCGGGCGCCAACGCGAACGGGTGCGCGAGCTCGAAGAGCTCGAGCGCTCGTTCGAAGAGCAGCAGCGGGACCTGCTGGCACAGAAACAAGAGTTAGAGCAGCATCTTGGCGAGCAAGAGCGCGAGATGACCGCCTTGCGCGAGTCGATGCAGGCGGCCGTCAACGCCTCCAAAGAGATGGCTCAGATCGACCCGCGCGAGCTGACCGAACTGCGCGAAGACCTGGCCGAAGCCAAGCAGGCGCTGCTCGAATCGAACCGGCGTGAGCTGCGCCTGTCCGAGAAGCTGGAAGCCGCCGGCGATCTCAAGGACGAGCAGGCCAAGGTGCTAGCGCTGATCAAAGACGAGCTGAACGGCTTGCGCAGCGGGGAAAAGGAGCTGCGCGACACCATCAAGCTGTATGAAGGGTTCCGTGACCAGGCTCGGGCGGACGCCAAGAAGTACAAGCTCGAAGCCGAAGAGGCTAGAGAAGCCAGCGAGAAGCTCGAGGCTCGCCTGCTGGAAAGCCGTCGCGAGCTGGCCGAGGCGCGCTCGGGCGGGGGCGCCTCGAAGGGGCTGTCGCTGCGCGAGAGTTCGACCGGGTCGGTCTCCGGCTCTTCGGGAGCGGCGTCGGCCTCGAGTTCGGGCGAAGTGAACTCTCCCACCCTCAAGAACCAGCTCGAGTTTGCCCAGAGCCGCCTGCGCGACACCGAGAAGCAGCTTGACGAAACCCGGGCCGCGCTGAAGAAGGCGCAGGGCGATGCCGTTTCGGCCAAGGATACCGAGAAGCTGGCCTTCCAGGACACCCTGACGGGGCTACCCAACCGCCATATCGTGGACCGCTATCTGGACTTTTCCCATAAGCAGGCCAGATCGACGGGGCGTGCTTACAGCCTGTTCTTGATCGACATCGACGGTTTCCGAGTGCTCAACGAGACCTTTGGTCGCGAGTGGGGCGACGCTTTGCTCAAGGCGGTGGCCGAACGTCTGGCCGGGATGCGCGGCGCCAACCACATCTTCGCGCGGCACAGCCAGGATCGCTTCTTGCTGCTGGCCGCCGATCTGGCCAAGCCGGGGATCGAGAAGTTCGTGGACGAGGCGGCACGCTCGTTGCTGGGCGCCCTGTCTCATCCTTTCGAGGTCAAAGGCGAGCCGATCAAGCTGACGGGCTCGATCGGGGTGGTGTTGGGTCCGGGCCTTGCCGAAGAGCCTCGCGACACCTTCAACCAGGCGGAAGCCGCCCTGGCGAGCGCCAAGGCTCGCGGGATCGGCTCCTACTTCGTGCATAACGAGGCGCTGGGGCAGAAGGCGCAGCGCGATGCGACCTACCAGCGTCAGATGACCCACGCCATCGAGCGTGACGAGTTCGTGGCGGTCTATCAGCCAATCTTCAACCTGAACAAAGGGATGGTCACGGGGCTCGAACTGCTGTTGCGCTGGAACCATCGCGACCAGCGCCAACTGAAGCCGGAAGATTTTTTGGAGGTGGCGGTGCGCTCCGGGCTTATCCTCTCCATCGCCGATTCGATCTGGCCCAAGGCGTTTGCCGCGCTGGGCCGCTGGCGGAGGCTGCGTCCCGGGGTCACTCTGGGGATCAACCTCAGCGACCGTGAACTGCTCAGTCCGGGCCTGGTCGAACGGGCCACGGGTATGGCGAAGAAGGCCGGAATCGAGCCGTCGGCGGTGCTGTTCGAGGTGCGCGACGCCAGCCATCTGCGCTTCTCCGGCGCCTGGTGGTCGGTGCTGGGGGCGCTTCACGGGGCCGGCTTCGGCCTGGTGCTCGATGACTACGGAAGCGAGGCGTCGCTGTTCGGCACGCTGGCCTATTCCGGCTTCCAGCAAGCCAAGATGGTGATCGACGAGAAGAATCCGGTCTGCACGCCGGCTCCCAACGCGGCTAAAGGCGTAGCCTATGTCGCTAAACGCGTGCAGACGCGTTTCGACCCGAAAGCGCTGAAGAAGGCCGGTTTCGACATGGCTCAGGGGTCGGCGGTGGCTCGTCCTATCGACGAGGCCGACGTCGACGGCGTGCTGGGCCGGTGAAAACGGTTCTCACGGCGGCGCTGACGGGGGTGCTGGCCACCCGCGAGCAGTGCCCTGCGATTCCCTACACGGCGTCCGAGATAGCCGAAGAGGCACGACGCAGCGTCGAGGCCGGGGCTTCGATCGTGCACATTCACGCGCGCCAGGAAGACGGGCGCCCGGCTTTCGACGTGGAAAGCTACCGCCGCATCGACGAAGCGGTGAGGGCCGCCTGTCCCGAGGCGCTCATCAACTATTCGACCGGGGCCGTGGGTATCGACCGGGAGACGCGGATCGCTCATATCTCGGCGCTCTCGCCCGCTATGGCGGCGCTGAATATGGGGTCGATGAACTACGCGATGTACTCGTCCGAGAAGAAGCGGTTCTATCACGACCACATTTTTGAGAACCGTTTCGAGGATATCCGCTTTTATCTCGAGGCGATGAACGCTGCCGGGACGCGACCCGAGATGGAGTGCTTCGACCTGGGGCATATCCATAACGCCGAACCGCTGCGAGACCTGGGGCTGGTGCCGGACCCCGCCTGCTACTCGCTGGTGATGGGCGTGCTGGGCGGCATCCCCGCCTCGACCCGCAACCTGCTGCATATGGTCGAGAG
This sequence comes from Vulcanimicrobiota bacterium, assembly GCA_023447635.1. Classification (GTDB taxonomy): domain Bacteria; phylum Vulcanimicrobiota; class Xenobia; order Xenobiales; family JADMJV01; genus JAEXNA01. The sequence continues at coordinate 21,771 of JAEXNA010000206.1, read as the reverse complement.
TTTGCCCCGAGGGGCCCACTGGCAGGTCATCGGCATCGGTCGGGTTCAGTGGCCGCTGGTGGCCGCAGCGCTCAGTATGGGCGGGCACGTTCGGGTGGGATTAGAGGACAACTTCTACCTTGGGCCCGGCCAGATGGCGCGCAGCAACGGCGACCTGGTCGCCAAGGCGGCGCGGATGGTGCAGGACGTGGGCGGCCAGATCGCTACCCCGGCCGAGACCCGCGCCCTGCTCGGCCTGTAGCAGCGTCGCGCTTTTTGCTCGCGTTGGATTCGCCGATGCTGGCAATGTTCCGCGCATCGGTGAATCCACAGCTTCGGGCGTGACCGGACCTTGCTCTCGATTCGCTGATGCTGGCAATCTTCCGCGCATCGGTGAATCCGTAGACTCGGGCATGACCGGAGCTTGCTTTCGATTCGCTGATGCTGGCAATGTTCCGCGCATCGGTGAATCCGTAGATGCGGGCATGACCGGAGCTTGCTCTCGATTCGCTGATGCTGGCAATCTTCCGCGCATCGGTGAATCCGCAGCTTCGGGCATGACCGGAGCTTGCTTTCGATTCGCCGATGCTGGCAATCTTCCGCGCATCGGTGAATCCGCAGCTTCGTCGGCCCCCTCCTGGCGTCACAGGACTTCAGGGGGAGGGCTCAAATTTCTTCGGATGCCGCACTTCGAGTCCAAGCTGAACCCCCGCTCTCCGGAATTTCTAGCCAATCGTGAGGCGATGTTAGCTACGGTCGCAGAGTTGAAGGAGCGGTTGGAGGCGGTCCGGCAAGGGGGAGGGGAGCGCGCTCTGGAGCGGCATCGCTCGCGCGGAAAGCTGGCGCCCAGAGAGCGCCTGGAACTGCTGCTCGATCCTGGAACGCCGTTTCTAGAACTGTCGGCCCTGGCGGCTTTCGGGGTGTATGACGACGAGTCGCCAGGGGCGTCCCAGCTCAACGGGATCGGGGTCATTCACGGCGTCGAGTGTATGATCGCGGCCAACGATCCGACGGTGAAGGGCGGCGCTATCTACCCGCTGACCGTGCAGAAACTGCTGCGGGCTCAGGAGATCGCCGAAGAGAACGGGCTACCGACGGTGATGCTGGTCGAATCGGCGGGGGCCAATCTGGCCCACCAGGCCGACTTTTTTGCCCAGCACGGAGGGCGCGTTTTTGCCAACCAGGCTCGGATGTCGGCGAAAGGGCTGACCCAGCTTGCTATCGTGTTCGGCAGTTCGACGGCGGGCGGCGCCTACATGCCGGGGATGAGCGACGTCAGCATCATGGTCAAAGATCAGGCCAAAGTTTTCCTGGGCGGGCCGCCGCTGGTCAAAATGGCCACCGGTGAGGTGGTCGACGACGAAACGCTGGGCGGGGCGCTGATGCACTCGACCGTCTCGGGAGTGAGCGATTTTCTGGCCCAGGACGACACCGACGCCATCCGCCTGGGGCGCGAGGTGATCGGGCGGCTGCGGCTACCGAGCGGGGGCAAGGAGCGTCGCCGTCTTTCGCTGGCGCCGCGCTACGACGCCGAAGAGTTGCTCGGTGTGATCCCGTGTGACGCGCGGAAGCCGTTCGACATGCGCGAGGTGATGGCCCGACTTCTGGACGGTTCGGACTGGCTAGAGTTCAAGCCGGATTACGGCTCGACGCTGGTCACCGCGTTTGCCCACCTGGACGGCTACCCGGTAGGAGTGATCGGAAACAACGGCGTGCTGTTCAGCGAGTCGGCGCAGAAGGCGACGCACTTCATCGAGTTGTGCAATCAGTCGCGCCTTCCGATCCTGTATCTGCAAAACATCACCGGATTTATGGTAGGAAGCGAGTACGAGCGGGGCGGGATCGTCAAACACGGCTCGCAGATGGTGAAAGCGGTGGCGACCTCGACGGTGCCCCAGTTCACCGTGATCGTGGGCGGCTCGTACGGAGCGGGCAACTACGGGATGTGCGGGCGCGCTTATGACCCGCGCTTCCTGTTCACCTGGCCGAACTCTCGCATCGCGGTGATGGGCGGCGAGCAGGCCGCCGGCGTGCTCGCTCTGGTCGCCGAGGAGCAGGCCAAAGCGCGCGGGTTAGAACCGGACAGGGAGCGCATCGAAGCTCAGCGAGCGGGTTTGAGGGCGAAGTTCGAAGCCGAGTCGTCGCCCTACTACGCTACCGCGCGACTGTGGGACGACGGCATCCTGGATCCTCGCGAAACGCGGGCGGCGCTGGCTGTGGCGCTGTCGGTGGCGCATAACGTCGATTTCGTGAGCAGCGGCATGCCCAGCCACGGCGTCTTCCGCTTCTGACCGCGGATCACCATCGGGGCGCGGTTGAGACCATCTGCTCTAGATTGGGGATCGCGGCCCACCGTTGGCGAGGCCCAGGACTTCAGGACACCGGCACAAATGTCCCAGGAGAGAGTCTTTGAAGGAGTGCCTATGCCGTTGATCGAGACCCCCGAACACGAGCAGTTTCGCCAGATGGTGCGACGTTTCGTCAAAGACGAGATCGCGCCGAACGTCGAACAGTGGGAGCACGACAAAGGGTTCCCCGCTCACGACCTGTTCGGCAAGATGGGCGCGCTGGGCATGCTGGGCTCCTCTTACCCCGAAGAGTACGGTGGGGTTGGCGGCGACTACCTGTTCCACGTCATCCTAGCCGACGAACTGGGCGCCTCGGGTTGTATGGGCGTGCCGATGGCCACCCTGGTGCAGACCGACATCGCCATCTCTGGCCTGGCCCAATACGGCTCGCACGAGCTCAAAGAGAGGTTCCTGGCCCCCGCCATCGCGGGCCAGATGGTCGGGGCGTTGGGCGTCAGCGAGCCCGACATCGGCTCGGACGTGGCCGCGCTCTCGACCAGAGCCGTCAAGGACGGCGACGACTACCTGATCAGCGGCTCGAAAATGTGGATCACCAACGGCGTGCAGGCCGACTTCGTGGTCACCCTCTGCCGCACGTCCGACGAGCCCGGCTACCGAGGTATGTCGTTGATAGTCGTCCCTACCTCGACCCCCGGCTTCTCGGTCGGAAAAAAGCTCGAGAAGATGGGCAACCATAGCTCGGACACCGGTCTCTTGAACTACGACCAGGTGCGTGTGCCGCAAAGCTACTGCGTGGGACAGGAAGGTAAAGGCTTCTACTACCAGATGGAGCAGTTCCAGAAAGAGCGCTTGCTGGGCGCTATGCTGGGGGTCTCGCTGGGCGACGACGCGGTGCGGCGCACCGTCGACTACTGCCGCGACCGCAAAGTGTTCGGCGAACGCCTGCTGGACAAGCAGTGGGTCTACTTCCATCTGGCCGAACTGCGCACCGAACTGCAGATCCTGCGCCAGTTCATCTACCACTGCACCGAGCAGTTGATGGCAGGCAAAGACATCACCCGTGACATCTCTATGGCCAAACTCAAAGCCGGTCGCCTGGCCCGCCAGGTCACCGACACCTGCGTGCAGTTTCACGGCGGCATGGGCTACGCCGAAGAGTATCCGCTCGCTCGCTATTATCGGGATGCCCGACTGCTTTCCATCGGAGCCGGCGCCGACGAGGTGATGCTCGAGATCATCGCCAAATTGGAAGGCTTCGGACCGGGCTAGCCGTGATCAGCACGCTGCTCGTCGCCAACCGGGGAGAGGTGGCCTGTCGGCTGCTATCCTCCTGCGCCCGCCTGGGCATTCGTGGAGTGGTCGTCTACTCCGAAGCCGACGCTAACAGCCCGGCCGTAAAAATGGCCGATGAAGCCGTCCTGATCGGCCCGGCGCCCGCCGCCCAGTCCTACCTGAACATCGAGGCCGTCATCGATGCCGCCAGGCGATGCGGCGCTGACGCTATTCACCCCGGCTACGGCTTCCTGGCCGAAAATGCCGAGTTTGCCAAACGGGTCGCAGAGGCGGGCCTGACCTTTGTCGGCCCAAACTCGGACGTGATCGCCCAGATGGGATCCAAAGTCGCGGCCCGCGAACTGTGCCAACGCGCTGGCGTGCCCACCGTGCCCGGGAGCGCCGCCCTCGATGACCACGGCCTTCTGAGCTGGGCGGACCAGCACGGCTACCCCGTGATGCTCAAAGCGTCGGCCGGTGGGGGAGGCAAGGGGATGCGGCGGTTGGCCGACCGGGACGCTCTGCAGCAGGCGCTCTCCAGTACCCGTCGGGAGGCCGAGAAGGCGTTCGGCAGCTCCGAACTCTACCTGGAAAAGGCGCTGGTTCAGGCCCGCCACCTGGAAGTGCAGATCGCCGGCGACGCCTTCGGCAACCTGGTCCATCTGGGCGTTCGCGAGTGCTCGCTGCAGCGGCGCCATCAGAAGATTTTGGAAGAGTGCCCGCCCGTGGGCGTCTCCGGGGAAATCCTCGAACGTCTGAGCGAAGCCGCCCTGAAGCTGGCCCGCGAAGTGGGTTACAGCAGCCTGGGCACGGTCGAATTCCTGGTCAGCGATGACGACATCTTCTTTCTCGAGATGAACACCCGACTGCAGGTCGAGCATCCCGTCACCGAAGCGGTCACCGGTCTGGATTTGGTCGAACTCCAGCTGCTGATCGCGGAAGGGCGCCGACTGCCGATGAGCCAGTCCGAAGTCGTCTTTCGTGGCCATGCGGTCGAGGTTCGGGTGACCTGTGAGGACCCCGACAACGGCTTCTTGCCCGCCATCGGCCCGGTGCTGCACTGGGAACCGTGTTTTCGAGCCCGGGTCGACGCGGGGATCGAATCGGGTAGCGTCGTGGGCCCTCACTACGACTCGATGGTGGCCAAACTTATCTGCTGGGGGGACGACCGCCCGGCGGCCTTGCGCCGCCTGAACTACTCTCTGAGGCACACCGTTCTGCTGGGGGTTCGCCACAATCTGGACTTCCTTCAGGCGCTGCTGGGCCACCCTGCGGTCGTTGCAGGAGAGACGCACACGGAACTGGTCGAGTCGCTGAGCTTCCCTCCAACCTCTCCTTCGCTACTGCACTTGCTGACGGCTGCGGCAGCCCGGGCCGCCGGGGAAGGCGCTTTGTCCCGCCCCCCGCTGGGTGCCCGCGCGCTACGCCTGCGCTTCGAGGGGCAGCCCGACGTCCTAACTCTGGGCGAGCGGTTCGAGGTCGAAGGGAAGAGCCATCGGGTCCGACTGTGGGCCGGAGCGATCGAGGTCGACGGACATCGGCGACCCGCTTCGGTCGCCCGGCAGGGCGAGAGCTGGTGGGTCCATACCCCGGAAGGCACGGCCGTGTTCACGGCCTTGCCCCGCCACCCCGTTCCTCGGGGGCAGGCCGGGGCCGGTTCGCTGAAGGCGCCGATGCCGGGGAGCGTGGTCGAGGTTCTGGTCGAGTTGGGACAGACCGTCGCGGCCGATCAGCCGCTGTTAAAACTCGAGGCGATGAAGATGGAGCATCTCATCTGCGCTCCCCGGGCGGGCCAGGTTCTAGCGCTTCCTTTCGGGGTGGGAGACACCATCGAGGTGGGCGTCGAACTGGTTCAGATCGGAGCCGCCGGGCCTGGCTAACGGAAGCCCCATTGAGGAAATGGCGAAGGATGCTCAGGGGGCCCATGCCGAACCGAGTCATCAACGCCGGTCTGGAAACGGTTCCGCGCCAGGGCAGAAGGGGATGAGAAATGCTGGATAGGTTGGAGCCGCTGGGCTCCATCAAGGCGCCCACGGGGACGCTGGACTTCGGCAACGTGGGCGAGACCGCGTGTGTCTTTATGAGGTTCGTGGGGGACAACGGTGTCTCTCCGAGCGTCGTGTATACACCCGAAGAGCTGGTCAGCCTACTGACCCTGCTGCGCCACGCCGACAAGCTTAGCCAGACCACCAGGCCAGGGCAGATCCTGCGCCTGGGGGCGATGCGAGCCAAACCGATCGTGTTGCGCCTGACCCTGATCCATCCCAACAGCGGCTCGCCGTTCGTGCTGCTGCGTTTGATCCAGGGGCGCGGCAAAGTGGACATCCCGGTCCCGATCACGACGGCAGCCGAACTCTTCAAGAAGGGCGAAGTGGCAAATCCGGCCCCGCCGCTGACCGGCCAACTGCAGCGAAACCCCGCTGGCAACTGGACGGTGCAGGGGCGGGAACTGCTGGTCATCCCTTCGCAGACCGCAGGCTACGGCGCGCTGGGCGAATATCTGCACCCCGATGAGGTCCGAGAAGGCGAAGACGTGGTGGTGTGGAGCTTCTCGGTGGCCAACCAGGAGCATATCGCGGCTTTCCGTACGGCCCAACAGTGGCGCCCGCCGGGGAACGTCAGCGAGCCCGCAGCGCAAGAGGCCGACACCGCTCTTTACCTGGGTCAGACCTATCGCAGCCGCCACATCCTGAAGAGCTTTGGCGAGAAGATGCAGCAGCGAGGCGGGATCGATCCCGCCTGGGCGGCCAAGATCGCGCTTTCGACGCTGCTCTGCGATATCGCTGACGGAGAAGACGAGAGCGGACACGCGACCTGGATCGGCAACTCTCCCAACCCGGTGCTGCAGGCCGGCATCGCGGCTATCGAACAGGGTCAGACGTCGCCGCACGACCTTGAGATCTACCAGCAGGTCTCCTGCTACTTCCATTCGCTGGGCGCCGATCAGGACAGCGCCGCCCACGCCGTTAATACCATTCTCGAGCGCCTCTTCAGTCAGGTTCCGGAGGACCAGGTGCAGCAGCGTCGCTTGCTGCTGGGCAACTGGGCTATGCACCTCAAAGAGATCTACGACGGCAAGCCGCCGAACGAGATCAGCGAACCGTGGAAGCGAGCCAAGGCGCACTACCGCGGCCGAGTGGTTCCGAAGGTGATCTGTTTCCCTCCGCCCTACCCCTGGGTGAACGACTGGGCTGAAGGGCAGGAGCCCGTGGCCGATCCGGTTCCTCGCTCTCTCTCGGGCCCTCCCGTCACCGAGCGCAGCGAGGAGAGCACGGAAACGAAAATTATTCCGCAGGAAGTGCGAGAAGAGGTGCTCGAGGCCGTCGAGCCCACGCCAACCTCGTCTCCCACGCGGGCCAAAAAGGGCAAGTCGAAAGCACCGCTCCTGGCCGCCGTCGGCCTGCTCTGTGCCGGCGGGATCGGCTTTGCCGTTTTCGCCGGGTCGAACGGCGGCTCGGATCAGGCGACCCCGGCTCCCACCGCGCCTCCCCCTGTGGCCGCCGCGGCCACCTCCACCCCAACCCCGACAGGGACTCCCGCCGTCATCGCCTCAGCCTCGCCGGGAGCCTCTGCCTCGCCTCAGGCCACTGGGGGAATCACGGCATCGCCGCAGATCGCGGCAACTCCGCAGTCGGGGACCGGCGGGCCGGCCCCGGTGGTTGGCGACTTGAATAAACTCGGCAAGATTACGGTGGGAGGGATCGACCCCGACGACAAGCTCTCGGTGGACCGCGACATCCCGGGCATGACCGTGCTGGAACGCGGCGACGACTGGGTGCGCTTCGACCGTGACGGCTATCAGGTGTTCATGGGCGCCAAGCAAAGCGGAACCCGGAAAAGCTCACGTGCTTCGGCTTTCGCCAGCGACGCGTTGTATTCCGACGGCAAGGTGGTGCTTTCCAAAGGCGCGGCTCGGGATCAGATCCCGCCCGCCGCCCTGGAGAAGCTGGACTTACAGCGTATCAAAGTGGTCTCTGACCCTGATACCGACACCATTCTGGGCTTCACCAGCGGCGACTTTCCGGAGACCACCATCGGTCTCGGGCAGCCGTTGGGGGCCGACCTTTACAAGGCGTTCGTGGACCGGGACCTGGCTCGTTTCAAAGCTGGCCTGACGGCCGAGACGGCCAATCTGGTCTTTATGGACGGGGAGAGCCTGTTTGCCAAGATCTCGAAACAGCCCGGCGTGCTGGAGTACTGCCAGGCGCTGACCGAGAGCGGCGCGGATGTTCAGGGGAAGGTCGGGAGTCAGGCGCTGTTCGCCACCGCCGACCCGGCCATCGTCAAACTGCTGACCGGAGCGGGGCTGGACGCGAACGTGCTGGGGCCGGCCGGTCGCAGTAAGCTGTTCGGAGCCGGACCAGAGATGACGGGAATCCTGTTGGAGGCCAAAGCCAACCCAAATCTGCAGGACGAGAACGGGGCGACCGCGCTGTTCTTGACCGACGACCCGGCGGTGGTTGGCGCGCTGACCAAAGGCGGGGCGAACCCGAACTTGCAGGACAAAGAGGGCCGCACCGCCTTGATGGGCGCTTCGGTCGAGAAGACCAAAGCGCTGCTGGCCGGTGGGGCCGACCCCGCTCTGAAGGACAAGAGCGGGAAGTCGGCGCTCGACTACGCTGGGACGGATAGCGCCGTCCAGGGCCTACTGAAGAAGGGTAAGCCCGCAGGCAAGGCGGCGGCACCCGCCGCCAAGCCCAAAGCGAAGTAGTTACTTCGGCATCAGTTCCAGCACCACCAGAATCGCAAGCCCAATCCCCATCAGGCTCTCGCCGGCGATCAGCCCGGAGCTAACCGAGACCAGGTAGCGATCGGCTAGCGCTTTCGAGCGTTTGCGCACCATTTCCGCGATGGCGCTTCCCGCGAAGATCGCCAGGCACGAACTGCCGGGGATCACCATGGCGATCCCCAGGCCGGAAGGGGAGGGGAGGAAGCGGCGCAGCGACGGTTTGAGGAACCGCTCGAGCAGGGCCAGCAGGGTGCCCAGTACGGAGCCGACCAGGAAGGCCTGTCGGGCGGACGGATGCAGCGCGTCGATACCGTCCGCGAACGCTTTCGAGACGCCCGCCCACACCATACAGGAGGGAGCTGGCCAAGCCTCTTCTCCCAACAGCGACGGGTCGGGGATCAGGATGTTGAAGGCCGGCACTACCGCGATGGCTCCGCCCAGCACTCCAAAAAGCTGGGCCGCTAGCTGCAGACGAGGTTTTGCCCCGAGCAGCCAACCCGTTTTGAGAGTGGTTAGCAGGTCGGCGGCGTGCAGACCGATGCCGCCGGTGACGTTGGCGCTCATAATGTTGCCGGACAGGTTGCCCGGCGTCAGCACGCCGTACACCAACTGGGTGACCGGGCCCAGCGCCTTGGTTGGAGTGACGTCGGTTTCGCCGGTAACGCGCGCGGCTACGAACCCCATGATGACGGCCAGCGGCACCGCCAGCAGACCGGCCCAGACGGGGATAGCGAAAAGGTAGGACATCAGGAACACGACCACGGGGGTGAGCACGATAATCCCCCCGGCGAACCAGGAGGAGGGGCATTCGACCTCGTCCATCGGGTCGTGCTCGACCGGGCCCTTCTTCCAGATCCGGCTCAGGGACGAGAACGAGCGCAGGACGCTCTTGCCGTCGAGTAGGAACGAGGTCAGGCCCGAGCTGACCAGGATGGCCGCTCCGGGCCACAGGGTCCAGTTGACGATCGCTTTGTAGGCAACGTCGGTGATCAGACCTTGCTCGTAGAGGCTGGGAGCGAGGAAGCCGTAAGTCAGCAGGCCGCCCAGCAGCAGCGACCAGCCTGTACGGAAGTTCATCAGTGCCCCGGCGCCCAGCAGCACGACCTCGGTTTTGAAAGCCAGAGTCCAGTCTTTGGCGGCTCGGCCGGCGATCTCGATCGGCAGCGGCAGGGTGGCGGGTAGACGGAACGGCATCCAGGCCCAGGTAGCGTCGCGGAAAAATGCGACGAAGGCGCCGAAGAGCGCCGCGATGCCCAGCGAGCGAGCCTTCTCGGCGCCTCCGGCTTCTGCGCCCTGAGCGTGCAAGGAGCGGATGGTCTCGGCCGTGGCGGTGCCGGTGGGGAAGGCCAGCCCTTCTTTGTTGATCAGCTGGCGCTTGATGGGGATAGCCACAAAGACGCCCAGGGCCGCGATCACTCCAAACCACAGCACCATCGAGAAGCTGTCCGGTCGAACCGAGGTAGCGATCAGCAGGGCGCCAAAAGCGGCCATATTTCCGCCTCCGGTCATATAGCCGGCGCCCGAGGCGACCGTGGTCAGCGAGTTGTTCTCGAGCGCGCTCAGAGGACGGAAGCCCGCCACCTCCATAATCCGGCAGACCGTGAAGGCTAGAATGCAGGCGGTCAGGGTGACGCCCAGGCTCCAACCTGTCTTGAAAAAGACGTACAGGTTGGACAGGCACATCACGGCGCCGATCAGCAGCCCGACAATCACGGCGCGGGCGGTCAGCTGAAGCTCGTCGCCGGCGTACACATCGCGCAGCCAGACGGCTTCGGGGTCTTCTTTAATCTCGTTGGGGGCTTCCATAAGGCGCCCAGGTTTCCACCGCGACGGGTTGGGCCCCTTGGCCCGGAACTGCGATCCGGTCGACCTGTCGTTTCTGTAACAGAGCCACAGAAAGGCTGCCGGGTTGCCGATTTAACGATTCTGTGACGAAAGCCCTCGACCCCGAGGGGTGGAGAGCTTGGGACGGCTATCGGCTGAGTCTTAGAAAAGCTGCTGCTGAGTCTGCTGCTGGCCCTGGGACAGCTCAACCGGGCGGGCTTCCCCGTTGAAGCGCACGGTGTCGACGCTCCAGCCGGCTTCTTTCATCTCGGTCAGCAGGTTCTGCATGTTGGCGGGAACCTTGCTGTAGCTCTGCTCGACCACCCACAGGTTAGCCTTGTCGGCGCCGTCGCGGGCTTTCAGCTCTTTGAACTCGTCGCTGGCCAGCAACTTCTCGGCGTGCACGGCCTGGAAGGCGGCCTGCACTTCGGCCATCTTACGGGCGTAGTCCGAGCTGTCGGGCAGCGGAGCCATACCGGGCTTGGGGTTGTCGGTGGTGATGTCGGTGTCGTCCTTGAGCACCACGTGGGGAGCGCCGTCCTGAACGCTCAGGATGTAGGGGCGGTCGCTGTACAGCTCCTGGTATTTGGGGAAGTTGGCGTCGTTCAAGAGCGGGGCCACAGAGTCGCCGATGACCAGTTTGTTGCGGGTGAACACGGTGGGCAGTTGCAGCAGCAGGTTGCTGGCGGGGCCGGGGATCGCTTCTCCCTTTTCCTGGGCCGCGACGATGTTGCGGATGGCGCCTTCGTTGACCGGGTTGTAGTCCAGGTTCTTGAGCATCATGTATTTGCAGAACAGGCCGCCGACCGCGCCCGTGGCGGCTACCGCAATGGCGGCGGGGCCGAAGCCGATGGCGGTGGTCAGGGCGCCCAGGGCGACCAGCGAGGCGGTGGCGCCCAGGGTGGTGGCGATGGTCGATTGGTTGGCGTTCTTCACGCCGACTTCACCGATGTTGTCGGCGATGGCCTGACGGGGGGCGATACCGGCTCCGGCGGCGCCTTCCATGGTGCCTGTAGCGGCGCGCACGACCGCCATGGTCGAGATCAGCGGGTAGTAAGCGATAGGAGGCAGGATGGCGGTGGTGGCGTCGACCACGGTGCCCAGGTTGGTGATGACGTCGGCGGCCAGGATGAAAGGGCGGGGGGTCTTTTCCGCGATTTTGGCCAGACCCGTCGAGGTAAAGGTGGTCAGCTGAGCCATACGGTCCTTGACCCAGGTCACGTTGGCCAGGGTCAGTCCGGCGATGCCCAGCGCCAGCAGGGCGCCGTTGGCCGCGCCGATGGCGGCGACCGAGGCGGTTACCGAAGCGGTTCCACCGAAGGCGCCGAAGGCGTCACGGCCGACCTGCCATTTGCGGGTGGCGATGTAGTCTTTGCTGACGTTAGCCGAAAGGTTCTCGGGGACCAGCGACTCCCAAAGCTTCTGCTTGGTGCGCTTGATCCAGGAGGCGTTCTCGAGTCCGTTTCCGGAGGCGGTCACCTTTCCGTCGGCGTCGCGAGTGTAGGTAACGACTTCGTCGCCCTGGTGCTCTTTGACCACGACTTTTTTAGTAGCGGGACGGGAGGCCAGGTGCAGGGCGGGGGGAGCGAAGGAGGTGAGAACTGCCATGTTCGGAGCGCTTCTTTCGTAAGTATCTTGTTGCCAGTATCGTGCAGCGTCGTTATGGAAGCGTCAAAAATATCGTGTCGCTGAGGGCTGTTGTTCAGGGGGAGGGGCTCACGCCCGGCGGGTTCTCTTCCCAAAAGAGGTATTTTATGGTAGATCCATCAGATGAAATTCTCTGCCCAGATGGAGCGGGCCGCCTCTGGGGCACCGGCTCATGTGCGTCGCCCCCATCGGCGTAACCGATTGTTCAGCCCTGCGGCCCTGGCCGACATCGGCGGCGTGGACAACATCAAGATCCAGGTTTTCTCTCGGGCCGAAGGCCAGATGTTCGACGAAGTGATCAGCGGGGAAGGGCTGATGCGCCTGTTCTACGGCACCCCCTGGGGTGTGCAGTTGACCACCCGCCTGTTCGTCTATCGCTGGCTTAGCTTCTTTGGCGGCCTTTACTACGACACCCCGCTCAGCAAGAAGAAGATCCGCTCTTTTGCCGAGGAGTTGGCGATCGACGTCGAGGAGTGCGAGAAGGGGATCGACGAGTACCGCACCTTTAACGAGTTCTTCGCCCGCGGCTTGAAGCCCGGCGCGCGTCCGCTCGATGCCGGGAAGGGCAACTGGCTAAGCCCCGGCGACGGGCGTCTACTGGTGTTCCCGGAGATCGACTACGACACCCTGACCAACGTGAAGTGGGCGCCTGTTTGCCTGCTTCAGCTGTTCAACCACGACGCCTCGCTGGTCGAGCGGTTCCGCGGCGGCGCCTGCGGCATCTTACGCCTTTGCCCTTCGGACTATCACCGGTTCCACTTCCCCGCCACGGGCGTGGTCGGTCCCACCGTCGAGGTTCCGGGCCTGCTGCACAGCGTCAGCCCGTTCGTTCTGGAGCAGAAGAAGCAGGTTTTCGCGGTTAACAAGCGCACCCTGGCCACCCTGCAGACCGAAGAGTTCGGCGAAGTGCTGCTGATGGAGGTCGGCGCGATGGGCGTGGGCAGCATCATCCAGACGGCCACCCCGAACTCGCGTGTCCAGGCCGGCGACGAGAAGGGCTACTTCAAGTACGGCGGCAGTACCACCATCTTCTTCCTCAAGCCGGGCAAGATCCGCTTCGACGACGATATCGTGCAGCGCTCTGAGGAAGGCGTCGAGACGCTGGTCCGTATGGGCGAGCGGATCGGCACGGCCATCACCGAGTAGTTTCCTCGGACAGACCCGGGCCTTCGGACCGACCGGGCTCCGAAGCAAAAAAAAAGCGAGAGGTCGAACCTCTCGCTTTTTTTGTTCAGCTTCGAGCGCCGAGCGCCCGAGCCTGGCTTACTTGACTTCGAACTTCTGGGTGAAGTTGCCGCCGGCTTTGCCGTCCTTGTCGCCGTCGAGAGCCTGACCGAAGGGGTCTTTCAGCACGTCGGCGGAAGCCACGAACTCGTACTTGCCGGCGGGCAGCGTGCCCACGTTGATGTCGAACTGGTTGGTCAGCAGACGGATCTCCTTAGGAGCGCCTTGCAGCACCACTTCGCCTTTGTCGTTGACCACCTGCCAGGCTTCCTGGGTGTTGGCGCTCTTGGTGTCGAGCACTTTGTCGAAGCGCACGGTCAGCTTAGTGGTGCCGCCGTTGGGGTTCTTGGCCTCTTTCACCGAGATGGTGGGAGCGGCCACGGTCTCGGTCAGGGCGCGACCGGCGTTGATCCGTCCGCCGCCGAACAGGCCGGCTTCGGTCGGGTTCTTGGCGTCGATGTTGTCGGCGGTGCCGGCGATCTGCGCCCAGCGCTGCTCGCGGTTCCATTCAGGGTGCGCGCTCTGGACCAGAGCGTGCAGACCCATGGCGCCGGGCGAAGCCATCGAGGTGCCGCTGAGCGGACCGACCTTGCCGTCGGGCAGGGTGGACATGATGTCCTTACCGGGCGACGCGATGTCGATGCCGACGCCGTAGTTCGAGAACGAGCTGCGCTTGTCGACGCTGGCTTCGGCGGTGTCGGTCGAAGCCACCAGCACGATGTCTTCGAAGACGGTACGAGCAGGGTTCAGGCGGCCGCTGTTACCGGCAGAGTTGAACACCAGAACGTCGTTGTCGGCCAGGGTGCGGTAGGTGCTCTCGATGGCCTTGTCGCCAGGGAAACCGTCGATGTTGTACGAGGTGTTGACGCTCTTGGCGCCTTCGTTCATCGCGTAGAGGTACGCTTCGGCGACCAGGGCCGAGCTGTAAGCTTTGCGTCCGCCGTCGATGCGCAGCGCCATGCTCTTGGCTCCGGGAGCCACGCCGGTCGCGCCGCTGCTGCCTTCGCGAGCGTGCGAGATGCCGTGCACGTGCGTGTGGTGGTAGCTGCCGCCGTGGCCGGGCTCGCCGTCGACGTCGGTGAAGTCCCAACCGTGCACGTCGTCGATTTTGCCGTTGCCGTCGTCGTCCTTACCGTTGCCGGCGATCTCGCCGGGGTTCTGCCAGAGCGAGTCCTGAAGTTCGGGGTGCTTGAGGTCGACGCCGCCGTCGGTGATGGCGGTGACCGCTTCGGGGCTGCCCTTGGTCACGGCCCAGGCCGGCTCGATGTTGATGATGTCCAGGTGGCGAGGACGGCCGCTGGGAGCGTTCTGAGGAGCGGCGTCGGAAGCGATCGGGTCGTCGTAGACGTTGCCGCTGTACTGGTAGTTGGGCATCACTTCGGTGAAGCTCTCTTCCAGCGAGGCGACGTTGCCCTCGGGAGCCTGGACCAGCAGGTAGGTGCTGTCGCCGGCTTCGCCCAGAACCTTCTCGACGTTAGCGCCGGAAGACTGCAGCGAGGCCATTTCGGACGGGTCGGCCTTGACGATGAAGCTGCCGGGGATGGCCTGACGGAAGAGGCCGGGAGCGACCTCGGCGCCTCCACCACCCAGTTGGACCTGGTCGGCGACGGGAGCGCTCTCGCTCTGGGGAGCTTCGCTCTTGCCAGCAGCGCGGGCGGCGGTCGAGCGGTTGGCGGCGAAGGCGCTGGTGTTGGACGAGATCATCATCGTGGCTAAATCCTCGGAAACAAAAAATTTGGAGCGAAAGCTGCGGGGTTTCGATTGGTCCTCTCCACCCCCTCGCCAGGCTATTCTCGCCTAAAGGTCCGCTCGAAGGTAGACAAGTTATGTTACCGCTCCGTCACGCGGACCGAGGCGAGCGTTCTTTTTCCGTCGGCTCCCTCGAAACCCTTAAGCCTGCTAGGGCCTCAACCGTTCCGCAGCGTGGCCACCGCGCGGGCCATCACGCTCCAACTAAGGTAAAGCGACTGAGCCTCGTCGGGCTTGAGCAGGGTGGCCGGCTTGACCCGCTGGCGCTCCTTCAGATATCGGCGCACCACGGCCTCGGCCGGGGCCTGCTCGACCAAAAGCGGCCAGCACGAAAGCAGCACCGTTTCGCCGCCGTAGCTCAGCACTTTGGCGTAGAGCCAGGCCTCGCCGACCCGCCCCTCCAACCGACCGTCGCTACGTACCTGGCGGCGCACGCCGGTGATCGGGTCGTGCAGTTCGACGGTGCCCTGACCGGCCGCTCGGGAGAGGCGGTAAACCGAGTAAGGCTCGCCCGCGGCGGCCTCCAACAGGCTCCGACTCTCCTTCGAGAGCAGGTGATGGCGGGCGTAGATCTCGGCCAGGCTGTCGCCTTCGTCGCTAGCTACATGAAAAGCGGTGAATTCGGCAAAAATGGCCAGTTCCGCCGTCGGGTCCGAGCCCTGCAGCGTGCTACTCCAGCGGGCCAGGGTCGAGCCGCCGAACCGCTCTAACGCCTCGCTCTGCACGGCCGCGACCAGATGGGCGAAACGTTCGAGCAGTCGCCCCTCGGAGGTGGCCAGAGGCTGTTCCGGCAGGGGAAGTCCACGGCAGCATTTCTTCCACTTCTTGCCGCTGCCGCAAGGGCAAGGCTCGTTTCGTCCGGGCTCTTTGCTCATCGTCCCCCGCGTCTTCCTCAACCCTCACCCCCTCCCTCCGGAAATCTTTTCTCCCTCCCCCCCTTGACATTATGCTCTCAAAGAGCAATATGATTAGACTCATGAAGAGCATTATTCTTCAAAAGGTCTCTTGCCCTGGTTGTGGGGCGGCGCTTCAGGGTCTGGCCTCGAGCTATCCCAGCTGCCCCTACTGCGGCACCGAGTATTACGCCCCGCCTCACGCGGGCTACCAGGTTCCCGCCCCGATCGCCGACCCTCACCCGGCCGGTTTGGGAGCGGTGACGGTAGGCGACCAGTCCTATCGGGTGCACGGCCGCCTGGGTCGGGGACAGCACGGCGACGCCTACCTGGCGCGAGTCGAGCGAACCTTGACCCGCCTGGTGGTTCTGAAGGTGGCGCACACCGGCGGGGGAGACGGCCTGAGGCGGGAGTGGGACAACCTGCGCAGGGTGCGCGAGCAGCACGCCTTCCTACGCCACCTGGCTCCGCAACCGCTGGCCTTTTCCAAGGCGCACGGAGTGAAGGCCGTGTTCAGCTGGAGAGTGGGTTTCTCGTTCACTCTCGAGCAGGCTCGGGCGCAGTACCCGCAGGGAGTGGACCCTCGCGCGGCCGTCTGGATCTGGAACCGCATGCTCGAGCAGTTGGCCTGTTTGCACGACGCGGGTTTCTGCCACAACGCGCTGGCCCCGAACCACGTGCTGCTTCACCCTCGCGACCACGGCGCCGCCTTCTGCGGCTGGTCCGAAGTGGCTCGCGGGGCGGGTACGGACCTTGCTGACAGCGGCGTCTGTATCACCGCCCTGCTGGGGGCGTCGGCCCCCTCGGAGCTACGCAAACTGGCGCTTCAGGCGGGTCGTCACGGCCATCCGCTGGAGCTCAAAGAAAAGTTGAAGGTGTTGGCGAGCGAGCTTTTTGGCCCCGCTCGCTTCCACCCATTTACCCTGACCTAAAATACGGAGGACCCCTATGGGATACGGAAACTACAGCTACACATCGCACCAGACCATCGCCGCCAAGCGCACCCACCAGAGCAAGGCCGAGGTGTTCACGCAGCGCTCGGTTCACCCCCTGATGAACCCTTTCGGGGTGGGGATGCGCGAGAGCTTTGACAGCCCTGACCACCCCAACTCCTTGCCCATCATCTTCGCCCTCGACGTGACCGGCTCGATGGGAGAGATCCCCAACCAGTTGGCTCGTCAGGAGCTGCCCGGATTTATGAAGGCGCTGCTCGAGGGCGGGGTGGCGGACCCGCAGATCATGTTCATGGCGGTAGGCGACGTCGGTTTCGACAAGGGACCGCTGCAGGTGGGCCAGTTCGAATCGATGGCCGAGGACATGGACCGCTGGCTGACCTGGACCTGGCTCGAAGCGGGCGGCGGCGGCAACGGCTGCGAGTCTTACGACCTGGCGATGTATTTTGCCGCGCGTCATACCGACATCGACTCGCTGAAGAAGCGTGGCAAGAGAGGCTACTTCTTCATGACCGGCGACGAGAACCCTTACCCTACGACCAGCCGTAGCGTGGTCAAGCAGCAGATCGGGGACGACATTCCTAACGACCTGACGCTGGCCCAGGTGGCCGACGAACTGTCCCGCGTCTACCATCCGTTCTTCCTGGTGCCCGACCTGACCCGAGCGGCCCGCTGCGCCGACGCCTGGAGGGAAGCTATCGGTGACCACGTGATCGTGATGGAAGACCCGCGCGACACCTGCCACGTGGCGGCGGCGTTGGTCGGTCTGGGTGAAGGGGTGCATAGCGACCTTGACGCCCTGGCTCGCAACCTGGAGGCGGGCGCTCTGAACAAGGAGCGAATCGGTGGGGTGCTGCGAGCGCTGACTCCCTACGCGGCCACGCTGGGCAAGGACGCTACGGCCGGGCCGCACCTGGAAGCGGTGGCGCCATGACGGCTCGACAGGCGCATATCGTGGTCGACCTGGGCTTCGGCGATAGCGGGAAGGGGACCCTGACCGACCATCTGGTGCGTGGGACCGGGGCCGACCTAGTGGTCCGCTTCAACGGCGGGGCCCAGGCCGGGCACACGGTGGTGACGGACGACGGGCGCGTTCATACCTTTTCCCAACTGGGGGCGGGGACGTTCGTCCCCGGCGTTCGCACCCACCTCTCCGGGCATACTCTGCTTCACCCCGGAGGGCTTCTGGAAGAGGCCCGGGTGCTGGCCGGGAAGGGGGTCGGGGACGCCCTGGAGCGGCTCTCCCTCTCTCCTGGGGCGCTCCTCATTACCCCCTTCCAGCAGGCGGCCAACCGCCTGCGGGAGATCCTGAGGCGGGAGGGGAGGCACGGCTCTTGCGGGCTGGGTATCGGGGAGACGGCCGAGGACGCCTTGCTCTTCCCAGGGGAGGCGATACGCGCGGCGGACCTGCTCCAACCGGATTCCCTCCCACCCCGTCTTCTTCGCCTGCAGCAGCGTAAGTGGCAGCTTTTTGCCCCTCATCGGCGAGAGCTGATGCGGGACCCGCAAGGGGCGCTGGAGATGGCGGTGTTAGAGAGCGCCGAGGTGATTCCGCGCTGGCTGGAGACGGCGGCAAGGCTGCTGCAGCAGGTGCGTGTGGAGGAGGCTCGGTGGGAAGGGAGCGTGGTGTTCGAGGGCGCTCAGGGGGTTTTGCTGGACGAGTGGCGCGGCTTTCACCCTCACACCACCTGGTCGACCTGCACTCACGGGAACGCTCTGGAGATGCTGGACGGCTGGGACGGTGAGGTGGTCAAGTGGGGTGTGACGCGTTCCTACGCTACCCGGCACGGGGCGGGTCCGTTTCCTACCGAGCAGACCGGACTGTGTTTGCCCGAGCCGCACAACGCTGTGGGGCCGTGGCAGGGCGGGTTCCGCCAGGGCTGGCTGGACCTTCCTTTGCTGCGCTACGCGGTGCGGGCTTGCGGCGGGATCGATGCGCTGGCGGTGACTCATCTGGATCGGGTGGGCCCGGGCTGGAGGGTAGGAACGGAGTATGAAACGCTGCCCTCGGAGTTTATCGACGAGCAGGGGCTGAAGCTCGGGCCGTGGACCTGCCTGGACTATCAGGAGCGGCTGGGGCAGGCCGTGGCGGCGGGGACGCCTCGCTATCGCGAGGTCTCGGCGGCAGGGCTGCTGCAAGGGTTGGGAGAGGCGCTGGGGGCCCCGGTTCGGGTCGAGTCCTGGGGGCCGACGGCGGGCGATAAGCGAAGTCCAGGCGTAAATCTGCCGCGATAGGGTATGGGAGAGGCATGTCCGTACGCTTTTCTCCCTGGTTGGTCGCTCTTCTCTTCCTCAACGGCTGGGCTCTGGCCCAGCCGGTCGCTCAACCTGAGGCTGGGGCTCAACCTGCAGTCCAGCCGGCTGCTCAGCCCGCAGTTCCGCCGGCCGCCCCGCCCTCAACTCCACCGGCGTCCGGGTCCGGGGTTCAGCCTTCCGTGCCGTCGGGGGGGCAGCCGGCGGCTCAGCCTGTGGCCAGGCCGACCGCCGAGGTCGAGGTGCGAGCTTTGCTCAAGGCGCCCAGAGTGGCCGAGAGCGGCCTGTTCCAGGCCGAGGCCGACGCCAACCGGCTGCGCGCTTTGCTGAAGGCGAACCCGGCGCTGGCCAACCAGCCGCTGATGGAACTACGGGGCGAACGCGCTTCGACCCCGCTGCTCGAGGCCGTCAAGATCGGCAACGCCGAAGCCGTCAAGGTGCTGCTGGAAGCGGGCGCCAAACCTAACGTGACTTTGTCGGGCCAGGCTTCGTCGCCGTTGCTCACGGCGATCGGTGCGCGTCATTCGGGTCTGACCCGGCTGACCGAGATCCGTCTGCTGGTGGGGGCGGGGGCCACTCCGACCGGGGCGCTGCACGTTTGGGCCGGGGTGACCAACTGGACCGACCGGAAGACCTACTTCGGCGCGGCCGACGCCCTGGTGGCCGCCAAGGCGGGGATCGGGACGGTCAACGAGACGGGGGCCACCCCGCTGCACGTGGCGGTGCTCAGCGACAACGTGCTGGCGGTCGAGAAACTGGTGGCGCTGGGCGCTCCGGTCGATGATATGGCGAAGGACTTCGCCTACGCTGGTGCGGGGACCGCCGAAGGCAAGCTGATCCTGAAGGTCCTCAAGCTTCCCGAGGTGCGTCAGCTGTAGCCGTTTTCGGGCCCAGCAGATAGTCGCGGGCCCGCAGGAAGACGTCGGGCGGTACGCCCAGAGCGGCTTTGAGCTTGACGCTGCGATCGCAGGGGTTGCCGGTGCAGATCAGGTCCCACATCTGAGCTAGAGTCAGGCGTAGGGGGTACTGCAGCGGGGTGACCAGCGGGGTGTTGGTCAGCGGATGGTCGGTGCCGAAAAGCAGGCGGCCGTGCAGGCGCGGGTCGTTGAGGACGCGAGGCAGGTACTTGGTCCGGTTCAGCTGGCACAGGGTCGAGATGTCGGCCACCAGGTTGGGGTAGAGCGGCATCATCTCTAGGAGATGGTCGATGTTGTCTCGCTCATCGATACGCCCGGACGAGGCGACGTGGGCGGCGATGACCCTGACCCCGCACTCGAGTGGGAACTTCAGCAGGCGCGGGTCTCCCAACTTGTCGTTGGCCTTGGAAAACGAATCTTCGGCCCCGACGTGGCTGAGAAGGGGCAGATCCAGCTCGACCAGGGTCCGGTAATACTCTTCATAAGCCGGGTTCGAAGGGTCGATGTTCTGGATGTTGGGCAGCCATTTCATCAGCACCGCGCCTTGCTCTTTGGACCAGCGCAGCTCGTCGATGGCGTCGGGGCGCGAGGGATGGACGGAGGCACCGAAGTGCAGCGACGGATACTCTTTTAGGGTCGCGCCCAACCAGCGGTTGCAGACGAACAGCTCGCCCGCCGCGTTGTTCGGCTGTCCGTCGTCGCTATGCGGAGCGTCCATGGCCAGGATGACCGCATCGTCGACGTGCACCGACTCTTCTAACCGCTGGGCGATTTTGTCCAGCACGTCGCGGTCGCCCCGGCTTTGCAGTTCGGCCAGAGTGGTCTCGAAGCTGCGCAGATAGAGCGGGAATTTCCAACTGTTGCGCAGTTCGTCGGAGACCCATGCGCCGCTGCCACAGTGGCCGATGCCGGCGGTGTGACAGTGCATGTCCAGCAGCCCTGTGGGGGGCGGCGAGGCTTTGGCGGTCATGGGGCCGCAGTGCAGGGCGCGATAGGCCAGGGGCAAGGCGGCGGCCAGGGCAAGAGCGACTTTGGCGGGGTTGGAAAGAGCCATATCCCACCTCCTTACGAGGCGGCGCAGGGCACTCCTTGCTTGGGGTGAGATTGGGGTTAGCCTGGGGTTAGCCGGCCCAGATCGGCTTGCGTTTTTCCAGGAAGGCGGCCAGCCCTTCGCGTCCGTCGCTCGAGGCGCGCGCGCTGGCGATGGCCTGCGCGGTCGGCTGCAGTTGCTGTTCGTAAGGCAGGTCGGTGATCTCGGCCAGCAGTTTTTTCGAAGCGGCCTGAGCTTGCGGAGAGCCCTGGAGCAGTTCCTGGACGACTTTGTCCACGGCGCCGTCGAGGTCTTCGGAGATCAGATGGACCATGCCGATGCGGTAGGCCTCTTCGGCTCCAAACCGCTCGCCGGTGACCAGTTTGGCCCGGGTCTGGGAATAGCCCAGGCGGCGTGCTACGAAGGGGCTGATCACGGCGGCGACCAGCCCCAGCCGGACTTCGGTGAAGCCGAACAGCGCTTTGGGTCCGGCCACGGCGATGTCGACGCTGCAGACCAGGCCGCTGCCGCCGCCCAGGGCGGCGCCTTGAACGCGGGCCACCACCGGTTTGGGGCAGCGGTCGATGGTGCGGAACAGTTCGGCCATTTCGCAGGCCGAGCGGACGTTATCGTCCTCGGAGGCTTCGCCCTGACCTTTCATCCACTCCAGGTCGGCCCCGGCCGAGAACGAGGCGCCGGCACCCGCCAGCACGATCACCCGGACCTCGGGGTCGTTCCCCTCCTGCAGGAAGGCTTGCTGAAGCTCTTCGATCAGGGCGGGGTTGAAGGCGTTGTGCTTGTCGGGGCGGCTCATGGTCAGCCAGGAGACGGGACCGCGACGTTCGATGGAGATGGTGGACATGGCGCGGAGCTTTCCGACAGGAGGGCGAAATACCCTTGGCGCTTTTGGGGTGGAGGGGATGCTCTTTGGGATGTAAGTTCGGCAGTCTCGGCTCGGCTTTGGAGGGGGCAGGTTTGCTCCTTTGGAGAGG
>JAEXNA010000166.1 GCA_023447635.1 Vulcanimicrobiota bacterium | reverse complement strand
GGCGGAGAGGGCGAGGAGGAGGGACAGGAGGAGGCGGACGGGAGGGGAGGAGGTCACCGGGGAGGTTTCCGCTTTGCCGGCGCGGGCCCTTCGTGGGGGTCGAGGGGGTTGGGGGGAGGGGCTGGCTGGAGGCTAGCTCACGTGGAGGAGGAGATCTTTCACCACGAATTTGATAAGCTATTACCTGAGGAGCAAACGATTATGTCTGAGTATATGTCCAGTTGGCATCAGAAGGGCCTGGAGCAGGGGCGAGAACAGGGCCGAGAGCTAGCCCGTGTAGAGGTCGCTCTTCGAATGCTAGAGATGAAGCTGACGGTGGAGCAGATCCAGCAGGCTACGGAGCTTTCCCCGGTTAGGATCGAGAGCCTTCGGGCGGAGCGGCGTTAGGCGGCTCGAACCGTCTGGCTGAGGGCCGATGTCGAATTCCCCATTGGGGATTTGGCGTTGGTGAGATGTCTCGCGACCACGGTCTCACGACGGGTGCCGTTGTCGCCCGACCGGCCCTACAACGGTGAGGCTGGAGAGCTCTCAACGACTGAAAGCCCAGGGCCGCGCACTGAGAATTCCACTGGTCCGCGACATCCTCTTTGGTGGCCTGGAAGACGGCTACGATCGTCACTCTTAAGTCGGGTTGTCGACGGGGCGGTGGATGGTGACTTTGAACAGTTGACCGTCGCGGTCGTTGTCGAAGTCGATCCGGGGATGGGCTTTCAGAGCGCGAACAATTCCGCTTCCGAGGCCTCGGTAGGGGAGAAGCCTGCTTGCGAATGAGGCCAGGATCGGGTTGCGCATGTTCGAGTTGCCGAGTCGGATGTTGGCTACGGTCAGATTGTTGGGCAGTCGCCCGGGGCTGATGATTTCGATGCGGTTCGGGAAGATGAGAAGACGGATCGGGGCGGAGACGAAGTAGTCGCGGTGGATCAGGGCGTTAGCCAGCAGCTCCTCGAGAACGATTTGGGGGACCTCGAGCTGGCCCAGGCTGTTGACGCTTTGCCCGTTCTGACGACGAAAGAGGTGGCGCTTGACGAAGGCCAGGCTCTCTTCAAAGACGGCCGAGAGTTTGCCTACGATGTCCTGGCTGTCGAGATAGGCGGTCGAGGTGATGTCGTTGTCGGCGAACGCGACGGCTTTGACGATGAAGACGGGAAGTCGAAACTGGGGGGCGGCCACGAACAGCAGCGCTCCGGCGATGTTGAGCTCTCCCTCGCGAGCAAGGTTCATGTTCTCCAGGAGTCGTGGGAGCGGGAGGTTCTGCTGCTCCCATTCTCCGTACTGGGAGCTGTAGAACGTTTGGAAGAAGGGCAGGTCGATGTCGTCGACGGTCAACCCTTTGACGGGCAATTCATCGCCGTGTATGGCTCCCGAGGTCTGATACATTCTCAGGATCTCTTCCCTTGACGTTGCCTTCCGTTTATCCGAACCGGACTTCACCCACACCGCCCCGTTCTTGTCGGCGTAGGGCTTGCTGATGCCATCGGCCACGCTGATCACGACCACCACGCCTTTGGGGGTCAGGACGTTCGTGCTGGTGGGGTTGACAGGCGGCTCGACGTGCTGCGAGGCGGCGCTGGAAAGGAGCTGATTGAGTTCTCGAACCTCCTCCGAGTCGAGGCCGACGATGTTTCCGTCGTCGCCAACTCCAACCAGGATCTTTCCCCCTCCAGAGTTGGTGAAGGCGACCAGTTCCTGGGCCAGGCTATCGGCGCGGGTGACGCGGGCTTTGAACTGGTGGCGGCTGTCCTCGCCGGCAGCGACGAGAGTTTGGAGATCAGAGGCCTGCATTGTCCTCAGACTATTCCCCGCTGGGGAGTCGGCTCCTCGCGGACGCCGCTGGGGGCACGTTGCGTTCGCTGGGGCTAGCTCGCGTTTTGGCGGGCTAGAGCTCGCCGTTTTGCTGGGCTAGAGGGATGGAATGGGGGACCGGTCGCTGGTAAAGGGGCTGAATTGCGGGAATTTTGCGAGAATCGCTGACCTTCGAAAGATTCTGGCGCCGTTTTGCGGAAGGTGGCGCTATGGCAAGCTTTCAGCAATTCCAGCACCAGGCCCAACTGCAGTCTCAGAAATCGACCATGCCCAACGACTCTCTCAGTCTCAGTGTTGTTCTAGGCTACGCCGAGACAGCCAGGAAGCAGAGCTTCGAGGCGTTCTGCCGTACCCATCCGCTGGTCAAGACCTATCGGGACAAGGTTCAGCAGACGTCTCAGGCGATGTCGGAGGCCGGATCCAAGCTGGGCGAAGAGGTCGAGCTTCCGACCGCCTACTCGGCGGCTTTGACGGCGGTCAAGGATAGCTTCGCGCTGCACCTTCGTGCGCTCGACGACTGGCTGGGCGCGTTCGCGCAAAAGGACGAGCCGAGTTCGCTGACGGCGATGGCGTCGGTCAAGCAGAGCGGCGAGCAACTTCAGGCCGGGCTCGGCCAGCTTTCCTCGGTCAAGTAGCTCGAGATCGGTCCCCGCGGGGGATTGAGCGGTCTTTTCGGGCCGGCCGGAACGGTTTTGTCCAGTTGGCACGAGATAGACCTGCGCGGCGTGAACAGAAGGTGACTCCGAGTAGGGGAAAAACTTCTGCCGATGTTCCACCGTTCTGCCCTGTGGCTTGTGCTTTTCTTCTCTCTGCTCCTCGCTGGATGTGGAGGGAGCGACGGGCTTGTCGTGACGCCCGGCCCTTCCGGGCCCGGCGTCGGTCCGACCGCCACGGTGCTGCTGCGCAGCGTGCTGGCGCAGAGCGCGGTTCCTGCGGAAGTGGACACGGTGCGGGCCACCGGTTACAGCGCTGCGGGGTCGCCGCTCTACGGACCGGAAGCCCGCGACCTGTCGGCTTCGGTCGAGTGGGAC
Source organism: Vulcanimicrobiota bacterium (assembly GCA_023447635.1). Taxonomy (GTDB): domain Bacteria; phylum Vulcanimicrobiota; class Xenobia; order Xenobiales; family JADMJV01; genus JAEXNA01. The sequence goes on along the minus strand of JAEXNA010000166.1, from coordinate 17,430 downwards.
GGGGTGCCGGTCGCGGTGACCGAGTTCGTGCTCGAATATCTGGCGGACGGTCGGGTGGTCGGATTAGTCCAGGTGGACGTGCGGTTGAGCGAGGGACAGACCACCACGATCGAGAATCCCACCATCCTTCTGGTTTCGGCAGCTTTGCGAAGTCTGACCATCTCTCCCGAGACGGTGACCATCGCCAACGGCACCAGCTCCTCGTTCCAAGTGGTGGGACAGTTCGCCGACGGCACCACTCAGAACCTCACCTCGGCCGCGACCTGGACCTCGACCCGGCCTTCCGTCTCCACCGTCGATGGCGGTGTGGCGCGGGCGCTGGCTCCCGGCCTCACCACTATCCGGGCTAGCTTCGGTGGCCAGCAAGCGCAGGCGAACCTGACGGTCAGCAGCGCTGTGGTCGTTGGCCTGCGGATCGCTCCCGGGTCGCCTGCCATCGCTCGAGGCACCAGCACAACGCTGGCCGTCAGCGGCGTTTTCTCGGACGGTTCGACCCAGCCGTTGAGCGAGGGCGTGAGCTGGACTTCCAGCGCTGCGACGGTCGCGAGCGTAGAGGGCGGCCTGGTGCGCGGCCTGGCCGCCGGTCAGGCGACGATCACCGCAAGCTTTTCGGGGCAGAGCGTCAGCGCGGTGGTTACGGTCACTGACGCGACTTTGACGGATCTCGAGATCCAGGGCGGAGCCTCCACCCTGGCCCTGGGAACCGCAACAGAGTTCCGCGCGGTCGGGACCTTCTCGGACATGAGCACGCAGGACGTCTCCTCCCAGGCCGTCTGGAACTCCACCTTCCCCTCCGTGGCCTCGGTGGACCGGGGTCGCGTTCAAGCCGTAGGCGAGGGCTCTACCAGCATTCAGGCCAGCTTCGGCGGGCAGAGCGATGAGGTGTCGCTGCAGGTGGAGGAGGCCGAGATCACGGGGCTGACGGTTTCCGCAGTCGGCGGCGCTTCGACCGTCGAGGTGAACGGGACGGTCACCCTGCAAGCGATGGCGACCTACACGGCCGGTCCGCCGCAGGACGTGACGGCGATGGCCATCTGGAACAGTTCTGATGATGCTACCGTAACGGTGGCGCTAGCGCAAACTTCTTGGGGACGACCGCGGGAGAACGGTCCGCTGGGCTCCAGGCGATTTCGACGCTACGGGGGCTTGGGCCGAGCGGCGATTGGGCGACTGGAGGTCCCCTGGCTCCACGTTCCCCGCTGGGGACTCGGAGTGAGAAAGAGTATCCCGGTGGGTTGCGAAGCCTTTGCCCGGCAACCTGGTTGCAGGTTCAATATTTCTCCACCTGAGGTCTCTCTATGCTTCCCGTCGACTTGCTTCGCTACCGCTGTCTGGGCTTTCTGCTCTTACTCCTGTTCGCTACGGGGTGCGGAGGGGGAGGCGGTGGCGGCGATGTGTCCGGCCCCGTGGGCGATGCTCCTATAGCTCCCCCTGGAACTCCACCTGCCACCACAGGCCGTCTCTTGCTTACCATGGACGCTGCGGGCGAGGTGCTGGCTCAGCTTCCTCAGGCGGTGGCTCAGGCGCGCATCACGGTCTCGAGTTCGACCGGGCGGGAGTTGGCTTCCCGGGTCAGCGAGCGGGAAGAGGCGCCCTGGCAGGAGGAGTTCTCTGGCCTGCCCGTGGGTCTGGTGCGGGTTCGGATCCTGTTTTACGACGCTTCCAGAACCTTATTGGGGAGCTCGGAGCGGGACGTTTCGGTGGGCACGGGAGCGACGGCGTCGGTGCTGATCAGCAGTCTGGTGCCGGACCAGGGACCTCCCCCCCAACCTCCGGCCGAGGCCGTGCGGCTGGGCTTCGTAGTCCAGCCCGGCAGCTTGCTGGCGGGGGAGGCTTTCCGAGTCGAGGTCGCTGCTTTGGACGCCGAGGGACAGCGCGTGCCGGACGCCACCGGGACGGTGAGGTTGAGGCTGGAAGGCGGAGCCACGCTGGCCGGAGCCTCTGACCTGGCGCTGAGCGATGGACTGGTCTCCTGGGCGGGTTTGAGCGTGACACCGGCCGCCAGCGGACTGGTGCTGGTGGCCGAGAGCGAGGGGCTGCAGGCGGCGCGCAGCGCGGCTTTCTCTGTGGGAGAAGTGCCCCCGGTGGAACCGGAGCGCGTGGCGACGAGCCTGGCTTTTTCCTTGAGCCCTTCGGTGCTGGTGACGGCGGGTGAGGCGTTCACCCTGGAGGTCGAGGTGCGCGACCAGTTCGGCTCACGGCTGAGCGGAGGCACCTCGTCGCTGCGACTGTCGCTGGCCGACGACCCGGTTCCGCCGGTAGGAGCGGTCTTCGAACCTTTGACGACGGCTGCCGTTGACGGTACCGCGAGTTTCTCCGTGGCGCTGACCAGAGCGGGATCGTACCGCTTCAGCGTCACTTCGGAGGGTTTGGTTGGAGCCACTTCGGCCGTCATCGAAGTGGGTGCCGCTTCGCCCTACGCTCTGGTCTTTTTGGAGGTGCCTCAGGGAGGAACTGCGCGGGTTGCTCTGGCGGCCACGTCGGTCGGAGTTCAGGACGCCTACGGGAACGCGGTGTCGGCGGCGGAACTGCCGATCACGGTAGCTCTTGAGGGGGGCGGCTCGGCCGTGTTGAGCGGGACTTTGAGATTGAACTCGGTGGCCGGGATCGCGACCTTTGGCGATCTGGAGCTGGACCGGGCCAATGCGGCGACGCGCCTGGTGGCGACGTCGGGCGTTTTGCTGTCGGCCACCAGCGCGCCCTTCGACGTGGTGGCGGCGACGGCGAACAGGCTGAGCTTCGTGAGCGCGCCTTCGGGCACGTTCACGGCCGGGGCCAGCCCGGACGGCGATGATGCTGTAGTCGAGGTGTTGGACGAGCAGGGCGAGAGGGTGCTGGATTTCGACGGCGATATCTGGCTGCAGCTGAAGGCCGGCGGTTTCGTCAAGGCCGAGGGAGCTGGCGGGGAGCTGCCGACTCTGGTCGGCGCCTCGGTGGCGGCAGTCGACGGTGTGGCGACTTTCCCTGATCTGAGCGCAAACTTCACTGGCGCTTACACGGTGCAGGCGAATGCGGCTGGGATCGCTTCGGCTCTGCCGGAGGCCAGCTTCAACGTTACGTATGGAGCGCCGGCCCGGATTGTGATCACCTCGCAGCCTACCAGTGGGGAGATCGCGGTGAGCCTGCAGGGATCGTCCAGCGCTGAGCTGCGCGATGCTCTCGAGAACCGTATTACGTCGGTACTCGACAATCGAATGCCTAATTTCTATACCTTTGATTCGACGGTTGGCCTGACCAGTGGGCTCTACGCCATAGCTCACGCTAGTGGAAGCTACCTTTGGGCAACGGGCCCGTGGGGTCAAGTTGGGCAACCGAGCGGTCATGGGAATTTCGAGGTCAGCTTTCCCGGGCTAACAACCGTGCGAGGCACACGTTTCCCTCTGATTGCCTGGCAGGAGTTCATGGTCTCACAGGGGGTTGTCGGGAATGACCTTCCTGACGCCCTGGAGCGCCGAATCGATGTGGACGGCCAGGGCAATTTTGCTGTCGTGAGTAACAACAGTTCGATTCCGACGACGAGCCGACCGGTGCGATTTCGGCTCTATGATGCCGCTGGGGTTCCCAAAGGTTTCCCCATCGCGGTGGATTCAGGGACCAGGCCCAATATCGCTATGAACTTTTCCGGAGACTTTGTCATCGCTTATCTCAAGGGAAACACTCCTCGTGTCTACGCTCGATGCTTTCACGCCTCAGGAATGGCTAAAGGACCCGAGTTCGTCGTGGCAACCTCTGGCCGCTCTAATCAGCCTGCGCTGGCGATCAGCGACACAGGAGAGTTTGCGCTGGCTTGGACGAGCGATACCAGCAGCAACGGGGACGTCATGGTCAGACGCTATGACAGTGATGGAATACCCAGGGGGCCAGAGTTTCGAGTCAATACGGTGACCGATTCACTGCAGCAAGAGCCGTCTATCGCTCTGGGTCGGAACGGAGAGATGATGGTGACCTGGAGGTCCACCCACCTTCATGGACAGGTTTACAACGCCGACGGCCCTGTTGGGACAGAGTTGAACATCGGGGCAACGGGTAGCGGGAACACGCAATCGAAGTCCTCTGTAGCGGTTGATAGTTTGGGACGCTTCGTGGTGGTTTGGGACAGCTCGAACCAGGACGGCTCGGGACTAGGGGTCTTTGCTCGCCGTTACAATTCGGCTGCGCAAGCCATAGGGGATGAGTTCCGAGTGAACACCTACACCAGCGGCAACCAGTCCTCGCCGATGGTGGATACGGACCCGGCGGGCAACTTTGTCGTGGTGTGGAACAGTGTGTCGGGTCAGGACGGTTCGGATTCCGGCGTCTACATGCAACGCTACGATAGCAACGCGGTGGCTCAGGGCGCCGAGACGCGGGTCAACACAACCACTCAGGGCTACCAGGGTCGCCCCTCGGTGGCAGTGCACAGCCTGACCTCGTTTGTGGTGGCCTGGAGAGGGACCGGGAAAACCGGTGGGATGTCCAACTTGCAGCCTGCCGATGCCGAAGGTATTCTGGCGCGCCGCTTCGAGCGGCCCGTCACGCCCTGACCTTCGAGGGGACTACCGTGAGAGAAGGGTCCGCTATGCGGGCCCTTCTTCTTTTCGGGGCTAGCTCGCGTTTCGGTGGGCAAGAGCTCGCCATTGTGTTGAGCACGACGCGAAAGCCTTGAGCATGGATAAGGAGCTGGCTTTCGGGAAGTCGGTATCGTCGAGTCGCGGTGGTCTGGGATTGGCTTCCGCTTTTCTGCTAACAAGGTTTACATCTTGGAAACATTCGCCGGGGCCGATGGCGCTGCCAGGATACCCGCGCGCTGTAGTCTGAGTTCAGGAAGAAGAACCGACGCAGGAGAACGACTATGATGAACCTCCCATACAGCAACACCTTCACCGCTTGGAACCGCTACAGCACCAGCCTCCCCTCGGTGCCTCCCCAGGCGACCCTCCCCCCGGCCCCTCCCACCCCAGAGTCCTGGGTGAGTGGAGACACGGTCTCGCTGGGGGGAGCGGGCACGCACGACTTGCTGCTGATGCCGTCGCCCTGGAAGTTGAAGGAGGCGATCGCGTCGAAGGAGCTGCCTTTCGATATCTCGGCCTCGCGACCGGCCTTCACTCCCGGCCCCGCTCCGGCCGTTTGGCTACGACCCGCGCTCGGCCTCGAACGATACTGGCTATCTTTGGAATCCGCCTCTGCCCGGCGTTCCGGCCTCCTGGGCGCAGTAAGTCGGGGTTGAAGCCAGCGCGGTGACCGGCGTTTCTCTCAGAGCCAGCTGGCGCTGATCCCTCGGGCTTCGAAGTCGGCCAGGATGGTCGGGTCGTCGTCGTAGAAGATGGTGACTCGATTGAGGTTCGGGAGCCAGCGGGCGTCGGCCGCCGAGCGGATGTTGAAGATGTCGTCCTCGCCCGACCATTGCGGGCAGATCTGCAGGTAGATTTCGTCGCCGCCGTCCTGGTAGAGCTCTTCGATGCTCTTCAGGAGGTGGGCCGGAACGGGAAGCTCTTCGAAGTAGGCTCGCGCTTCGGGGACGATGCTGTAGTCTTCGTCTTTCATCCCGTCGAAAGGGCGGCCAGTGTGCTCGGCGAGATCGAAGCGCGGGGTCAGCAAGCTGTCTTTGTACATGAGCTTGTCTACGACGGCGAGCTTGAATCCAAAGTCTTGAAAGATGGCGATCTCATCGGTCATGGGGAGGGCTTAGGCTTGCGGATCGGGCCTCCTGCTACGCTGGCGCTTGGGTCCGCTGGCAATCGCGGAGTTGGTGAGACTCTCTGCCCTCATTTCTTTGACACCTTACGGAATCCAGTGATAAGATGCCGTCCATCTATGGATAAAAAGCAGATCTGGGAGCAGATCGATAAGAACAGCCAGGAAGTTGCCGAGCGCAACGAACTCGTGGTCAAGGGCGAGAAGTTCAAGCTTACCGCCGACCAGGAACGGGCCATCGAGTGGCTCAACACCAAGATCGACGGGGCCGCGCGCACGGACCGGATGCTCTTGAAGGCCCCCACCGGAGCGGGCAAAACTGAAGTTTTCTTGCGTGTCAGCCTGCATCAGGCGATCGAAAAAGACCAGGTCGTGGTGGTGCTCATCCCCACCCGTGACCTGGCCCGCCAGCAGGCGCTGTACTTTGAAGAGCGTATCGCCGGCACCGGCCGCGAAGTGGCTCAGATGCACGGCGGTATTCCGCCCCGCCAGCGCGCCGAGATCATCGACCACGTCAAGGACGGCAACGTCCGCTTCGTGGTTGCCAGCGCTATGCTGCTGCAGCACCGCAAGTATCGCGGGCTGCTCGAGTCGGCCGCTCTGATCGTGGTTGACGACGTCAACGCTTTCGATGAGGAAGAGGACCTCCAGCACCTGCGCGGTCTGAAGACCCCCGTGCTGTACACCACGGCTACCCCTAGCGCGGTGGACCGCTTCCTGAAGGCCGAGAAGGCCTATGACCTGATGTTCGAGATGACCTCGCGTCCGTTCGACTCGCCGCCTACGGTGGTGCACGACCTGAAGGCGCGCTGGAACGAGAACATCTTCTCCCAGATCGATATGGGCATGGAAGTGCTCAAGCGCCACCTGGACGAAGGCAGCCGTATCTTTATCATCTCCAAAACCCGCGCTCGCGTGCCGGTGATCGGGCAGTACGTGCGCGACCGCTTCGGAGTGCCGGTCTCGATCCTGCACGGCGATATGGCCGACTCGAACGAGCACCGCAAGCGCATGCGCGGCAAGTCGAAGACCACCGAGGACCGCGTCACCATGATGAAGCAGTTCCGGGACAATAAGCCCGCCATCCTGGTGGCCACCAATCTGGTGGGCTCGGGTCTGGACGTGCCGATGGCCGACATGGTGATGGTCACCGACGCCGACCACTTCGGCGAGGCCGAGATCGAGCAGCTGATGGGCCGCGTGGGCCGTCGCGAGCGCGGCTCGGACGCCGTGCTGCTTCGCGGTACCACGGGCAGCCCGATCGGCGCCGGCATCAAGGTCAAGGCCAACACCCGCGTCCGCAAGGGCAAGGTCGTGCACACTTTCCAGCTGCAGAGCAAAGGTCGCCGCAACCCGAACCGTCGCCGCATCGTCTAACACCGACGCGACCTCGTAAGAAAAAAGCCCGCCGATTATGGCGGGCTTTTTTTATGTGGGTTTATCTTGGGGAGGGGGGTGCGATGGGAGGGGCCGGGGTCTCCTCGGCTAGCTCCGGGGTCTCGGAGAGTAAGAACTCCAACCCCTGCTCGACCTCTCCAACCTCAAGGATCAGCTTCTGACGCAGCTTCTCTTCTTCGGGTCCTTTGGCCGTTTTTAGCGACTGGGTGAGTTCGCGCACCCCGGCCATTCGTTCGGAGAGAGCCCGATACTCGACCCGGTACTGGCCGTGCTCGTGGGTCTCCATCCGCTTCATCTCTTGCACCCAGAGCTGACGTCGCTGGTCCAGCCAGCCGAGGTATTCGGTGGTGGTGGGAGCGGCGAAGAGGGGACCGGCCAGCGTCAACGCCAGCAGCACCATCCCTATCCCTCGTCGTAGCGCCCTCATAGTCATGATATTAAGGTTTCGAAAACATGTTCGCGCGTGGCCGGGTGGGTACAGGTGGGGCATCCTGAAGTATACCCTTCGCGAGGGAGGTCTCAGACGCCAGGCGCGTCACGCTCAATTCGTCTCGTCAGGCCCGGACCATGGCGTCTCGGAAGGTCAGCACTCGCAGCATGGAAAGGAGTTTCTCGCTGTCCACGGGCTTGGGAATGTAGTCGGTGGCGCCGGCGTCGATGCACTTCTCGCGGTCGCCGGGCATGGCTTTGGCGGTGACGGCGATGATCGGCAGCCCTTTGGTGTTGGGCAGACGACGGATGGCGCGCGTGGTGGCGTAGCCGTCCATCTCGGGCATCATGATGTCCATCAGCACGAGGTCGTAGTCGGGGTCGCGGTTCAGCATGCCGAGCGCCTCTTTGCCACTGCTGGCGGTGTCGACGACCATCCCCTGATCTTCGAGCAGCGACTTCAGGGCTAAGAGGTTGCGTTCGTCGTCGTCCACGGCCAGCACTCGACGCCCTCGCAAGTCGGGGTCCGATTTTTGAGCCCGAGCCAGCAGTTCGCGCTCGCTGTCGCTGAACGTTTCGCGGTGCAGATACAGCGAGGTGGCGTCCAGCAGACGCTCGGGCGAGTCGGCGCCTTTGATGATGACGGTCGAGGAGACGTTCTCGAGGTCGGCGACTTCGTCGGGCGAGAGGTCGGCCCCGGTGAAGACGATGACGGGCGCCAGCGTGTCGGATTGCGCGCGCGCTTTCTCTAAGAACTCGCGGCCGCCCATTCCGGTCAGGTGCAGGTCGAGGACGATGCAGAGGAAGTTCTGCTCCTGCAGCAGCGGGAGCGCTTCTTCGGCGCTCGCCACGGCGACAGCCTTGATGTGCTCGTCGCCGGCGATCAGCTGAACGATGCTGTCGCGCTCGACATCGTCGTCCTCGATCACCAGCACGCGGCGCTCGGGCTCGCGCAGAAATTCGTGCAGCGCTTGGAAGGCGCCGGAAAGTTGGTCCGGAGTCAGCGGTTTTTCCATGTAGTAGTAGGCGCCCATCGAGTAGCCGCGGCGCTTGTTGTCCTCGACGGAGATGATGCCGACGGGCAGGTGGCGGGTGGCGGGGTTGTGCTTCAGGAAGTCCAGTAGCGTCCAGCCGTTGCCACCGGGCAGTTGCAGGTCCAGGGTGACGGCGTGCAGGTTGCCCTTCTGGGCCATCTGCATGGCTTCCGGCATGCTCTGAGCGACTAGCGCTTTGAACCCTTGAAGGCGGGCGTTTTCGACCATCAGGCGGGCAAAAAGGGGGTCGTCTTCGACGATCATCACGACCAGGTCGTCGGGGCCGAGATCGCCGCTGTCGTCCTCGACCGACTCGGTCGGCATCCGGACTTCGATGGACGATTCCGAGTGCGAGGAGACGTGATACTCGACCGGGCGCTCGGGGCGGGCCAGGCTGAGATCGGGCTCGCTGAAGTCGCGCGGGAGATAGAGGGTGAAGGTGCTGCCTTGACCTTCCTCGCTATGGAGCAAGATCTCGCCGCCCAACAGATGCGCCAACTCGCGGCTGATGGAGAGCCCGAGCCCGGTGCCGCCGTACTTGCGGTGGGTGGTTCCGTCGACCTGCTGGAACGCTTCGAACACGACGGTCTGTTTGTCAGCGGGAATGCCGATGCCGGTGTCGGCGACGGCGAAGGCGATCACCTGCTCGGCCTGCGACAGGGTGGGGTGCTCGTACGACCAGCCGCTTTCGACGGGCGTGATAGTCAGTTTGACGCTGCCTTCAGGGGTGAACTTGAAAGCGTTGGAGAGCAGGTTCTTGAGCACTTGCTGCATCCGCTTGATGTCGGTCTCGAGCTCGTCAGGCAGCTCGGGCGAGAGTTCGATGGTAAATTCGATGCCGCGGTTTTCTGCCAGTTGGCGGAAGTTGCGTTCGACGTCGGCTTCGATCGAGCGGAAGTCGACGGAGGCGGTGTCGACCTGGATGGTGCCGGATTCGATCTTGGAAAGGTCCAGGATGTCGTTGATCAGGTTCAGCAGGTCGATGCCGGCGCCGTGGATGGTACGGGCAGCTTCGACCTGGCGCTCGCTCATGTTCTTTTCCCGGTTCTCGGTCAGCAGCTTGGCCAGGATCAGCAGCGAGTTCAGAGGGGTGCGTAGCTCGTGCGACATGTTGGCCAGGAACTCGCTCTTGTACTTCGACGTCAGGGTCAGCTGTTCGGCTTTCTCTTCCAGCGCCTGGCGGGCGTGCTCGAGCTTGCGGTTGGTCCGTTCGACCTCTTCTTTCTGGTGCGAGAGCAGGGTGGCTTTGTTGGCCAGCTCTTCGTTGGTCCGGCGAAGCTCGTCTTTTTGCTGCTTGAGCTCGTCTTCCGAGGCTTGCAGGGCGGACGCCTGCTGCTCGAGTCGCTCGTTGGCCATGCGCAGCTGGGGCTGGCTCTGCAGCTCTTTGGCCAGCGCCTGCGACTCTTTGAGCAGCTCTTCCGTACGCATCATGGCTTCGATGTTGTTGATGGTGATGCCGATGATTTCGGCGAGCTGATCCATGAAGGCGAGGCTGATGTCGGTGAACCGCTCGAAGGAGGCGAGTTCGACCACGGCCCGCACCTGACCCTCGAATAGGATCGGGAGCACCACAATGTTCAGCGGGGGCGCTTCGCCCAGGCCAGAGCTGATCTGGACGTAGTCGGGCGGCACGTTGGTCAAGAGGATGCGCTGCGCTTCGATGGCGCACTGACCGACAAGCCCTTCGCCAACCTCGAAGGTGGTGGATAGGTTCTTGCGCTCGCGGTAGGCGTACGAGCTGATCATGGTCAGCTTTTCGAGCTGGTTATCGACGCCGAACGAGCCCAGGAAGAAGGCGCCGTGGTGGGCCCTGATCTGGGGGCACAGTTCGGAGAGGATCATCTTGGCCACGTTGGCCATAGCCTTGTGGCCTTGCAGCACGCGGGTGAAGCGGGCAAGGTTGGACTTCAGCCAGTCTTGCTCCATGTTAGCGTGAGTGGTCTCGCGCAGGTTCCGGATCATCTCGTTGATGTAGTCTTTGAGCGCTGCGACTTCACCCTTGGCATCGACCTTGATGCTTCGCGTCAAGTCGCCTTTGGTCACGGCGGTGGTCACGTCGGCGATGGCGCGCACCTGGCTGGTCAAGTTAGCGGCCAGACCGTTCACGTTGTCGGTCAAGTCTTTCCAGGTTCCCGAGGCGCCGGGGACGCTCGCCTGACCCCCCAGCTTTCCTTCAGTACCCACCTCGCGGGCCACCGTGGTCACCTGGTCGGCGAAGATGGCCAGGGTGTCGGTCATGGAGTTGATGGTGTCAGCCAGCGAGGCGATCTCGCCCTTGGCCTCTACGGTCAGTTTCCGTTTCAGGTCGCCGTTGGCGACGGCGGTCACGACTTTGGCGATACCGCGCACCTGGTTGGTGAGGTTGTCGCCCATCTGGTTCACGTTGTCGGTGAGGTCCTTCCAGATACCGGCCACGCCCAGCACCAGCGCTTGACCTCCCAGCTTCCCTTCCGTGCCCACCTCGCGGGCCACGCGGGTTACCTCGGAGGCGAACGAGTTCAGCTGGTCCACCATCGTGTTGATGGTGTTTTTCAGCTCTAGCATCTCGCCTTTGACGTCGACGGTGATCTGGCGCGAGAGGTCGCCGTTGGCTACCGCTGTGGTCACGGCCGCGATGTTACGCACCTGATTCGTCAGGTTGTCAGCCATGAAATTTACGTTGTCGGTCAGGTCTTTCCACACGCCGGCCACGCCGCGAACGTGGGCCTGTCCGCCCAGCTTCCCTTCGGTGCCCACCTCGCGCGACATACGCGTCACTTCGGAGGCGAAGGAATTCAGCTGGTCCACCATGGTGTTGACGGTGACCTTGAGTTCCAAGATTTCGCCGCGAACGTCCACGGTGATCTTCTTAGACAGGTCGCCCATCGCCACCGCCGTGGTGACCTCGGCGATATTTCGCACCTGGTTGGTGAGGTTGTTCGCCATCAGGTTCACGTTGTCGGTGAGGTCTTTCCAGGTTCCGCCTACGCCCTTCACCTGAGCCTGGCCTCCGAGGCTACCCTCCACTCCTACCTCGCGCGCCACGCGAGTCACCTCGGAAGCGAACGAGTTCAACTGGTCCACCATGGTGTTGATAGTGTTTTTCAGCTCCAAGATCTCGCCCTGGACTTCTACGGTGATCTTTCGAGAGAGGTCGCCGTTAGCGACGGCGGTGGTCACTTCCGCAATATTTCGCACCTGACTGGTCAGGTTGCCGCCCATCTGGTTCACGTTGTCGGTCAGGTCTTTCCAGACGCCGGCGACGCCGAGCACCTGGGCCTGTCCGCCCAGTTTCCCTTCCGTGCCCACTTCGCGGGCCACGCGAGTTACCTCGGAAGCAAACGAGTTCAGCTGGTCCACCATGGTGTTCACGGTGTTTTTGAGCTCTAAAATCTCGCCACGCACTTCGACGGTGACTTTTCGCGAGAGGTCGCCGGTGGCCACCGCGGTGGTCACTTCAGCAATATTTCGCACCTGGCCGGTCAGGTTGGCGGCCATCGAGTTCACGTTGTCGGTGAGGTCTTTCCAGGTCCCGGCGACGCCCTCGACCTCGGCCTGACCGCCCAGCTTTCCTTCTGTGCCCACCTCGCGAGCCACGCGGGTCACCTCGTCGGCGAAGCTTCCGAGCTGGTCGACCATGGTGTTGATGGTGTTCTTGAGCTCGAGAATCTCGCCCTGAGTTTCTACGGTGATCTGCTTGGAGAGGTCGCCGTTAGCCACCGCGGTGGTCACTTCGGCAATATTTCGCACCTGGTTGGTGAGGTTGGCGGCCATCCCGTTGACGTTGTCGGTGAGGTCTTTCCAGGTGCCGGCCACGTCCTTCACGTCGGCTTGACCGCCCAGCTTGCCTTCGGTGCCCACCTCACGGGCCACGCGGGTGACCTCGTCGGCGAAGCTTCCGAGTTGGTCCACCATGGTGTTGATGGTATTCTTCAGCTCGAGAATCTCGCCCTGGACTTCGACCGTAATCTTGCGAGACAGGTCTCCGTTAGCCACTGCGGTGGTCACGTCCGCAATATTTCGCACCTGGTTGGTAAGGTTGGCGGCCATGAAGTTCACGTTGTCGGTGAGGTCTTTCCAGGTTCCGGCCACGCCTTCCACACGCGCCTGACCGCCCAGTTTGCCTTCGGTGCCCACTTCGCGGGCCACACGGGTCACCTCGTTGGCAAAGCTCCGGAGCTGGTCCACCATCACGTTCATGGTGTTCTTGAGCTCGAGAATTTCGCCGCGGGCTTCTACGGTGATCTTTTTCGAGAGGTCGCCGTTAGCGACGGCGGTAGTCACTTCGGCGATATTTCGCACCTGGCCGGTCAGGTTGTCGCCCATCATGTTCACGTTGTCGGTCAGGTCTTTCCAGACCCCGGCAACGCCCTTCACGCTGGCCTGCCCGCCCAGGTTGCCCTCCGTACCTACCTCGCGGGCCACGCGGGTCACCTCGTCGGCGAAGGAGCTGAGCTGGTCCACCATGGTGTTGACGGTGTTCTTGAGTTCGAGGATTTCGCCGCGCACATCCACGGTGATCTTCTTGGAGAGGTCGCCTTTGGCGACAGCGGTGGTAACTTCAGCAATGTTTCTCACCTGGCTGGTCAGGTTATCCGCCATCAGGTTCACGTTGTCCGTGAGGTCTTTCCAGATTCCAGCGACGCCCTTCACTCGCGCCTGGCCGCCCAGTTCGCCTTCGGTGCCTACCTCGCGGGCCACGCGGGTCACCTCGTCGGCAAAGGAGCTGAGTTGGTCCACCATGGTGTTCACGGTGTTTTTCAACTCCAGGAACTCGCCTCGCACCTCGACGGTGACCTTTTTGGAGAGGTCGCCCGAAGCCACAGCGGTGGTCACGTGGGCGATGTTACGAACCTGGTTGGTCAAGTTATCGGCCATCAGGTTCACGTTGTCCGTGAGGTCTTTCCAGATACCGGCGACGTTTTCGACGCTGGCTTGCCCCCCCAGTTTCCCTTCGGTTCCCACCTCGCGGGCGACGCGAGTGACTTCGTCGGCGAAGCTGCCCAGCTGTTTGACCATGGAGTTTCCGGCCCGGGCGGTTCTCAGGAATTCGCCTTTCAGGGGGCGGCCCTCGATCTCGAGGTGAATACTCTGGGAAAGGTCGCCTTTGGAGACGGCTTCGATGACGCCCGCGATCTCGCGAGTGGGCTGCACCAGGTCCGTGATAAGTTCGTTGACCGAGTCAACACAGGCCGACCAGTCGCCTTCAGCGTTCTTCAGATCCAGACGCTGGCTGATGCGCCCCTCTTTACCCACGGCTTCGCTGACCCGGGCGAGCTCCGTCGTGAGAATCTGGTTGCGCTCGACCAGGTCGTTGAAAGCTTCCGCGATGTCGCCGCCCAGACCGGTGAGGTCCATCGGCAGGCGGGCGGAAAAGTCGCCCTTCCTGACCCTTCGCAGAGCCGCCAACAGTTGACGGGGGTCCAGCTCCATAGGGGAATCGGCAATCTCTTTGGTGGCCACAGGCGGTACTCCGGAACTTTGGTTTGAGAAAGCCTTGTGCCTGGGTGGAGGCACGCGCAGGCTTTCCCCGAGCGGAGCCACTTCGGTCGCAGGGGTAGGGGAGCCCTGTATACTACCGCATCCGTACGCCCTATACCGTGCATCGTATCGGGATGCATCCGGGGGTAAGCGTAGTGGGCGGCGAAGAGGCGGCTCCAGACCCTCTCTATGATCCGTTTCCCTTTCTCGCTGCGAACTATTCGCTGGCGGCTCGTCGCCCTGAGCCTGCTAGCCGTTGGCATTCCCCTGGTGCTGGCGGCTAGTTTCCTGAATCGGCTGCTGTGGAATTTCTATGCCGACCAACTGCGTCAGCAGTTGACCTCGACGGCGGCGTTGACCAGCGAAATGGCGGCGGCGGTCTTTGACGAGGATGGAAATCTGCTGCGCCTGAGTTACATCGTAGACCGTTGGGACCGGCACATGGGCATGCGCTTCGTCATCTGCGACGATCAGGGGATCATCACGGCGACTTCGTTCTCGTCGTCGTTAGAGCCTGGAGAAAAGGTCAGCGACAGCAATGTGCCAGGGATGCTGAAGGCGCTGGACGGGTCGACCAACGCGACGACCTGGCAGCGACCGGTGCACGGAGATATCGACGAGACGATGTACGTAAATACTCCGATTTTGGGGGCCGGCGCCGAGATCTATGGGGTCCTTCGCGTGTCCTACTCGCTCTGGCAGGTCAAGGCCAAGGTCGCCCGCATTCAAACGTCCTTGACGATCGGATTGGGGATCTATGCGGGGGTGATCGTCTTGTTCACGCTGGCTTTGGCGGCCAACTTCGCGCGTCCGGTCGAGATTATCAACAAGGCGGCTCGGCGGATCAGCGGCGGCAACCTGGCGCTGAAGGTCAATGTGAGGGGTCCCCTCGAGTACGAGCAGTTGGCCGAGTCGTTGAACATCATGACGTCGCGGCTCGCTCTTTTAGAGGGGTTGCGACGAAAGTACGTTTCCGACGTGTCGCACGAGTTGCGCGCGCCTCTGGCCGCGATCCGTAGTATGGCCGAAACGCTGGTGCTGCACGGAGCGGACGACCCCGAACTGTCCGAGCGTTATCTTCCCCGCATCGTGACCCAGACGGAACGACTGGCGCGGTTGGCCTCTCAGCTTTTGGACCTGGACCAGATCGAGAGCGGCGCGATGGCGCGCTCGCTGTCCGAGGTGGACCTGGTCGAGGTGGCCGACGAGGTCGTTCAAACGGCGGTGGGAGGCCGCAAAGGTCCGTTCGCCGAGGTTCGGTTAGAGGCCGCATCGGACGTCCCCCGGCTGATGGCGGATCGGGACCGGATGGTGCAGATGCTGCTAAATCTGGTGGACAACGCGCTGGTCCACACGCCGGCCTCGGGACTGGTTCGAGTGGTCGTGACACGGGGGCCGCGCGGAGGGATTCGCATCACGGTAGAGGACAATGGGCAGGGGATCCCGGAAGCTGACCTTCCGAACCTTTTCGATCGGTTCTATCGAGTTGATGTCGCCCGCACGCCCAATCGGGGTGGAGCGGGGCTGGGGCTGGCTATCGTGAAGCAGATCGTCGAGGTCCACGGCGGCACCATCGAGGTCGCCAGCGTGCCGGGAGAAGGAACACAGTTCAGTATTCTGTTGCCGCAGGAAGGAGACGAGGAGAATGGCCGACATCATGGTCGTCGAGGACGATGAGCAACTCAACGAGGTGCTCTGCTACAATCTGACCCGGGCGGGGTACAAGGTCGACCCCGTTTACGACGGGGCCGAGGCCGTGCGCCGGCTCGAGACTCACGTGCCCGACTTGATGCTACTCGATATCATGCTGCCCGGTAAGACCGGGTGGGAAGTGTGCCAGCACATCTCCGAGCAAGAGGGGCTGAAGTCGCTTCCGGTGGTGATCTTTACTGCCAAGAGCGCGCGCGAGGACTTCGACAAGGCGCGCAATTTTCCCAATTTCGCTGGCTATTTCGTGAAGCCGTACGCGACGCCAGACGTGATGCGACACGTAGAGAAAATCCTCAAAGAGAAGACCTAACTGGAAGCTTCGTCGGGCTCTCGGATCGACCGGCGCTATCTCGCGTGTCGAGAACTCGAAAGAGCTAGTCTCGCCATCCGCGAAAGGTTAGCTCCTGCTTCTCGTCCCGAAACAGAATTCCCGTGACTCCATCGATCCAGGGTGTATTCGGGGACGCTCCTCGATGGTTTTCACCCGAGCAGCACAGGTAGTAGTAATCCTGATACCCATGCTCGTTATGGGGGGCGTAGGGTCCCAGTTCTAGCCCTCGAGTGTAGGTGTCGCGTCCCGCGGCGGGGCAGAGCGGCACTTCTCGCAGATAGACTGGGACGAGAGCCTGAAAAGTTAGCGGATAGCGCCCTTTGTGCTCAGTCGAATACATCTCCATCGCCGTGGCCAGCTTCTTCACGTTGGCCAGACAGGCCCGAAAATCGGCCTCCGCTCCGGCCTGCCCATACTGCCACCGAGCGAATCCGGCGCTTGCCACTAATAGGAATACGAGAGCGCATTTATCTCGCATGGGGCCTCCAGGTGGCCAGCCACCATTCGGCGCCGGCTAGCGCGGCCATCCAGGTCCAGGAAAGCAACGGATAGATGTCGCTGAACTCGAGCCCCGCCTGCTGCAGTCCGTGCAGGAGCAGGCGGGAGAGGACGGCACTGTAGGTGAGGGCGTAGTTGCGCACCATGAACCGCCGATGGAGAGCTAGTCGTCCCTGGCGAGCCGCCCAGATGGCTGTCCAGAGCGTTGCTAGCCACAGACTCGCCTGGAGAAAAAACGCAAGTTGCGAGGAGCGTCCGCCCTCGGCCATCAGGGCCATGGGCAGTGCCGTGACCCCTCCCACCGTTACGGCCAGACCGTAGATTCGCCCCATCCAGGCGTGGATTCGCCAGCGCAAGGTTAGCGGCGAGAGGGTCAGGAGCCCCAGGCAGAGGGCCAGCACGCTGAACGCGGCATGGGTGCGCACCAGGACCAGGTGGCGCGTGTACTTTTCCTGGAAAAGCGCGTCAAACTGGCGGAAATCTCCGAAGATGTAAGAGACCGCCTCGGTCGAGGTCTGCACGGCGAAGAACAGCATGGCTCCGCGGATGATCCAGACTCGATAGCGATATTGGGACTCCATCAGGTGCTGCTCCAGATCGTTTTCTCAGCTTGATTGTCCATGGGCCCAGTACGCCACCGGCCCGGACCGGGTTCAGGACGGACGGAGAAACCTTCGCCTCTCGAATTCGTTGACCCTGGGGACCCCCCCGACCTCACGGCAAGGATCGTTCCCGTCGGGAGAGAAGACCCGCATGAGGGCGTCTGGGGGCGTTTCGTTTTGCTAGAACCACACACCGGACGTGAGAACAACAACTTGAACCCCTCGGTATCGCTGCATATCCTCGTCGTCGAGGATCACGACGCCTCGCGCCAAGCCCTGCAGATGTCTCTGGAAG
>JAEXNA010000108.1 GCA_023447635.1 Vulcanimicrobiota bacterium | reverse complement strand
TGGTGGTTATCCGCCCCCCCCCCCGCCGCCCCCCCCCCCCCCCCCCCACGACATCGGGCCCAGGCCCGCGAACAGGCCTGGATGGGCCAGGCCGATGGCTAGAGTAACCAGGCCGCCCATCGAACTTCCCAGCATCACCCGCTGCTCGGGGCGCACCGAATACGACGTTTCCACCGCGGGCATCACTTCGTCGAGCAGAAACTTCTCGTAGCCTTCGCCTTGACCCCCGCCGTATTCGGCGTCGGCCACGTGGCTGAATTCGGCGTTGCGCGCCGGTCCGTTGTCGATAGCCACCAGCACGGCGTCGGGCATGGCGCCGCGTCGGGTCAGGTCGGCCACGACCTCGTCGACGTGCCATTCCTGGCCGGCGAAGCCGGCGCGACGGTCGAACAGGTTCTGTCCGTCGTGCATGTAGACGACCGGATACGACTTGTTTTCCGGGTCGTAGTTATCGGGCAGGCGAACGGTCACACCGCGCTCCCCACCGAGATGACGCGACTCGATGGTGTGGCGCATGAAGCGTCCCGTCAGGGTGCCCCCGCTAAGCTGAGTGGATGAGCTGAACACGTTCTCAGTGTAGCGGTCCGACGACGAACAGATGTTGAACTTTGTGTGACATGTCTCACCAACGGCGGCCTTCAACCCTCACTGCGGCGGGAGCGCGCCTATCCTATTCTCTAGCTATGAGAACGCTCGCTCTGCAACAGTGCTACCTGCTCCTCCCCGTCCTGGTCCAGCGACTGATGCACGACCAGTCCGCCGACTGGGCCGTTGCGGAATTCTTGCAGACCGCCGAGGCCGAAATGGTCCAGTGGCGTCGGGAACTGCGCGAGCGACACGCCCGCTACCTGAATCGCCGCCCTTCGCGCGGGGATCTTTTCCACAGCGGGCCGTGCTTCGAGGTCGAAAAGCGCTGGCTGGATGGGGTGATCCGCTCGCTCGAGCACCTGGAACAGTACTCGCTGACCCGCGACCACGGCTCCCTGCGCGAGGCGCAGCTGGCGTTCGACAACTCGGACAAGCAGTTCGCCCAACTGGTCAAGCTTCGTAAAGCGCTGCCGTCAGGCATCCAGGAAGATCTCCAGCGCGCCGCCTGAGGGACGGTTGGAGGCCGGAGAGGGTCAGGTTGGAGTTTTAAGAGGTCAGATGGAGGTGCAGGTGGTGCTCGTGAGCCAGTCGGCTGCCGAGGAAGACCTGGAACTTGTAAGCGCCCGGTTCGGTGAACACCATGCTGTTCACGTCAGACTGCACGTGCACGGTCTGCTCCTGAGTCTCGAGGGTGAAGTAGAGCTCGGGACTCTGGTGCAGCATCATGGTGTTGGCGGGGTTCACAATCTTGATGCGCTGCACGTGAAAGCCCAGACCGCCACCCCAGGTCGACAGCACGGAGAACCGCGGGTAGGTGATAGGGAAGCTCTTGGCCCACAGGTCGGTGAACATGCCGTACAAGTTCAGCTTGCCGTCGGGCGCAGGCACGATCGCGTCACAATAGAGAAAACTCTTCAGTACGGGTTCCATCGGGAGATCACGATTCCATCTCTAGAGCGGCTTCAAGAAGCTTCGACTCGGTTTCAGCGTCCAGACCATCGTCGATGGTGATCGCCTTGGTCATCAGGTAGGCCGCCAGCACCGGGCGCTGCTGGTAAAGCTGGAAGTGCGGCTCGATCAGCGGATGGGTCACGTTGACCAACAGCACCTTGCCGCGCGCGAAGCCCAGCAGGAAGCTTTTCCAGTTGCGCGGCTTCTCTTCCGGGTCGTGCACGAAGACCAGCTCGTCGCGCTGGGCCTGCTCTAAGTAAAGCTTATCGGCCAGGGCCGCCGAGTGGCGACCAAAGTCCGCCGGCACCAGGCCGCGGTAGGGGCTTTTGAGCCGGCTCATCAAGCGGCTGGTTTCGGCCAGCAGGCGCTGCTTGTGGTCGGGCAGACGGTCGAGCAGTTCGGGGGCCGCCCAGACCTGGTCGACCGGCAGGGCGGGCCGGCTGCCTTCGCCGATACGAGCCAGCAAACGCTCGAGCCCGGGCTCTTCTTCCGGCCCTTTCCAGAGCAGCACCGGGCAGCCCAGCTCTTCCTGGACCCGCTTGGTCAGGACGGTGCTCTCGGAGCCGTAGAGGAACATCTTATGCTTGCGAGCCGCCTTGCGCAGGGTCCGAATGCTGACCCGCTCGCCGCCCACCGTGGGCAGCAGGGGCAGGCTCTCATACTCGGACGGCAGCTTGCGGCCGAAACGGGCGGCCAGCGCCCCAAACAGCTGATAATCGGTCGAGCGCGCCGCCTTTTCGAACAGCTGCTTGCGGAACGGGCCGTTGACGATCTCGGTCAACAGCGCCATCGCCTTGTCGTAGTTCTTGTCGGTCAGAACGTTGTCACGGGTCAAGGTGTGTTCCAGGTAGCGGCTGCTGACCTTGAATGCGACCCCGGGCAGATACTCTTTCTCGCCCTCACGCAGGGTCAGCCCGCGGTTATAGAAGCCGTAGAACGGTTCGACAGCGTCCGACGGGGCGACCACGATTTCGGTGTCCTGCCCTTTGTGCACGAACTCGTAGGGGTGGTTCAGCCGGAACTCCTGGTTCATGGTCTGACCGTCGCAGGTGATTTCGGCCTCGACGTGTTTACACCAGTAGTTGATGGTGTCGATGGAGCGTTTTTTCGCTCGCTCGAATTCGGCCTCGCTGACCACCTTGACGATCTGCACCTGAGTGCCTTCGACCGGGGTGGGCAGGATGATGCGATCGAACTTGCGGTCTTCTTTGAAGATCAGGCGCCAGTATTCGCCGTCTTTGCCGGTGTCGACGATCACGGCGTTGGGCTCGAGTGCGAACACCGAGACAAATCCGATGCCGAACTTACCGACCTTGGTCAGGTCGTTTTCCTTCGAAGACGAGAACAGCTGGGTCAGCTTGGTGTCGATGACGCGACGCGTCATCCCTTCGCCGGTGTCATCCACGTGGATGATCATGATCCCCTGGCCGGCCGGTTCGGACGGTTTGTATTCGAACCAGATATCGATGGAGGACGAACCGGCGTCCATGCTGTTCTGAATCAGCTCGCGCAGGCACGCGTAAGGATCGGTGAACTGATTGACGAGGTTCTCGAGGGTGTCGCCCGCTTCGATGGCGACCTGGGTATCCGAAGCCAAAGCCGTTCTGTCTCCCACTAAGCTAGAGTGCGCCGGGGCCAGGGAGCGGATCCCACCCGGTATCTCGGGGAAGGCCTTTCCCTATCTCAGCCCTCGGGGCCTGCCCAGGATGGCCACGAGAGAGCCATCGCCTCGACGAGTCGCATCACGGCCGACCAGGCGTGGGGGAGCAGGGGGGCTGAAGCTCCGAGAAAGCAAAAAGCCGACACGAGGTCGGCTTTCCTTCTGCTCCAGCGACGGGGTCGCTAGCGGTTATGGTAGACCAGGCGGTAGGTGCCCGGCGGTTCGATCTTGACGAACAGGCCGGGACGAAGCGAGGTGACGGGAATACGGTTGGTGTAGCCCAGGTCGGCGACCCGGATTCCGCCAGCATTGCGCTGCTCGAGCATGGCGAGCTGCCCTTCCAGGGAGAGCGTGACACGGTCCTTGAGCCAGGGGCTTTTGAGGCCCTCGATGACGTTCGGCTTGGCCGTATCGTTGACCGGCATCGCCGGGGTGATGCCGACGGTGTTGCTGAGCGCCTTGCGCTGCGCGGCCAGAGCCTGCTGAGGGTCGTATCCGCTGAGCGACGAACCGCCAAACGGGTCGCGGCTGCGCTTTGCTCGGATCTTGTCGATTTTGTCGCGATATTCGTCGGCCACTCGTGACTCCTCTGCCTGGATCTTGGGGACGCTTTATCTTATCACGAGAGAGCCCCCTTTGTCACCCGCATGAGCGGCCGCTTTTTCCCCGCTATCTCCCCGGCCTCCAACCAGACCGGGCTTCACCCCTCCCCCCTGGCTATTTGGCCGGTCGGATCGCCCAGATCTTCCCTTTCCCGTCATCCGAGACCAGCAGGGTCCCGTCTTTGAGTTCGGTCACGTCCACTGGACGGCCGTGGACCGGGTAGCTGCCGTTCACGTTTTCCAGGAACCCCCAGAGGAACGGCTCGACCTTTTTGTCCGCCGACAGCGGGTCGACCGAGACCACCTGGTAGCCCACCGGAGTGCTGCGGTTCCAGGAGCCGTGCTGAGCCACCAGCGCTTTTCCTCCGAGCAGCGTCTTCCAGCGTTCGTGGCGAGGGAAGTAGCAGCCCAGCGGAGCGGTATGGGCGCCAAACTTGACCACCGGCTTCTGGAACTCTCCGGCCGGAGGCTGCTCTTTGACCTCGCTGTCGCGCTGGTTATCGCCCCAGAAGAACGGGAAGCCGTAGTGCAGATCCGTCTTCCCTTTGGGCAGAACGTTGAGTTCGCACGGCGGGATATCGTCGCCCAGCATATCGCGACCGTTGTCGGTGAAGTAAAGGTCGCCGCTGACCGGATGCCAGTCGAAGCCTACCGAGTTGCGCACGCCGTGGGTCTCGACGCGGAAATCCGTGCCGTCCGGCTTGAGACTGCAGATACTGGCGAAACGTTCGTCCTCGGGATGCAGGCAGACGTTGCAGGGCGCCCCGATGGCCACCAGCAGTCGCCCTTCCGGCGAGGCTTTCATATAGCGCCAGCCGTGGTGAGTTTTGTCCGGCAGACCGTCGAGCACGACCTCGCCCTCGGACAGCAGCGGGAAGCCGCCCCTGGCGGGGAAGCGCACGATGCGCAGCCGTTCGGCCAGGTACAGGTCGTCGCCCAGGAAACAAACCCCGTTCGATCCCTTCAGCCCCTTCTGAAACAGTTCGCCTTTCTGCGCCTTGCCGTCCTCGGAGACGGTGACTTTGTGCACCTCGTCCTCGCGAGTTCCCACAAACAGGGTCCGCCCATCCGGGGAGAGGGCCAGACTGCGGGCGTTAGGGACATCCGCCCACAGTTCGACCGCGAAACCGTCGGCCACCTGGGGGGTGAACGAGGCATCCGAAGGCGAGCTTTCGGCCTGGGCGACCGCCCCTGGAGTGGACGAGGCGCTGGCTGGCGTGGGGTTATTGCAGGCGGACAGAACGGTCATGGAAAGCGCCATGGCCAGTCCGGCGATACGTTGTTTCGAGGGCATCCCGCGAGCTTGGCCGTCCAGGGATAGGAGCCCTTCGGCCGACGCCAAAAGCCTCCGTATGCCTTATCGACGATGGACTCGACTGCTGGCCGCGACCCTCCCCTCCCTCGGCCTGCTCGGGGCGGCCGCGGTCGAAGCGCAACGAGGCCTGACTCTGGCCTCCTTCCCTCCCCTCCCCGACCGACGCCTGCCCGGCCTTTCCATCGTGGTGGCAGCTAGGGATGAAGCCGGATCGGTGACTCAGGCGCTGAACTCGCTGCTGGACCAGGACTATCCTGACCTGGAGGTCGTCTTTGTGAACGACCGTTCCAGCGACGGCACGGGAGAGCTAGCGGACGCGGTCAAAGCCAGTCATCCCCGGGCCGACCGACTGACCGTCATCCATAACCAGGAACTGCCCGACGGCTGGTTAGGCAAAGTGCACGCTCTGCACAGAGGCGTGAAGGCGACCCGCCATCCGCTGGTTCTTCTGACCGATGCCGACATTCACTTCAGCCACGACGCGCTGCGCCGAGCCGTCACGGCCCAGCAGGTGCTGGGGGCCGATCACCTGGCGGCGGCTCCTCGCTTCGAGGCCCAGGGTTTCTGGGAGCCGGTGCTGGTGGCCTATTTCTTCGTGCTGTTCGCGGCCCGGTTCCAGCCGTCGGCGGTGCATCGCAAGAAGGAGCGCTTTGTTGGAGTGGGCGCCTTCAATATGGTGCGTAGGGAGAAGCTCGAGGAGATGGGATGGTTAGAGCCGCTGCGCCTGCAGGTGGTCGACGACCTGCACCTGGGACGCATGGTCAAGGCTCGCGGCTACCGTCAGTTCGCCTTGCTGGCTCGAGACGCGATCTCGGTGCGCTGGTTCTGTGGACTGATGGGAGTGGTCCGAGGGTTGGAGAAAAACGCCTACGCCGGGCTGAACTATCGTTGGGATTATGCGTTGGCGGCGGCGCTGGTTTCGGCCTGGCCGCTGTGGACGCTGGCCCTCATCGCATCCTACGCCTCTCCCGCCTGGGCCCTGGCCTGGTACGGCTTTCAGGTTGGGGTGGGAGGCCTGGCGGCCCACGCCACCGGCGTCCCCCGCTGGGCCGGAGTGGGGTTTCCTCTGGCCGGGCCGATCCTGGGCTTCACCATGCTTCGCTCGGCGTGGCTCGCCGAAGGGCGAGGGGCGGTGGTGTGGAGGGGAACCTCGTACGCCCTGGCGGACCTGCGGCAGGCCCACCAGAGCTTCGTAGAGAGAGAGGCTTTAGTGCTCCGTCAAACCTAAATCACGGGATCCTGACGGCGATCCATCGATTCTGACATTGTTGTTTTTCAGTTACGTACAACTCGGTATGCGCCTTCAAAACAACTTCCTCAGAATCGCGCCTCACCATCATTATCCCATCATTTAGGCCTGACGGAGCACCAGGCCCTAAGTGGCCCGGGGCGCCAACCGCCCCGGGCCATTTTTTCATCAAGCCAAAACGAGCAAGAGAAACCGGCCCGCCCGAGTAAGCCCGCCCATGACAGCCACCGAGGAGCGGCCTCTGCCCAACCTGGCCCCCTTCTACCTGACCCTGGCCGTAGTCTCCATGGCCAACACCATCCTGGCCACCGCCTTGCCCCAGGTCAGCGCCGACCTCTCGGGCGCGCGAGACTACGCCGCCGTGGTCACCGCCTACCTCCTGCCCAAAGCGCTCGCCACCCCCGTCGGCGGCCGACTCGTCGACGCCTTTACCCCCAAACGCGTCGTCTTCGGATTCTTCTACCTCTACCTGTTCGCCACCATCGGCTGCGGAGCCGTCGGCTCCATGTCCCAACTGCTCGCCTGGCGCGTCTTACAGGGCCTCGGTGGGGGAGGACTCATGGCCTCGATCTACGTCGCCATCGACCTGCTCGTCCCGCCCCGCTCGCAAGGACGAGTGCAGGCCACCATCGCCATGGTGCTGGGCGCCGGGGCCGCCGCCGCCCCCCTCGTCGGTGGGCTCATCACCCAGTTTCTCGGTTGGCGCTGGTGCTTCTACGCGAACATCCCGATCTTGCTCGCCTGCATGGTAGCGCTGCGGGGAATGCCCGGGCTCAAAGCGCGGGGCAAAGCGAAAGTCGACTGGCTCGGAGCGCTGGCCCTGGTCGCCTGCTCCTGCCCTCTGATGCTAGCGCTCACCTGGGGCGGAAGCAGCTACCCCTGGACCTCGCCGCTGATCCTTGGCATGGCCGCCACCGCGGCCGTCTCCGGCGCCGTTTTCTGGTGGCTCGAAGGGCGCCAGCCCGAGCCGCTCTTTGATCCGAGGCTGGCCAAAGAGCCCGTCTTGCGCTGGTCGTTTCTAGCCGGCCTGACCCTGGGCGGCGCCTTCTTCGGCTCCCTGCTCTACCTGCCGCTGTTCATCACCGTCGTCAAAGGCGCCTCGGCCGCCGCGGCCGGCATGGCCATGCTCCCTTTCATCCTGGGCAGCATCGTGGGAGCCATGTTTGGAGGCTACCGAGTAGAAAGCACCGGCCGCTACAAAACCACCGCCCTCTTCGGCTGTGCCGCCGCAGGTGTCACGGCGCTACTTCTCTACGCCGAACTCGACGGTGCCTTTCGCGACCCGATCTTCTACCTGCTACAGTTCGCCCTGGCCTTCGCCTTCGGTTCGAGCCAGGACATGTTCAGCATCGCCGTCCAGAACTCGACGCCCGCGCATCGGCAGGGCATGACCGGAAGCTCCCTCGAGTTTGTCAGGCAACTCGGGGCCGCCCTGGGGCTGGCCCTGGTCGGCTCCATCTTTCTGCTCTCGCTCGAACGCCAGATGCCGCGACAGATGGCTCGCTACCTTACCCCGCTCAAAGTCACCGTCGAGATGAGCCAGTTCGAAGACCCCGATCAGCTCGCCGAGATCCATCAGCTGATCCTCAAAGCGATCGTCGAGCGCGCCCAGCAGGCCGCCCAGGGCAGCGAAACTGCCATCGGAGACCTGCGAAAGACCCCCGTCCTCACCTCCGAACTCGAACTCCTGCTGACCCAAAAACGCTCAGCCAGCCAGCCCGCCCTGACCCCCGAAGAGCTCAAGCTCCTACAAGCCGCCGCCGAGCAGACCGACCAGGCGCTGACCGGCGCCCTCTCCCAGGCCGTCCAGGAAGCGCAGCGCCGAGTCTACCTGCTCACCGCCGTCTTGTGCCTGATAGCCTTCCTGGCCTCCTTGAGGCTGCCGGATCGTGAGCTCCTCGAAGCGCTGAAAGAGCATCACGACCCGGCCGAAGACACCCCTTAGGCCAGCATCTTCTCGCCGTTCCAGGCCACATCTTCCAGCATCGCATCCATCAGCCCCACGTGGCGCAGGTCCGCCTCGTTCTGAAAACGACGGATCATCGACAGGGCGTGCAGCGCCGGGAACAAGTCGTGCCGGTCGATATAAGCGTCCTGCACCGTCAAAAACTCGCGCAGCGTCTTCGGGAACGTCTTCAAACTGCTGAACAGCTCGTAGGCCATTCCGAACGCCACCTGCGCCTTCGTGCCCACCGGCACCATCTCGCACTGGGACGGGGCCCCCTGGCCCGTGATCGCGCGGTTCAGGATGTCCGGCGGAACCAGCAGAGCGCCGTTGGTGCAGCGAGGGTTGCACTCGATCAAGCACAGCCCCGTCGGCGTCTGCAAGAAGTCGAACGAAATATGCCCGTGGAAGTTCAGATGCTTCACGATCGTCTGGATCATCTCGAACGCCTCGGGCCGATCCACGGAAAGGAACTCGATACCGTAGGCGCCATCCACCTCGACCGGCGTCTCGTAGCAGCAGTGAGCCGCCATCTTACCGTGACGGGCCACGCTGTAAGAGCACAGGTCCTCGCCCACCACGTATTCTTGCACCACCCACGGGTTCTGCTCGGTCGGATCGCACTCGGAGATCTTCATCACCCCATCGCGCGGGCCCATATTGGCCAGAATCTTATATCCGCCGCGGCTGAAACTCGGGCGAGCGTTGTAGAACTCGAAGCTCTTGACCGCCTCCTCGAGTTCGGCGGGGTTGGTGGCGACCAGGGTCTGGGGCACGCGAAGCCCCAGACCCGAGCACATCTTCTGGAAGTGCACCTTATGATGAAGCGTCTCCAGCACCTCGAACGGGCTGACCAGCACCGAGGTCAGCGCTTCCAACTCTTCCCGATGGTGGCTGATGTAGAACACCTCTTCCATACAGGGCACCAGCAGATCGATGCTGTTCTTCTGAATGATCTCCTTGAGGTCGTCGATGAACCTTCTGGTGTCGTGTCGGGGCGAAGCCGTCACGTAGTGGGCCGCGTTGAAGCGCGAGCGGTTGCCGGGAGCATCGTCGAAAGTGTCGCAGGCGAAGACCTCGTGACCGGCCTTGGCCAGTTTGCGGATCGCCGCCAGGGTAAAGGGCATTCGAGAAGTGGTGAGCAGCAGTTTCATCCGCCAAGATTAGCTTCCCCTTGAAGGTTTCCTGTCCAACTTCTCGGGCCTGCGAAGGGTGAAGCAGAGAAGAGCGGAATTACCACCCTATGAAGCTTACGGACCAAGTGAGGAAAAGCCTCACCTGCACGGCTGCCGCCATGGGGAACATCGTCGCTCACGGGCTTGACCTGCGCGTGCCCACCACCAATCAGGTCACCACCGCCGAGTTCCGCAAGATGGTTGAGGACCAACTCCAGCCCGGCGACGTCATCCTGACCTCGGACACCTCCTATCTTCTGTGGGAGGGGATCGAGTACTCCGTCGCCGGCTCGCACTACACGCACGTCTCCATCTACGAAGGCAACGGCCGAGTGTTAGAGGCCACCGTCGACTCTGGAGTGGACGGCGTCATGCGCTCCATGCTCGACGGACTGCTGAGCGGTCCGATCAAAGTCGCCATCATTCGTCCCGCCTACGTCAGCGAAGCCGACCGCGAGCATGCCCTCGAGTTCTGCCGCTCCAAACTGGGCAAACGCTACGACGGCCTGTTCAATATGGACACCGCCGACGGCGCCTCCTATTACTGCTCTTCGCTGCTCTACGCCGCCTTCGCCTCCATGCCCAACCCGATCACCGTCGAGCGCAAGCGTCGCCTCGGCCGCTGGCTGGTCATCCCCGACGCTTTCCTGCACCTCGACGGTCACACCGTGGTGTACCGGGACCGCTTCAGCTTTTGGAGCAGCCTGAAAGGCGGCAGCCCCACCATGCTTGGCGGGGCTGCGGCGACCGTCGGCTTTCATCTGATGCTCGCCCACCTGGCGCCGGTGGCCGGTTTCTATCTGGCCATCTCCGCCGGCAACAAGCTACAGACGGGCCACTTTGGCCTTACCTCCGGACCAGCGAAAGTCGGTAGGATGGATCAGGCCTCAGCGTAATCATCGGCTGAGCCTTCGGCAGCGAGCGGTCGTGAGAGACCAGGCGCACCTTCTGTAGGAAGCGCACCATGATCAGCGACGCCTCCATAGTAGCCAGCGCTTTACCCAGGCAGACCCGGTGTCCGCCGCTGAACGGCACGAACGCCATACGCGGGATCGCCGCGACCTTGTCCGGGGCAAAACGGTCGGGGTCGAACTTTTCCGGATCGGGATAGATCGACTCTTTGCGGTGCATCGTGTAGGGCGAGAACAGCATGATCGTGTCCTTCGGAATCTCGCAGTCGCCCAGGGTGATCGGCTCCATATTCTGGCGGTCCAGGATATAGAACGGCGGATACTTGCGGAGACTCTCGTGGAAGATCTGCCCGATGTACGGCAACTGCTTCAGGTCCTCGGGAGTCGGGTCGCGCCCTTCCAGCACCGAATCGACCTGAGCGACCGCCTTCTCGTAGATCTCGGGATTCGCCGCCATCTCGGCCCAGGCAAACGACAGGGCGTTAGCCGTCGTCTCATGACCGGCCACCAGCATGGTCACCACCTCGTCGCGGATCTGCTCGTCCGTCATCTCGACCCCGTCGCCGCCTTCGGCCTGCACGCGCAGCAGGCGGTTGACCACGTCGTCGGTGGTGTTCGACCCCTGCCGATGCTCCTCGATGATGCGATAGATCAGCTTGTCCAGGTCGGCGATCGCCTTCCGGTAAGCCACGTGGGAGGGGGTGGGGAAGCTCAAGGGGAGGGGGACAATCTCGGCCATATAGTCCCGCATCTTCTCGAAGGCGACCGTGAAGGTCGCCCATAGGCTTTCGGACTCGTGCAGCAGATCCACGCCCAGCGCGATACGTCCGATCATGCGCACCGTCAGCTGAACCATCGCCTTGCCGATCGCGATCTCCTCGCCGTCCTTCCACTCCGCCAGCTGGTCGTCCACGCACTCGATCACCAGACCGCCGTACTGGGTCACCGCTTTGGGAGTAAAGTCCGCCGCCAGCAGCTTACGGTCTTGCTTGTGGTACTTCTCCTCGATGTTGAACAGGCCGTGCCCGGCCAAAGGCCGAGACGCCTCCAGCGAGTCGTCGCTCTTATTGAGCTTGTGCCCGTGCTCGACCAGAAGCTGGTTCAGCAACTCGGGGCTGTTGATCAGCACCAACTGCTCGCCCAAGATGGAAAACGTCGCCAAGTCGCCTCGTTCGGCGACGTGTCGTAGAAGGCCAAGAAAGTCGCGACGATACTCCAGGATGCTGCCGACCATCGGTAGACCTTTGAGTTTGGGAAGTTGGGCGAGTGTTTGCATAGGGGGCGGGTTTCGACACCGGCTCGCTCCAAGTCCTGGCAAACGCCTCAACTCCCTCTACTGGGCGAAAACTATCGCTGCTGAACTAAAACTGCCCCCACTGGGCCAGACCGGCGAGGAAGAAGGGCCAGGGGTGAGGAACTGCCGTCGGTGCGTTCGACCGTCCTTGCCGTGGTATTAGCCGTCGTGGTGTCTTCAAGCGGCTCCGGCTGTCAGCATCACCAAGCGGGGTCCACTCCGACCCCTCGTCCTGCCCTCAGCGGCACCCCTGAAGCGAAGCCGCCTCTGGTCACTCACGCTCAGGCCACCCGCCAGACCGTCACCACCACGCTTCCCTTGCTGGGCACCGTGGTCGCGGACAAGTCGCTGCAGGTCCCCTCTCGCGCCACCGGACAGATCGTCGACCTCTTGGTGGTGGAGGGCGACCGGGTCGCCCGGGGACAAACCCTGGCCACCGTCGACACGGCCGAATCCCGACTGGCCGTCAAACAAGCCCAGGCCGACCTCTCCGAACAGCTAGCGGGCCTGGGCCTGCGCTCGACCCGAGACAAGCTGCGAGACCGCACCGCCGTACCGTCCGTGGTCAAAGCCAAAGCCGTCCTGGACAACGCCGAAGAGACCTACCGACGCTACGAAGGGCTGCACCGCGAGCAACTGGTCTCCGACATCGACCTCTCCAACCAGAGGGCCGCCTACCTGGCCGCCCGGGCCGATCACCAGGCCGCTCTCGAGATGGTAGACCAGAGCCTGGCCGGGGTCGAAGCCGCCCGACTGGCCGTCGAAGTGGCCGAGCAGAAGGTCACCGAAGCGACCATCAGCGCCCCTCTCGATGGAGTGGTCGACAGCGTCAGCACCGCCCCCGGCGCCTTTGTTTCGGCTGGAGGCGACAGCGGCATCGTGCTGCTGAAAGTGCGCCCGCTTTACCTCTCCTTAGAGGTCCCGCAAGAGCACCTCTCCCAGTTCCAGGTCGGGCGACCCGTCACTTTCGAAACCGCCGCCTACCCCGGACGCAAGGTCACCGCCGTCGTCTCCGATCTGGCCGGCAGCGTCAACGCCCGCAGCGGCGCCGCCACCGGTCGCGCCCGGATCGCCGACCCTCCGGCCTGGTTGGAGCCCGGAATGGTGGCCCAGGTCCAGCTCAGCACCGGCCAACAGCCCGACCGCTTGCTGGTACCCCAGGCCGCCGTGCTGACCCAGGCCGGACGCTCCGTCGTCTTCGTCGCAACGAAAGCCACCACGGCCACAGCCACGAAAGGCACCACAGCCACCGCCCACAGCCGCCCCGTCGAACTAGGCCAGGTCCTGGGCGACTGGGTCGAAGTGGGCAAAGGCGACCTCACCGTCCAAGATCTCCTGATCACCTCCGAACTGCTCGCCCTCAAAGACGGCGACAAAGTCGAAATCGGAGCCCCCCTGACCATCAGCCCCCCGGTCACCGACGCCCCGTGACCCCGCTGGCCTTCTTCCTGCGCCGCCCCGTAGCGGCCATCATGCTCAACGCCGCCTTCATCTGCGCCGGCCTGTTCTCGTACGCCCGACTGAACCTGGACTCCATGCCCGAAGTCGACATCGCCATCGTGACCATCGACATCGCGCTCGACGGCGGCGACCCCTCGGTGATCCAGTCGACTATCACCAAGCCCGTCGAAGACGCCCTGGCCTCGATCAGCGGGGTCGACACCATCAACTCCACCTCCATGCCCGGCCTGTCCGAAACCGTGGTGCAGTTCGAACTCTCCAAAAACAGCAGCCAGGCCGTCCAGGACTGTCGCGACAAAGTCGACGCCATCAGCGACCAGTTCCCCAAAGGCACGCACAAGCCCAACTACACCGCCTACTCCTCCAACCAGGATCCGGCCGCCAAGATCACCGTCAGTAGCGACCGTCGCAGCGTGCCCGAACTGACCCGCATCGTGACCGAGCAGATCAACGACCCGCTGCGCTCCGTCCAGGGAGTCGGCGAGGTCGCCCTGTACGGCCAGCAACCGCGCCAAATCCATCTGCTGATCGACGCCCAGCGGATGCGCGAACACAGGGTCGCCGTCCCCGACCTGACCGCCGCCGTCGTGGCCGCCAACAGCCAGGTGCCCGGCGGAACCGTCGGATCCAACTATCAAGAGTACGACCTCGACGTCGACGGAACGCTGACCAGCGTCGCCCAGTTCGCCCAGGTGGTCGTGCAGGATCTGGACACCACGCCCGACGGCGCCCCCGCCGCCGCCGCCTTCTCGCAGACCCCGCTGCGCCTGAACCAACTCGCCCGGGTCCAGGACTCCAGCGCCGACCTGCGCTCACTGGCCCGCCTCGACGCCAACCCCACCATCACCCTCAGCGTGACCAAGACCTCCCAGGCCAACCTGGTCGACTTGCTGGTCTCCTTGCGTGCTGAACTGCAAAGCCTGCGCCGAACCCTGCCGCCCGACGTCAAGCTCGAACTGATCGAAGACAGCGCCGGACCCGTCGAGCGGATCCTGGCCGAACTGCAGCAGCATCTGGTGCTGGGCAGCATCCTGGCCTGCCTGGTAGTGCTGGTCGCCCTGCGCGACCTGCGTCTGACCGCCATCGCCGCCACCGCCATCCCGGTCTCCCTGATCGGCTCGTTCGCCGTCATGGACGCCTGCGGCTACACCCTGAACACCATGACACTGCTGGCCGTCACCCTGGCCGTCGGTCTGGTCATCGACGACGCCATCGTGGTGCTCGAGAACACCCATAAGATGATGCAAGAGCGCGGACTGTCCGCGCTCGAGGCCGCCGAAGCGTCGTTGGCCGAGATCGGCTCGGCCGTGATCGCCACCACCGCCTCGCTGGTCATCCTGTTCCTCCCGCTTTCCCTGATGCCGGGTGAAGTCGGCTTGTACTTTCGCGCCTGGGGCGTCGTCATGGCCACCACCATCGTGATCAGCCTGATCGTCTCGTTCACCCTGACCCCCGTCCTCTGCGTCGCCATGCTGCCGGCCAAAGTGCAGGCCAAACCGCTGGGCAGGGCCGAACAAGCGCTGCAGAACTTTTACGGACGACTGTTAGAGTGGGCCCTGCGCTGGCGCTTCCTGGTGGTCGGGTTGGCCCTGGCCAGCCTGGTCTGGGGCGGCTACCTGGCCGGAGCCGTCGGCAAAGAGTTCACCGCCGCCCAGGACGTCGGCAACTACAACGTTACCGTGCGTTTCCCTCAGGGCTGGCCGCCGACCCGCATCGCCGAAGCGCTGGGCTCGGTCGAAAAGACCATCCTGGGCCTGCCTCACATCGAGAACGTTCTCACCACCGTCGACTCGACCGACCTGACCACCGGCAACATCTACGTGCGCATGATCGATTGGGATCAGCGCAAGCCGTACAGCCAGTTCCAGTCGATCGACGACGCCCGCAAAGCTCTCGCCTCCTACGCCAGCCTGCGCGCCTCGGTTGGAGCCACCGCCGACTGGGATTTCACCTACCCGATCCTGGGCGACGACCCGGCCGTGCTGGACAAACTGGCCGGGCAGATGGTGGCCGGGCTGGCCAAGCAGTCGGGCTTCCTGGGCGTCGAGACCGACCAGGGCGACCCTGCTCCTCAGGTCGCCGTGCGGCTGCATCGGGACCGCATGGCCGAACGAGGGCTGGACGCCCAGGGGATGGGAGAGACCCTGGCGCTGCTGGTGGCCGGTGCCAAAATCACCACCTTTCAGGAGGCCGATCGCAGCTACGACGTGATCGCCCGGGTGCTGCCCGAGCAGCGCGATCAGCCGGGCGTGCTGGGGGCCCTGCCGGTGGGCCAGGACCCTCAGGGGCAGCCGGTGACCCTGGCCGAAGTCGCCACCCTGTCCACCGGCTTCGGCCCCGCCACCATCACCCGCGCCCAGCGCCGCTATCAGGTTACCGTCCAGTCCAACCTGGGCTCGAGTTTGCCGCTGCAGGAAGCCACCGATCGAGCCGACGCCCTGCTGAAGTCGCTGTCGCCCCCGCCGGGCTATGTCGTGGCCCCGGACGGCAACAGCAAACTCCTGCAGCAGACGGCGGTTGGAGCGTTCCAGGCGCTGATCCTGGCGCTGGCGTTTATGTACCTGGTGCTGGCCAGCCAGTACGAAAACTTGCTGGATCCGCTGATCATCCTCTCCACCATCCCCTTGTCCGTCCCGTTTGCGCTGTTCTCACTCATCGTGGCCGGGATGACCCTGAATCTGTTCTCTATCCTGGGCATGTTTTTGCTGTTTGGAGTGGTGAAGAAAAACGCCATCCTCCAGATCGAGCAGACCAACCTGCTGATGGCCGAAGGCCGCCCTTTCCGCGAAGCCGTGATCGTGGCCAACAAAGATCGCCTGCGTCCGATCCTCATGACCACGGTCATCCTGGTGGTGTCGCTGCTGCCTGTCGCCCTGGCCGGCCCCACCGGAGCGATGCGCTCGCCCATGGCCGTGGTGGTGGTGGGAGGGCAAAGCCTCTGCCTGCTGCTCACCCTGCTGGTCGTTCCGGTCGCCATGTCACTGGCCCACGACCTGCGCTCGTTCGGCGGCCGTCTGAAGGCCAGGTGGAATGGGAGGCCTTCGGCATGAGAAAGCCTTTGGCATGGGGGAGGTTCGGCGCCCTGGGGAGGCCCCTGGGGAGGCTCTTACTCGGGCCGCTGCTCTGGTTCGCCTGCGCCACCGCCTGCCCGGCCCAGCCGGCAGCGCCGCCCTGGGCTCCGCCCGACCTGCCGACCTTAGAAGAGCTGATCAAAGAAGGCGACGCCCTGCCCTTGATGGCCCCCTCCAGCGAGCCGCTGCTCAGCCTGCAGAGCTGTCTGGATCTGGCCCGCCAGCAGCACCCCGCCCTGGGCGCAAGTTGGGCTCAGGTCGTGCAGGCGCAGGCCCGCTACGAGCAGGTCTGGGCGCTCTACTATCCTACCGTTACGCTGGCGCTGGGGCAGGCCACCCAGACCACCATCGCCGGGCCGTTGACCTCGCGTCAGGCGGTCGAGGCGTTCAGTCTCGATGAGGGCAGCAACGCCAATTTCGGCATCACCCAGACCGTCTTCGACCTCGGTCGCCGGGCCGCTCAGGTCGAATCCGCCCGGGCTTCCTTGCGCTCGGTCTATCTGGACTTCGAGTCGGCCTGGGTAGGGCAGGCCCAGGCCGTCTCGGCCGCCTATCTGCAGGCCCTGGAGCAGGACTACTTGCTGGCCGTTCGGCAGGCCGACGAGGAGAGGGCCGGACGCAGTCTGGAGGTGGCCCGGAAGTTTTTGGAGGGGGGAACGACCTCGCTGATCGACGTGGCTCAGGCCGAGATCCAGCTGGCCGCTGCCCAGGGGTCGGTGGCGGCCGCTCGCAACGGCCAGCGCGACGCCCGCATCAGTCTGGCCCGAGCGGTCGGCGTCAAGCTCGAAGAGATCGGAAGTCGCCCACTCGAAGACCTGCTGCGTCAGGAGCCTGAGGTGCCCGACTTCGAGCAGTCGCTCGACGAACTCGACACCCACCCGCGCCTGCTTTCCATCTCGGCCCAGGGGCGCTCGGCCGGAGCCGCGGCGCTGGCCGAACGACGCTCCATGAATCCTAACCTGGGTCTCTCCACCAGCCTGCAGGGCTATCGTAGCGGCGGCTTCGACGCTGGCGTGTGGGAGGTGCAGCTGTTGCTCACCATCCCGCTCTACGGCCCCACCGTGGGTCCCCGGGTCAAAGAGCTGCAGGCTCAGGTCGAGGAGGCCGAGCTACGCTGGACCGACGCCCGACTTGAACTCCTGCAGGGGCTACAGGCCTCCTACTCCGACCGTCTGGGCGCCCAGCAGAGAGCCGAACTCGCGCTCCGTCAGGCCAAAACGGCCGTCCTGAACTACGGCCTCGCCTCGAAGCGCTACCGGGCCGGTCTTAGCGAGTACACCGAACTAGTCAACGCCCTGGCCTTTGTATCCCAAGCGCAGGCCGCCTATGTAGAGGCGCTGGCCGACCGGGCCAGCGCCGAGGTCGACCGCCAGGCCGCCACCGGAGCCGCCGCCCGGGCCACCAAAGAGTACTTCCAGAGCAAAGCCGGCCAAAAACTGCTCGACGACATGCGCGAGACCGACCTCCTCAAAAAGGCCCGCCGCTCCTAACCCAATCTCGCCCCGGGCCCAGCTCCAGCTCCAGCCCCCGCCCTCCGCTGCCCCCGCCCACCCTCCAAGCCCCCCAAGAGCGGGCGGTATTTCCTGCCGTCGCCGAGGGGAGGGGGAAGTCCGAGGAGCGAACAAGCGGGCGTGAAATTCCTACAGCCGCCGTTCGTGCTCGACGGTGAAGACGAGTATCGAGCCCTCATCGCCAACGGTCTGCCCGCGACCACGACGCCGCAAAGAATCCTGGTGGTGGGTGCCGGGATGGCCGGTCTGGTGGCCGCTTCGCTGCTGGACCAGGCCGGCCACGAGGTCGAGATCCTCGAGGCCGGGCACCGCGTGGGCGGTCGTCTCTGGACCCTGCGCGCTCCCTTTTCGCCCGGAGTGTACATCGAGGCCGGCGGCATGCGGATCCCCAGCTTCCACAGTCTGGTGCTGGACTACGCTCGCAAGTTCGGCCTGAAGATGCAGACCTTCCGCGAGACCAGTCCCAACGGAATCCTCTACTGCAACGGGGTCAAGGCGACCCATCAGCAGTACGAGGAGAATCCGGACATCTTCGGCTATGAGGTGGCCGAGGACGAGGCCGGGATGTCCGCCGTCGAACTGCTGGGTCGAGCGCTCTACCCCATCATCGAGGAGTTGGAGGAGGGCGGGGCCGAGGCCTGGGAGGGGATCTGCGCCAAGTATGACCACTACACACTGCTGACCTACCTGCGTCAGGTGGGAGGGCTCTCTTCGGCGGCCATCGAGAAACTGGGCGTTCTCACCGGGCTCGAGGGCTGGATCAACATGAGCCTGATCGAAGCGCTGCGGATGAGCGGGGAACACGCCCCCGACACCGAGCTTTTCGAGATCGAGAACGGAAGCGACAGTCTGGCCAAGGCGTTCTTGCCGCAGTTAGGGACGCGCATTCGCTACGGCTGTCGCGTTCATCGCATCGAGCAAGACGAGCACGGGGTGAAGGTGCACTACCGCAAGGACCCCGACTGCGGCAACTTCGTCAAAGAGGCGCAGCGAGTGCTGATCACGGCGCCGTTCTCGGTGGTGCGCACGATGAGCTTCTCTCCCGCCCTGTCCAACACCACTCGCCGCCTGATCCGCGGGCTCGCCTACGCCCCCTGCTGCAAGGTGCTGTTAGAGTTCTCCAGCCGCTTCTGGGAGCGGGACGGGATCGAGGGCGGCTCCAGCCACACCGACCTGCCGATCCGTAACATCTATTACCCCAATCATGGGATCGGCGAGCCCGGACCGGCCGCGCTGCTGGCCTCGTATACCTGGCAGCACGACAGCCTGCGCTGGGATTCGCTGAGCGACCGCGAGCGGGTGCGGCTGGCTCTGGCCAACCTGGCCGAGATTCACGGCGACCAGGTGTATGAAGAGTTCATCGGCGGCACTTCTCACAGTTGGCTGCTGGACCCGAACGCGATGGGCGCCTTCGCCATGTTCGAGGAGAGCCAGGAGGCGGAGCTGTTCAGCTTCTTCGACCATCCGGAGGGTCGGGTGGAGTTTGCGGGGGAACATCTGAGCCTGATGCACGGCTGGATCCAGGGGGCCATCGAGTCGGGGCTGCGGGCGGCGGTGCGCCTGAACGACGCGCCGGTCTAGGAGCGGCAGGTCGAGTTCGCGGGGAGCCCTTGAAGCCCCGTTGGAGCCAGGTGCGATCGCGTCGGGCCGACGGGCTTTAACCCACCAAGCCAGTCGCCGCAACGCCCCGCCCCTCCAGCCAAACCACCCCGCGCGGCGTCAAACCGTCATTTCCCGGTTTCAGACCGCCGAATCCCCGCCGGGGATTTGCCCGCCCCTCCAACAAAAAGAGGCGCCCGGCCAAAACCGAAGCGCCTCCCGAACGGCCTCAGGCCTCCCGTCGAGGCCGCGGCCCACCCCAGCGGAACTGCATAGCCGGTGGCGGAGCGCAGTTCTCGGCCGTCGCCGCGAGCGCGCTGCTGTTCATCTTCTCGATCAGCCCCTGACTGACCATCACCCGCAGCGAACGCTCCAGCCGAGTCATCGTCTGAGGCACCACGTCCACCACCTGCATCATCCCGATGCACTCGTGGAACAAGATGTGACAGTGCAGCACGTAGCGCCCCGGGAACTCCTCGAAGCGGGTGCGGAACTTGATGAAGCTGTTCGGAGGCAAGGTGAAAGTGTCGTGCCAGCGCGGCCGGTCCAGCACCATATCGCCGATCTGCACCACCTCGAAGTCGTTGACGTGAATGTGGAACGGGTGATCCTCGTCGCTGGTGTTGTGGATGGTCCACTCCTCCACCGAACCCAACTCGACGTACTGGTCGACCCGCTCGTCGCTGAACATCTGATCGTTAATCTTGAACGTCGCCACCGGCTGCTCGGCCGAAGACGGACCCACATCGAAGGTCAAAGTGCGACGGTTGGTGATCTCCGACTCCTCGATATGAGTAAACGGAGCGGGTAACGTCGTCGGCAGCCCCATCTCGATCGGCTCACCGGCGACCACAAAGGTCGCCAGCACCACCTCGGGGTTCGGTCCAAACCCCTGGTCGTAGGGCAAGCTCTTGATCTGGTAGGTGCCCGGAGCGCCCGCGCGCAGCAAGAAGTCGACCCGGTTCGACGGCGCCAGCACCACGTTCGACTCGCTCTCCAACTCTTCGATGGTAATACCGTCGTAGGAGTACACGTGCATGTCGTGCTCGGTCACGTTGAGATTGATATAGTTCCCCACGCCCGAATGGACCACCCGGAAGCGCACCACCTCGCCCGGACGAGCAAAGTACTCCGGGGCCAGCTTCCCGTTGATCGGATAGACCGCCGGAGCCGCCTGCAGGTAGGTCACGAAGTTCGCTGTGAAGGGCGGCTGTTGGCCCTCGGAGTCGACTCGGACCTCACCGATCACGAACACCTCTTCGCGGGCCGCCTTGATCTCGGGCACTTCGTCGATCTCGCCCTCGATAATCAGGGCGCCGCCCATACCGCCCCACATCTGGTTGGCCACCGAACCGTGGCGGTGGGGGTGATAGAACAGCGTCCCCGAGGGCTGAGTGAACGGAATATCGTAGATATAGGTGAACTCTTCGCCGGGCGCGATCTCCAGAAAGATATCGTCGCTGGGCGCCTTGGGCGACACGTGCAGCCCGTGAGTGTGCAGGTTGGTCACGTAGGGCAGGCTGGGGATGTTCTCGCCCTGCGCGTTGATGGCGGGCAGATCATTGATCAGCTGAACCCGCAGACGCTCGCCCTGGCGAACTCGCAGCACCGGTCCGCACAGCGCGCCGTTGTAGGTCGTGGTGGTCACCTGCTGGGTGCCCAGAGTATTCTCTGCCAGCTGCGCTCGCAGGGTATAGTCCCTGGTTCGCGGGCCGGGAGCGCTTCCGCCTCCCCCCGTCCCGGCCGTAAGGGTCTCGACCGAGTTGCCACAGCCGACCAGGGCTGCGGCTCCTACCACTCCCGCCCCTCGGGCAAGAAACTGTCGTCTGTTAAAGGCCATCGCGAACACTCCAAAGGGAAAAATGCTGGCGAGACGTTCCCAACCCATAGGGCAGCAAGAACTCCACCGCTGGAGCCTCCAACCTCACCAGGACATGAGTACTACGTCACGGCCCGCCACGCCTCCAGATATAGAAAGGACCCCGGGATATCTCCCCGGAGTCTCTTTTCCGAAATCCTGTGGTGGGAAAGCCTTAGCCGCCGCTATCGCTGGCGCTCGGTGCGGGATCGGCGGGCGGCACCACCACGCGACCTTCGCGCCGGTCGTCATCCGGGTCCATGTTGTTACGCTCGGCCCGATCGTCGGCATCCATCCGTCCATCCGAAGTCGAACCGTTGCGGTCCATCATCTCCTGACGGTCCTCCATCCGATCGTCGGCATCTTCCCTCATGTCCACGCTAGCCGTGTCGGCCTCGCGAGGCGCGACCATACCGGTTCGGTTGGTATCTCCCATTCCGGAATCGTTCTGGCAGCCCGAAAGCAGCATGGTGGCGGCGGCGCCGATAGCTAGTAGAGTCGTTTTCATCTTATATCTCCTTGGGAACTGGTCGAAAAGGACCAGAAATCAACTGTACCCCTAGCTTGCCCCTGCACAGGGAAGCCGAGAACCTGAACTGGGATGCGGGGACCCACTGCCCAGAAGGACCGCCCGGCACCTACTTCCAGAGACCCCATGGAGATGGGGGGCCTTCCCCGAGCTGCGGTCTCTGGACAAAAAAGAAAAGACCCCGGCGGTATCTCCCCGGAGTCTCCTCGACAGAGGTCGAATGACGATTCGTCGTCGGCCGAAGCCCGGCAGTCTACTCGTCGCTGTCGGTCGTCTTCTCAGACCCCGCCTTCCCAGGCCTAGCCTTCTCCACCGAGTCAGCCGAAGAAGCCGCCTCCTCCTCACCCCGGCCAGGCTCCGTCCCTTTCTCGGACTTCTTCGCCTTGCTCGGCGCCACCATACCGGTCCGTTTCGTGTCGTCAAGACTCGAGTCGCTCCCTGATTCGTCGTAGGCCGACGCCGCCTTTGAGGTCAGCGCGGCCGCGGCTCCCGCAGCAAATAAGCTATCCATAGGTCTTCTCCTTGATTATAGTTCTCTCTCATCCTGGCCCAGCAACAGAACGGAAAGAACCTGACCTGGGATATTGCCGCCCATCCAGGCGGAGATACCCCTCTCGCCTTAGGGGGGTCGGACGGCAACGGGTCGAACTCCCGCTCCACCACCTCCCTTTCGGAAAGCCGCCGTGTCCAAACTTCGCCGCCCGCTCCTCGCCGGAGGACTCGCCCTCTTCCTCCTCACCCTGGGCCTGGCGCTCTTCGCCAACTACCGCGCCCCGCGACTCGCCACCCGCCTGGTCTGGACCGGCGGAGCCTGGACGGCCACCGAAGCCGCGCCTCCTCTTCAAAAAGGCGACCGCCTGCTAAAACTGGGAGCCACCAATCTCGACCAACACTCCCTGCTGGTCGACTGCGGACTGCTCAACGACTCGCCCGAGTTCTGGCGCTGGCTCGACCATAACGCCGACCTCTACCACGAACTCTCCACCTCCCAGGTTCCTACCGTCGTAATACGAGGCTCTGCCGAGATCCGACTCCTGCTCCCGGTCACCCGCAACTCCTGGACCTTCCTGCGCGACCCCCAGGTCGTCACGCTGTTTGTCGGAGCCGTTTATTTCCTGATCGGCTGGGCCGCCTTTCTGCGCTCGAAAGGCGACAAGCTGACCGGCTGCTTCTACCTCTTCTGCCTGACCATGGGCGTCGGATTCGAAGCCGCCGGAGCCAGCCTGCTAGCCAACCCCGTCCTGCAGCCCAGCCTGTTCCGTGCCCTGAACATCTTCTATTTCGTCAACTTCGTCCTCTCCCCAGCTCAGATGGCCCACTTCGCCCTGCTGCTGCCGCGCGATCGCAGCCGCCCCTGGCACCTCGTCGCCCTTTACGGACCCTCGTTAGGAGCGCTCCTCAGCTTCCAGGTCGGCCTGTTCGTCCCGCTGGTCGGGCTAAACTACCTGCTGGCGCTCGCCATCATGATGTGGAGCGCTTGGACCTGCAAAGGCCTGGTCGAACGGCAGCAGATGAAGTGGGTCGGAGCGGGTTTCTCCCTTGGTATGACGCCCGGCCTTCTGCTCAACGCCCTCCCCCTGCTGCTGGGAGGCGAGCGCCTGGTCTCCGACACCGTCCCCGGCACCTTCCAGATCTTCGTCCCCCTCTGCATGGCCGTCGCCATCGCGCGCTACCGCCTGTTCGATATCGGAGCGCTGATGCAAGGCACCCTCGTCTATCTGGGCGCCGTCCTGATCCTGGTCTGCCTCGACGTCGCGCTGCTGTCCGGCCTGGGCCTGTCGCAAAGCCCCGGCTCCATCGGGGTCCTGGCCGGGGTCCTGGCGCTCTACGGGCCGGTCCGCGGCTGGATGGCGGGGGCTCTGTTGCGGCTGGCCGGAGGTCGAAGGTTGAGGGGGGAGGAGGCGCTGGCGCTGTTGAGCGGTCACCTGCGCGAGGCCGGGGGAGGCGAGGTCCTGGCCTGCCTGCGCGCCACCGTCCACCGCCTTTACGCCCCCGAATTTCTCCTGGAGGAGGGGAGTCCCGGGGGAGGGGAGGAGGTTGGAGCCCGCGTCTGTCTGGGAGAGACCCCCACCGTGCTGCTGGTGCTCTCTGCCGAGCAAGCGCTGCGCTGTGGCCCGCTCCCGGAGGGGAAGTTCTACACCTCCGAGGACCTGGCCGTGTTAGAGCATCTCACGCGCCACGCTGCGTTGCACCTCGAGACCGCGGCCCTGCTGCAGCGGGCCGTGCAAGAGCGTAGCCAGCGACTGGCCGAGCGCGAGAAGATTCTTGGCGACCTGCACGACGGCGTCGGTTCGGCGCTGGCCGCCATCCGACTGGGCAGTCAGGAGCCGCGCACCGCCCAACTCGCCGCCGACGCCCTCTTCGAACTGCAGCACTTTCTCTACAACGACGCCGAGCACAGCCTGCCGTTCGAAGAGTTCGTCGCTGAAATTCGAGGCTACGCCCGCAATCTCGTCTCGGGCCAGAACGTCGAACTCACCGTCCGGGCTCAGGGCGACATGACCGCCCCGCTGGGCCGCTCGCTCGCCCTGGACCTGTTCCGCCTGGTCAAAGAAGCGCTCAACAACGCCCTCAAACACTCTGGGGCCAGCACCATCACCGTCGCCCTCGATCTTACCCCCGATCCCTCGCCCCGCGTCCGGGTGCAGGTCAAAGATGATGGCAGAGGCCTCCGCCCCGAAGACGGCAACGGCCGAGGCCTCAGCGGAATGCGCCGCCGCGTCGAAGAACGAGGCGGCCGCTTCGAACTCCACTCCGACGACGGCGGACTCACCTTGCAAATGGAAGTCCCCCCCAAGCTCTCGGTGCTCCATTTGGACACCACGGTGTCCAAAT
>JAEXNA010000084.1 GCA_023447635.1 Vulcanimicrobiota bacterium | reverse complement strand
CCGCTGCCGGAGCCGAAGCGGCGACGGGGGCGGCAGCCAGCGGCGCCTGCACGTAGGTCGGTTGGGCCACGGGGGCGGGCGGCGGGTCGAACGTGATGTGGATCTTGACCGAGGCGTCTTCGTAGTCGATCTCGGCCAGTTCGTGCTCGCGGCCGATCCGGGCTAGCAGTTCTGCGGTTTCAAGTGTCGGTTTCAATCTCTTCCACCTTTCTCGGCGGCCGACTTCCCGTTACCTTTTCCAGCTTCCTTGCCGGGTAGGATAGACCAGTTCAGCGACAGTCCTCCGCCAGAGGTCACGGCGGGCATTTTCGGCTTGATAGCGGCTACGGGTTCGGCAGGTCTGGGCTGCTCGGGGGAGCGACCTTTCGAGATGCTGCCTTCCACTTTGTGAGCGGTGGGCATCTTGCCCAGGCCGCCCAGGTTGAAGGCAGGAACGATAGCCTTGCCGTCGCCCTCGTTGAAGTCGTCTCGGCCACGGTCGGCGCGTTTTCTTTCGCGGCCGCGGTCTTTGTCCCGATCGCCACGATCTTTGTCGCGCTCTTTGCGCTCGCCGCGATCGGATTCGCGAGCCTTGTCGTCGCGTTCCGCGCGGTCGCGGGTGCGCTCGTCACGGTCTTTGCGCTCGGTACGCTCTTCGCGGTCCTTGTCCCGGTCGCCCCGGTCCTTGTTCCGCTCTTCACGATCCTTGCGCTCACCGCGCTCTTCGCGGTCCTTGTCCCGCTCGCCCCGGTCTTTGTTGCGCTCGTTGCGGTCTTTACGCTCGCCGCGCTCTTCGTTGGCCTCGCGACCTTCCGAAGCGGCTTCTTCGCCCCCTCGGCTACGGCGAAGCTTACGGGTGCGCCGCTCGCGACGGCCTTCGCCCTCGTCGTCACGGCGCTCGTCGCGCTCTTCGTGCTCTTCCTCACGGCGTTTGGCGCCCCGCTTGAGTCGTTTGCGGCTGGAAGAGCCTTCCCGTTCGGCTTCGCTGGCGGCCTGGCCGGCCAGGTGCAGAATGCGGCTACGCAGGCGGCCGACCGGCACCTTTTCTTCCTTGTCGTGATCGAGATCCTTGAGGATGGCGTGGCCACGGAAGGCGTTGGACTCGTCCAAGACAACGGCGTAGGTACAGCCGTCCGGGGGATGGGCCGGACCCCGACCGTTCTGGCGGTAGTCGAGTTCGGCCGAGACGCCTTTCTGGCGGAGCGCGTTCATCAGCGGCACCAGCAGTTTGGACGACTCCGGGCCTTCTGGCTGAAAGTAGACGGTGGGAGAGGGCGTCTTGCTCTCTTCCCGGGCTTCCGTCAGGGTTTCCACCACGGCTTCCAAAGACAGAGCGAAGCCGACCGCCGGGGTCGATTTGCCTCCCAGCTTTTCGACCAGGCCGTCGTAGCGTCCGCCAAAGCCCAGGCTGCGATCGCCGACCTTGATTTCGAAGACGGTACGGTTGTAGTACTCGGAATCGCGCACGACCCGGGGGTCGAGTTCGACCGGAAGGTCCATCTCTTCCAGGTACTCGCGCAGGGTAGCGAAGTGCTGCTTCGCCCCGTTGCTGAGCATGCCGTAGATGGTGGGAGCGACCTGAGCCAGGCTCTTACAGCCTTGCTCTTCGCAGGAGAGGACCCAGTCGGGATGAGATTTGAACTTGCGTTTGCAGGTGGGGCAGAGCTGCTCTTG
This sequence comes from Vulcanimicrobiota bacterium, assembly GCA_023447635.1. GTDB lineage: Bacteria > Vulcanimicrobiota > Xenobia > Xenobiales > JADMJV01 > JAEXNA01. The sequence continues at coordinate 6,898 of JAEXNA010000084.1, read as the reverse complement.
ATGGGCGCCGAAATAGTCCCGCAGCTTCTGCTGATAGGGAGGCCGACAGTCGGCTCCGCCCAACGAGTTCAGGCGGATACTGTAGCCTTCGATACCGAGCGCTTCGCAGAAGGCCGAAGCCAGAGCAATCACCTCGGCGTCCAGGGCCGGGCTGTCGCTGCCCAACGCTTCGAAGCCGAACTGGTGGCTCTGTCGGGAGCGCTCTTCGCCTTCTTTGCCGAGCAAGAAGACGGGGGCCAGGTAGAACATCTTCTGGGGCAGGCCGCCCTCATAGAGCTTGTTCTCCTGGTAGGCGCGAATCACGCCGGATGTCATGTCGGCTCGAAGCGCTAGCTTCTGGCCGAATTTGTCTTGGAAGGTCCAGAGCTCTTTTTCGATCAGTCCAGCCATCACACCCATACCTCGGGTGAACAGCTCGGCCTGCTCGAAGAGCGGCGTACGGATCTCACGGAAGCCGAATCGGTGCGCTAGCTCGCGGGCCGTACTTTCGACTCGTACCCAGGTGGGCATCTGCTTGGGCAGCAAGTCGAAGGTCCCGCGGACGGCTCGGTAGCGTGCCATAAAGTGACCTCAAATTTTAAAAATTTTGTGGGAGGGAACGCCTGGTGATGTTCCGGCGGTCGTCAACGTCAGGCTGCTCGAACTGAGGCGAAACCCCCGCACCGCCGAGTACCATCTCTGTGGTCCGGCAAGGTATACGCGCCCCAGGTCGGTTTTGCGAGCTGAGTCCTGTAACGTGCTCTAATCGACCGTGGATTCATCGAGAGGAAGGATTTGGCATTCCCCTTCTCCACTTCGTGTTTCCCCAATAACCCCGGCGAGTCCTCTTCGGTTGCGCTGGAGGAACTCGCCGGGGAGCGGCTTTTTTTGCCGCCGAGCCGATGGACTATTCGACCCAGGCGGCGATTTCGGCCGGCGCGGGGACGGGAGTGTCGGAGACCGTAATAGCCTCGAGGATGCGGCGTTCGGCTTCCCGAGCCGTCTCCTCGTTGGCAGCGTGCACCGTAGCCAGGGTCTCGCCCTGGCTCAGGCTGTCGCCGATACGCTTGTGCAGGATGATACCGACCGCCGGGTCGATGACATCGCTTTTCTTCAGGCGACCGGCTCCCAGCCCCAGAGCGGCCAGCCCTAGCTGGCGCGCCGCGATGGCTTGCAGGTGGCCCGAGGACGCTGCCTTGACCGGATGCTGAATCGGGGCCTGCGGCAGCTTGCCGGGGTCGTCGACGATGGCAGGGTCGCCGCCCTGGCGCTCGATCATCTCCTTGAGCTTAGCGGCCGCTTTGCCGGAAGAGAGTACCTCTTCCACACGAGCGTCGGCGGCGGCCCGGTCGGGGCAGATCTCGGACATCACCAGCAGTTCGGCGGCCAGTTGGCGGCTGACCCGGGCCAGCGCGGTATCGCCGCTTTTCCCGGTGAGCACTTCGATCGCCTCGCGGAACTCCAGGGCGTTGCCGATGGCCGAACCCAGCGGCTGATCCATCGAAGAAAGGGCCGCTTTGACCCGCCGTCCCAGGCTGTTGCCGATGTCGACCATGACCCGGGCCAGCTCTTTAGCCCCTTCGAGTTCGGTCATGAAGGCGCCATCGCCGTATTTGACGTCGAGCAGGATCGCCTGCGCTCCGCAAGCCAGCTTCTTACTCATCACCGACGAGGCGATCAGCGGGATCGAGTCGATGGTGGCGGTCACGTCGCGCAGGGAGTAGAGAATGCCGTCGGCGGGGACCAGTTTACCGGTCTGGCTGATCACGGCCACGCCGATCTCCTGGACCTGCTTCATGAAGCGGTCGCTGTCCAGGTCGACACTCAGTCCGGCCGCTTCCATTTTGTCCAGGGTGCCGCCGGTGTGTCCCAGACCGCGTCCCGACATCTTGGCCACCTTGCCGCCGGCGGCCGCCACCAGCGGTGCCAGAATCAGAGTGGTGGTGTCGGCGACGCCGCCTGTAGAGTGTTTGTCCACCGGGATGCCGCCCAGAGCCGACAGGTCGACGGTGTCGCCGGAGCCCAGCATCGCCTTGGTTAAATACACCGTTTCCGGGCCGGTCATTCCGTTGAGCCGGACCGCCATCAGCCAGGCGGCCATCTGGTATTGCTCGATCTTCTCGGACACGACCCCGTTCATGAGGAACTCCAGCTCTTCGAAGCTGTGCTCCCCTTTGTCCCGTTTTTTGCCGATCAGTTCGACGATGTTCATACCTTGGCCGCCTCGGGAGCTTTCTCGCTGCTCTTCTGCTGTTCGAGGAAGCCCAGGATGAGCTTCTGCATATCGGGGCCGGACTTGTTGGCCGCCTCGAGCACCTCGTGGTGAGTGTCCTGGGAGGGGCCCTGGTGCAGGACGTTGGTGATGGACGAGATTCCGAGCACGCGCAGCCCGGCGTGGCGAGCCACCAGCACCTCGGGGACGGTGGACATGCCGACGGCGTCGGCACCGGCGCGTTCCAGGAAGCGAACCTCGGCGGGGGTCTCGTAGTTCGGTCCGGTCAGGGCGCAGTAGATCCCTTCCTTGAGGGTGATGCCTTGTTCTCGGGCGACCTGGTGGGCCAGGGCCCGGTACTCCTTGTCGTAGGCGGCGCTCATCGGCGGGAAGCGAACGCCCAGGCGGTCGTCGTTGGGACCGATCAGCGGATTGTCGCCCATCATGTTCAGATGGTCGTTGAGCAGCATCAGGTCGCCGGGCAGGAACTTGGTGTGGATGCCGCCGGCGGCGTTGGTGACCACCAGGGTGTGGGCGCCCAGCGCCTGGAAGACGCGCACGGGCAGGGTGATGCGAGAAAGCGGGTAGCCTTCGTAAACGTGCACTCGGCCCTGCATCACGGCTACCGAACGGCCTCTCAGGGTGCCGACCACCAGGCGGCCTTTGTGGCCCTCTACGGTGCTGCGCGGGAAGTTGGGGATGGTGTGGAATTCGAAGGACTGGGGGTCTTCCACCAGGTCGGCCAGGCCGCCCAGTCCAGAGCCCAGGATGAGGCCGAACTCGATGCTCTTGCCTGCGATTTTTTCCTTCAGGTAGCTTGCTGCTTCCTGAATCTCTTCAAAAAGTCCCAATGTCGAAAGTCTCCTTTAGCCTTGCCCTGGCCGGGCCAACGAGGTTGTCGTTTGACCGGCGGCTTCATCCGGGAGACTCTGTGGGTCGTGCGACCGGACGGCTCGGGCGGGGCAGGGTCGCAACGAGCCCGGGGAATTTTGACCTTCGGGTCGTTTCGCCTGCCGAGCTTGAGGAAGGGAGGGGAAGGTAAAGAGACCTGAAGCCGCGCGAGCCGCCTGGTTTCTTCGTTCTGCGAGTTTTCCGAAGGGGAAAAATCTGCTCGCAGGGACGCCCTAGTGCTCGTCGGTGCGGTAGGAGCTAAGGTTCTGTAGCTCTTCGATGAAGCGGGAGACGTCGTTGAAGTCTTTATAGACCGAGGCGTAGCGAACGTAGGCGACCTCGTCGAGGTCGCGCAGCCGCTCCATGATGCGCTCGCCGATTTCGCTGACCGGCACCTCGTTACGGTTGCGCTGGCGCAGCGAGGCTTCCAGGCTCGAGGACAGGTCTTCGATCTGCTCGCCGGTCAGGGGGCGCTTCTCGCAGGCGCGGAAGAGTCCGTGAATTAGCTTCTGACGGTCGAACTTCTCGCGTCGGCCATCCTTTTTGATCACCATCAGGACGGTCTCTTCGAATCGCTCGTAGGTGGTGAACCGCTTTTTGCAGTTGTTGCATTCGCGGCGTCGACGGATCGACCGTTCTTCGTCGGTCAATCGCGAATCGAGCACCCGGTTGTCAGGGTTAGAGCAGTAGGGGCAGCGCACGGTGGGTTATCGGGGCCTAGAAGACTTCGGCCAACCAGCGGCCCACGCGGCCCAGCAGAACCTTGACCTTCGAGGACGAACCTCCAACCACCGATTCGGCGGGCAGCAGGCGACGGGAGGCGCCGTGCAAGATCAGTCCGACGGCGGCCGAGTAGATGGGAGAGGCCAGCTGGTCGGGCAGGCGCTCGGGGTAGCAAGGCGCCGCCACGCGGCAGGGGATGTCCAGCTCGCGGCAGGCCAGGTTGGCCAGTCCGGGCAGTTGCGAACCGCCGCCGGTCAGCACCAGCGAGGTGACTACCAGGCCCTGGGCTTCGGCGTTTTCAATCTCTTTGCCGACCCATTCGAGCATGTCCAGCAGGCGGGCTTCCAGTACCTGAGCCATCTCGAAGCGAGAGACGCTGACTTCTTCTTCGCCGGACAGCGAGGTGGCGTTGACGGTCTCGCCATCCCGGTCCTTTTCGTCCGAGTCCAGATAGGTCGGCGCGACAATCCCTTTTTCCAGCTTCAGGCGTTCGGCCTGTGAGGCGGGGATGCGGAAGAAGCGGGCCAGGTCCTGGGTGAGCAGGTCGCCGCCCATCGACAGGATGGCGGAATGGCCGATCTCGTCGTCGCAGAAGACCGAGAGGTCGACCGTGCCCGCGCCGATGTCGATCATGGCGGTGCCCAGTTTGCGCTCTTCGGCGGTCAGCACGGCCAGGCCGCTGGCCATCGAAGACGCGATCAGGCCGTCGTCTTCGACTTCCAGGGTGGCCCGGGAGAGGCAGCGTCCGAGGTTCTGAAGGTAGGCCGAGGAGGCGGCCACGATGTGAGTGTCCACTTCCAGGCGCAGGCCGGAGAGGCCGACCGGGTTGCGCACGCCTTCATGGCCGTCGACGGTGAATCCACGGGGGATGACGTGGATGATCTCGCGGTCCGAGGGGATGCCGACCAGGCGGGCGCTGTCCAGGGCGCGGCGAACGTCGTTGACGCAGATCTCGCCGGAGGGGTTCGAGACGGCCCACACTCCGTGAGAGGAAAGGGAATGCACGTACTCGCTGGTCAGCGAGACCAGCACGTTGGTGACCGAGTAGCCGGCTTCGCGCTCGGCGTCGTTCACCGCCGCCTCGATGGCGCGTACGGTGGCGTCGGGATCGATCAAAGCGCCACGCTTGAGCCCTGCGCACGGGCTTAGGCCGTGGCCAACGAAATCGATGTTTCCGTTGCTATCGGCCTCCGCGATCAAGCAAGAGACCTTGCTTGTTCCAATATCGACGCTTGTGAGTACCTCGGTACGTGCCATGTGTCCTTGAATCCCCGGAATTGTGTTGAATAATTGTCAAGTTTCGAATGGGCATGATCCTTTTCCTTTCCTGTCGAAAGAAAATTCCAAGGAATGCAGACAAGCTGTGCATGTTACATCGGCATGTCCGAGCCCTTCCGAACCGGCTGTTTTGTTGAACCTTTTTCTCGTTGACACCCTTCGGGAGGCTGTGCTAAGTTCTGCTAGCTATTTAGAGGGCGGCGAGTCGCTGAGAACTCTCCCCCAAACTGTTGGAGGAAACCGATGTACGCAATTGTGGAAACCGGTGGTAAGCAATACAAGGTCAAGAGCGGCGACACCCTGCGCGTCGAGCGTCTCGAAGGCACGATCGGCTCGACGGTCACGCTCGAATCGGTTCTGATGGCTGGCGAAGGCGACAGCGTGAAGTACGGCGCTCCCTACGTGAGCGGTGCATCGGTGGTCGCCAAGATCGTCGAGCAGCATCGGACTCGCAAAGTGGTGGTCTTCAAGTACAAGCGTCGTAAGGGCTATCGCGTCAAGCGCGGTCATCGCCAACATTACACGGCCTTGCGCATCGAAGACATCAAAGTCTAAGCCGCACAAAAAATTGCCACGGAGAACAGCCTTCCTTGTTAAAGGGGAAGGCTGTTTTGTTTTGAGGAGAGGTTCACGGAGATGGTAGAGGTTCAGGTTGTCGAAGATTCCCAGGGCAAGGTGCTCGAATTGAGCTGTTCTGGCCACGCCGAGTTTTCGGATGACGAGCACGGCGGGGATATCGTCTGTGCGGCGGTTTCGGCGCTGACCGGGATGGTAGGGGTGACCCTGGCCGAGGTGCTTCACTGCCCCGAGGCGGTAGGGGCCGAGGACGGCTTTTTTCACTATCAGCGTCCCGAGGGTCTCCCCGGAGAGGATCAGAGGGCCCTCGATGTCTTGATCGAGGGGCTGCTGCGCTCGCTGCGCGGGTTAGAGGAGAACTATTCCGGCTGGGTAAGAGTGGCGCAGATTCGGAATTAGGAGAGCGCTATGTTAGGTGACGAGCGAGATCTAGAGATCGTCGAACTCGACGGCGAAGGGGATGACGAGGCATACAAGCCCGGTCGTCTGATCAGCGTGGCGGCTCTGGGGGCGCTGGCCTCCCTGGGGCTCTACTATATCTATCAGCAACTCGATGAAGAAAAGCGGACCTCGCTGCGCCGTAAGGCTTCGGGCCTGGTGGCGGATCAGTTCCAGCGCCTGACCGAGGTTGAAGAGGTCTAGAGCCCTCCTCGCGGCTGATTCGAAAAAATGCTCCCCGGTTTGTTCGGGGAGCATTTTTGCGTTCAGCCCCAGCACGTGCTACCGGGTAGGACATGAGATGCGCGGTTTGGTCGAGGGGCGGGTCGGGTCTCGCGCTCCAAACCGAATCCGGCGGCGTAACGCCACGTTCGGCGGCGTAACGCCAGGTTCGGCGGGCTTGGACGCCGGGAATCGCCGGTTTGAAACCGGGAAACGTTGGTTTGACGCCAGGACGCTCTGGTTTGACGCCGGGGTGCTCTGGTTTGACGCCGCGATTCGCGGTTTGGTCGAGGGGCGGGTCGGGTCTTGCGCTCCAAACCGAATCCGGCGGCGTGACGCCACGTTCGGCGGCGTGACGCCAGGTTCGGCGGGCTTGGACGCCGGAATTCGCCGGTTTGAAACCGGGAAACGCTGGTTTGACGTCGGGATGCTCTGATTTGACGCCGCGACTCGCGGTTTGGTCGAGGCGCGGGTCGGGCCTTGTGCGAGACCTCACACGTCACAGTCGAGTCGGTCCTGGTCGGTAGGGTCGCCGCCGCGCGGCGGCGCGCCCGGCCCGGGCAAAAGAAAAACGCCCCG
>JAEXNA010000075.1 GCA_023447635.1 Vulcanimicrobiota bacterium | reverse complement strand
GCCGTTGGCGCTGCGTCGCCGAAGCTCTTCGCTGGCCAGCAGGGTCACCGGCTGGCGGGGCGCGTAGTGACTTTTCAAAGCGCCCGGCACGCCGCCCTCGAGCGGCTGTTCGGGCCAGGTCACCGGCAGCCCGGCCAACTTCTCGACCCGTTCCAGGTCGAGCTGACCCGGCCGCATGACCACCAGCCGGTTCGACTCTACGGCAAGGATGGTCGACTCTAGCCCGACCGAGCATGGGCCGCCGTCGAGCACCGGCACCTGACCTTCGAACTCTTCTTCCACGTGAGCGGCGCTGGTCGGGCTGATGTGCCCGAAACGGTTGGCCGAAGGCGCCACCACCGGGCGTCCCAGGCGGTGCAGCAGTTCCTGAGCTAGCGGAGTGGCAGGTGCCCGGACCCCGACCAGGGGACGGCCCCCGGTGATCCGTGACGAGACCGTGTCGGCCTTGGGAAGTAGCAAGGTCAGCGGCCCGGGCCAGTAGGCCTCCATCAGCAGCCTGGCCGGCTCGGACAGTTCGGCCAGGTAGGGGCGGCACATCTCGGCGTCGGCCACGTGCAGGATCACGGGATGATCACTGGGCCGCCCCTTGGTCTGGTAGAGACGGGTCAGCGCCTCGTCGCTGTCGGCGATCGCCGCCAGTCCATAAACCGTCTCGGTGGGAATAGCCACCACCTGACCTTCGTCGAGAAGTCGCACCGCTTGCTCTAAGGATACCAGCATGACGCCTCAGGCGTTCGTAACCCCCGGCGGAAACCTTCCTATCTCGGCGACGGAGGGGCGACTCTTGACACCATCTTGAGCGACTCTTGTCCGATGTTCACAACCTTTCAGCATCTTTTCTGGAGGAAGGCGTAGATTAGAGGTATGAGATACAGCTACGACACGAATTTCGACGCCATCGGCACCATTCAGCGTGCCCGTGCTCAGCAGATGAGCGCGATGATGGGCCGTTCGAACTTCCCATATTCGAACTACGGTGGAGGGTACCAGCAGCCGCAGCGGCCGCAGATGCCCACCTACGGTGGAAATTACGGGAACGACACCGTCACGCTGGGTGGCAACAGCTGGGGCTACAACGCCGGTGACAGCACCCGTCTCTCGAACGGCCAGAGTATCGAAGAGCTCTTCAACAACCCCTACGCCGGCACGGACATGGGCTACTTGCAAGAAGCCCTGGATAAGATTCAGGCCGCTCGACGCTTGTACGGTGTCCAGCCCAGCAAACAGGAAGGCCAGAAGGGCGACCTTCGAGTCATCGCCGGCGATCGCGCCGATGGGGTCAAACCCAAAGAAGTGCGGATCGACGACGCCAACAACTACGACACCCAGAAATCCGAGAACGGCTACCAGGACAACCGCTACGAGACCCGTTTCAAAGACGGCACCGTAGGCCGGAGCTACGATGTCACCGTGACCTGGGAAGACGGCAGCACCACCAAGAAGCGCGTCAAGCTCAAAGAGCCTGGCCAGATCGTCTACATGAACAGCAACTACTCGTTCTAAGAGACAGCCGCTCCAAGCAAAAGTCCCCGGCCCTGGTCGGGGCTTTTCCTTTTTAGGGCGCGGGACTTTCGGACGGGGCGAACTCTAACAGGATGTCACAGACGTCGGTCTGGTCCCATGCCGACTGATAAAGGACATCGAAAGCTCCGAAGCGCTCCCGAAGCAAGTCGAACAGGTCCGAGGTTCGGAAAGTGCCCCCCCTGAACTTGCGTCCCGACAGCTCCAGCCAGAGGTAGGTCATCCGCACCTCGAGGTGGGACAGCACCTCGAACTCGGCCCCCTCGACATCAACTTTTACCAGGTCGTAGAGACCCCGTCCTGTGCGTTCGGCGACATCAGAGACGACCTTGACCGATACCTCAGCCTCACTTCCTCGAGACGTGGTCGTCCCGACGTGGCTGGCCCGGTTAGGAATCAGTGAGCCCGTGGCCGAAGCCTGAGGCACGTAATAGAGCGTTCGCTCTCCCGCTTCGCCAACACCGAGCGGAAACACCGAGACCTGAGAGTAGCCCTCGAGATTCTGCTGAAGATAACCTAACACCGTGGGATTGGGCTCGAAAACGTCCAACTGCTCGATGTCAGGACAAGCGTAGAGCAGCGTCCTGGCGAACTGGCCGATATTCCCACCGATATCGAGCACGCTGCGCAAAGGCGTCGAAATCTGGCCCAGCATCCCGCCGATGATATCGCGGGGAAAAATCATCAGAACCATCGGAGCCTTCCAGCTATCAAAGTGGAACGGCGCTCCAAGATAAACGATCTCTCGGGCCTTGGGACGAATCGCGTAGCCGATCAGGGCTTTGATGTAGGCCCATCTCTCCCGGCGAGGCAAAGCTGAAGAGGTTAGCCAGACCCAGAGCAGGCGAGCAGCGACTTTCAAGACTCTCACCTCACGCGCTTCTCAGGGCCACCGACGATTCCTGTTCAGAAGGTGAGGGGCCGGGCCCTATACAACGTCGCACGATGCACTCTTTGACTCGACGCGCTCTCCTTAGCCTGGCTCTCACCCTTAGTGTGGCCGGCCCGCTTACCGCCGCCCCTTCCCTCGACACCGTGGAACTTGAAGAGGTCCGGCCCAACGTCTATCTTCACCGCTCCTACCTGCAGACCAACGACTTCGGGCTGGTCGACTGCAACGGCCTGGTCTATGTGGTTGGAGACGAAGCGCTGGTGATCGACACGCCCTGCAACGTCGCGCAGACCGAGGCGCTGATAGCCAAGATCGAGGGCGAGCTGAAAGCTACCGTCAGCGGGGTCGTGATCGGTCATCGCCACGCCGATTCCATGGGGGGACTGCAGGCGTTCGTCTCGCGAAAGATCCCCTCATACTCTAGTCTCGAGACCCAGCGGAAGGCTCGGGACGAGAAGCTGCCGGTCCCCGGGGTGGGCTTTGACTCCCAACTCGAGGTGACGGTAGGAGACAAGATCGTGCGCTGCGGCTACTTTGGCCCCGGCCACACCGAAGACAACTCGGTGACCTACCTGGTCGACGAGAAGGTCCTGTTCGGAGACTGCCTGATCAAAGCCGATGGCGCTTCGGAAGGCTATCTGGGCGACGCCCAGCCCGAACGGTGGTCGGCCACGGTAGAGAAAGTGCGCCAAGCCTACCCCGACGTCGAAGTCGTGGTCCCGGGGCACGGCACGGTGGGCGACCGCTCGCTGCTGGACTACACGATCAAGCTGTTCGCTCCCAAGGCGAAGTAGCTCTCGGCGTAGGTCCAGGCGAGGTCTAGCCGGCCGCGCCGCTCCAGCGGTGGCGGAAGGTGTTCAGCGACTCGAGCTGCGGGATGTTCTCGCGCAGCCAGGCCCAGCGAGCCATCTTCTTGCTGTACTTGTCCAGCACTTCGCTGCTCAGGTGGTCGCCAGGGCCGAAGGTGATGTCGGGCGGGTTGATCACTTCGCCTTTCTCGTCGTAAACCGGCTTGCTGTCGTAGCGGGTCGGCTTGCCGTTGGCATCGCGCAGCACGGTGTACTCTTTGACGCCGTTGCGAGGCTCGTCGTGGTCGGCGATGATCGAGTTCATCGTCTCGGCCGCGAAATCTTTGGACCAGACCAGGGCGCCGACTTCCGAGTTGATCTCGGTGCTGAGCAGGTCCAGGTTGTAGGTCGAGACTAGGCTGACCTGGTCGTCGGCGGTCGCAACTTTGGCGTGCAGCTTGCGGTCGCCGGTAGCGACAAAGATTTTCATGTTCGGGATAGCGGCCAGCAACTTGGGCCAATCCTGCAGGAAGAACGCCTGGGTTACGGCGCTGTCGGTCGAGGACGGGCTGTTGGTTCCCAGCCAGATCTCGACGCCACGCTCGCCGGCCTCTTTCAGGGTCGAGATCATGTCGTCGGTCATCACGATGTAGGGGTTCTCGATGACGATCCGCTTCTCGGCGCCCTTCACCATATCCACCAGCGTCTTACCGATGGTGTCGGTTCCCGTTCCGACGACCGAGGTGCGGTCGAGGATCTTCACTTCGGCTTCGTGGGTTCCGCCTTCGGACAGGTGGTAGCTGCCGCGCATTTCGGGGTGAGCGGCCATCTGCTGAGCCAGCTCCAGGATCGCTTTCTTCTCGCGCTTGCCCGGCTCGCGGGTGGCGCCGTCGGTAGGCAGACGGTCCAGCACGTCCTGGTAGAGCCCCTGGGCCATTTTTTCCCGAGCTTCGGGATTCTTGCGGATCTCTTCTTTCTCGCTTTCGGTCAGCGGGGTGTCCTTGAGCCAGCTGTCCATCACGGCGTAGGCGCCCAGCAGTTCCAGGTCGCGCTTGACCCAGTTGCCCAGGAAGTCGGGCTTGACGGTGTCGTTGATCCAGGGAGCGCCAAATTCGACGTCAAAAGCCTGGCGCAGCGCCATAGCGGGCGCCTTGCCTTCGATCGCGACGTCGGTGTCGCGCCAGGCGACCGCGTTGTCGTGGGGATGGGCGAAGTACTCGTAGCTGATGTTACGGCCGCCGGTGATGGCGCGCTCGCCGTCGACTTCCAGAATCTTATCGTGGTTGGAAGCGGCGATGTAGCTCTCGTTGAAGTTGAAAACCTGATTGATCAGCTTCTTGTGGTGAGGATGATAAACTTTCGCTTCGGCGTTGGGCAGTTCGACCAGCTCCTGCAGGTAGTCCCGGCCGCCGATGTGCGACTTGAAGCCGCGAGTTCCGAAGGTGTCGCCGGTGGCGTCAACCATGACGCGGGTCTTGACGCCTTCCTGGGCCGCCTTCTTGTAGATCAGCCCCAGCATCGCCTTGCCGAACACGTCGTGGTCCCAGCAGAAGTACTGGGCGTTGATGTTCTCGGTGGCGCCTTCCAGCATCTTCCAGCGCTCGTTCCAGGCTTCGACGTTGTCTTCGAGGAGTCGGGCGCCGGACACGCCGCCAGCGTTGACCACCGACTCGAAGGCGCGGCGCAGGTTGGTCGGCTCGAAGCTCTCGGGCAGACGGCTGGCGTAGGACTCTTTCGCCTCCGGCGCCGCCGCTTCGGCCGCGGGAGCGGCGAAGTTTCCGTTGCGGGGCACGGATTTCAGGGTGGAGAGGTTGTTGGCGTAAGAGCTACCGATGAACATACTCCGAGAATAACTCGGGGCGTTGAAAAAACCCTGATAAGCGCCCCAAGGCCAAACTCCTCCTGCAGGAAGAGTTCGACCGGGTGAGCTTTGTGGCGGGCAGTCGCCGCGTTTTTCCACGACCGACGGGGACTTACTTGGGCAAGAAGACGCGAACGTTGCTGCCCATCGAGGTAGTCTGCTTGCGAATCACGTCGCTGACCTCGCGACCGTCACCCAGCGAGATCGAGATGTGCCCGTGGATACGACCGGCGCTTGAAGCGCCCGAGCCGTTGCGGTCCCAGACCACCACGGCGCCGGCCGGCAGCTTGGGCAGGTCCTTGGGAGCAACTTTGATCTCGCGGAATTTGGGGTTCTTGGCCAACTGGTCGGCGGCCATGTAAGCGCTAGCTCCGCCCACACCTTTGACTCCGGCCCGCTCCAGCGCCTGACGAACGTATTTGAAACACCAGCCGCCTGGGCCGTTGCCGTTCTTCTCGGCGTCCTTGGCCAGAGCCGCGCCCCAGGCCGGGACTTCGCCCCACTCCGAAGGCGACGAGGTGCCTCCGGTGCTACCGACCGAGCCGGTTCCACCCGTCCCGCTCGCGCCGCCGCTGCCGCCCAGGAAGCCGCCGATACCGGGGGTTCCACCGCCGCCACCGCTGGCGCCGCCGAAATTGGCCATCGAGCTCATCATGCTCTGCATCTGCTTCATCATCAGCATCTGGATGAACATCCCCATGACTTCCATCATCTGGTTCATCATCTGGCCCATCTGCTGCGTCTGCTGGCCCAGCGCCATCATGCTGGCGTTACTGCCCATCGGGTCGTTGCTTCCGAACGCGCCGTTGGCACCGTTGGCGGAGAAACCGAAGTTGCCGCTGGGACCGAATCCGGAAGCGCCCTGAGCAAAGCCGTTGGGGCTCATCCCCTGGCTGCCAAACCCAGCAAAGCCTCCCTGGGTGGGCATCATCATATTCTGCTGCTGGGCACCTACGAACATCTCGGTTCTCCTTGGTCGAATCTCTTGAGGCTATCTTCTCCCACGGAGGTGGAACCCAGAGTTGCCTGAGGCTGGCAAATGTAAACAGGATGTTACAACATGAGACTCCCCTCGAGACCCTCCACCTGCCTCCCCTCCTCCACCTGCCTCCGGAAACGACAAAGCCTCCGGGGAGAGGTCCTCCGGAGGCTTTGTGAGCTATGGGTCTGTGGCTTACTTGGGCAAGAAGACGCGAACGCTGGTGCCGTAGTTGGTGATCTGAGTGCGCAGCTTGTCGCTGGCTTCCTTGCCGTTGCCCAGCGAGATGGAGATGTGACCGTGGGGGTGACCGGCGCCCTTGTTCCAGACGACCACAGCGCCGGCGGGAAGCTTGGGCAGGTCCTTGGGCTGGACCGAGACTTCGCGGAACTTGTCGTTCTTGGCCAGCTGGTCGGCGGCCATGTAAGCGCTGGCGCCGGAGACTTTGACACCCTGCTTGGCCAGCGCCTGAGCCACCCATTTGTAGCAGTAGCCGCCGGGGCCGTTGGCGTTCTCGCCGGCGTACTTGGCCAGCGCCTTGCCCATCGCGGTGCCTTCGCCCAGCTGTCCGGGGTCGACCGCGGGAGCGCTGCCGCCCACCGAAGAGGTACCGCCGCCGCTGCTGCCGCCGAGGAAGCCGTTGATACCGGGGCTCCCGCCGCCGCTGGCGCCGCCGCCGAAGTTGGCCATCGAGCTCATCATGCTCTGCATCTGCTTCATCATCAGCGTCTGGATGAACATCCCCATGACTTCCATCATCTGGTTCATCATCTGGCCCATCTGCTGCGTCTGCTGGCCGAGCGCCATCATGTTGGCGTTGGTGCCGGTGGGGTCGTTAGAGAATCCGAAGTTGCCGTTGGCACCGTTGGTGCCGAAGCCGGGCACACCGCCCGCAGCGAAACCGTTCTGTCCGAAACCGCTCTGGCCCTGAGCGCCGAAGCCCTGACCAAAACCGCCGCCGAGAGGCATCATTCCTTGCTGCTGTGTACCTACGAACATTTCCCCGTACTCCTGTCGTCGAATCTCTTGAGGCTATCTTCTCTGACGAAGGTGGAACCCAGAGTTGCCTGAGCCCGGCAAATGTGAACAGGATGTTAAAACCCGAGGACGAGTTGGACGAATTTGGGAAAACCTGGGAGGAGAGCGACCGCTGAGCCGTGGTTCCAACAAAAAGACTTCCCGGCCGCGCCACAGTCGGCACGGTCGAGAAGTCCTTCGGAGAGTCATCCCATCCAAACGCCGGAAGAAGGCGCCGAAGCAGTCGAACTCAGAAGCGATGCCCCCCATCCGTACCTTACGGTGGCAGCATCACAAGAACATCATAGCCCCATCCTATCCCCTTCCTTTGGCAAAAACGGAAATTCCTTCAACATGGCGAAGGGCCCCTCATATGCACGCCCCTGAAAAACAGAGATACTACGAGAACCTGGCCAAAGACATGATGACGAGGCTGGGCACCGTCCCTCACGAGGACCTTGTGACCCGCCTGCTGGCCTCGGTCATCCGCATGTCCGGCGACCCCCGCCGCGCCGACCTGAAAATCGCCGCTGCGGCCTTAGAGGAGATGGAGCACTCTTTCGATGTGCTGGAACTGTTCAGCCGTCGCCGCAAGGTGAGCATTTTCGGCTCGGCCCGCTCTGGTGAAGAAACCGACATCTACCGTCAGGCCCACGACTTCGCCCACGAGATCTCGCAGCGCGACTTCATGGTGATCACCGGCGCCGGCCCCGGAGTCATGGCCGCCGGTAATCAGGGCGCGGGACGGGAAAACAGCTTCGGGCTGGGCATCAAGCTGCCGCACGAGTTCGGCTCGAACCCCTACATCGCCGGCGACATCAAGGACATCAACTTCAAATACTTCTTCACCCGGAAACTGGCGTTCCTGAAGGACGCTCACGCTGTGGTGCTGTGCCCCGGCGGCTACGGCACCCACGATGAAGGGTTCGAAGCGCTGACCCTGATCCAGACCGGCAAGTGCCAGCTTCTGCCGCTGGTCTGTCTGGCGCCCGAGGGCAACCCGTTCTGGAAGAACTGGGACCACTACATCCGGGAGACCCTGTTAGAGCAGGGGATGATCTCCGAGGCCGACCTGAGCCTGTACAAGATCACCCATGATATCGAAGAAGCCTGCGACGAGATCGTCCTCTTCTACAAGCGCTACCACTCGGCGCGTTTCCACGACGGCGATCTGGTGATCCGCTTGAGCAGTTCGATCACCGACGCTGAACTCGACGACCTGAATTCGAAGTTCGCTGACATCGTGGCCGAAGGGAAGATCGTTCGCTCCGAGTCGCCCACCGGGGAAGACTTTGACAGCCGCCTGGGCACCCTGCCCTCGCTCTCCTTCCGCTTCATCTATGGACGTTACGGTCGCCTGCGTCAGATGATCGACGCCATCAACGGCTATGAGGGCCAGGGCGAATCCGCCTGCGTGCCTCCGGAAGAGGGTGAAGGCGGACGTCTGCACGCCGAGATGGACGAAGACCGGGTCGCCTAGAGCGCCCTCTTCCACTCCTCTCCGACGCTGCAAGAAAGAGGGCGCTCCCAATCGGGGCGCCCTCTTTCTTTCGTTTAGCGAGGCCGGCTACGAGCCGCTTTTGCCGGTGGTCCCGGCCGGACCGTTGGGTTGAGCGAACTCGTGCAGCGGTTCGCGCAAAGGCGCGTCCGAGAACGTCTCTTCGTACTCGGCCCGCATGATCTTCAAAAACGGCTCATAGGTGCCGTCGGCCTTCATCATCTCGGCCATCTCCTTCTCCAACCCACCGGACATCGCCAGCAGCGTGGTGAAGGTGGCGTCGATGGTCTTGATGGAAGCGCTTCCGGTACCGGCGTTGTCTCCCGACTCTCCGGCTCCAAACGGCCCCTGCATTCCCGGCCCCATCAGCATGTTATGCAGCCAGACCAGGCCGACGTTGCCCTTCTCCTGGTCGGAAAACTCGAGCAGGAGGGGGAACGCGCCGTAGGGCGTGTAGGTGTCCTGATGCTCGAGCGGTTGGCTTCCGATGCCTTCGATGCCCGACGCCGACATGTAGCCCTTGCCCAGCGGATGGTGGGCCGAAGCGCCGAACCCGGGGTAGCCGCGACGGGCGGCGTTGGCCGCTCGGATCTTCTCCCGAATGCGGAACAGTTGGCGGTACTCCGGAAGGTCGCGATAAGGCAGGAACAGATAGGCCCACTCCTCGTGAGGCGACCCCCAGAACCCCTGCCAGGTGGTGCCGTCCGGGTGTTCGACCCGCTTCATCGTGATGTTCTTCCAGACCCCGTCGATCTCGGCCGGGGTCAGGTCGCCGTACAAGCACATGTAGAGCACGATCATCTGCCCCTCATGCACCCCGTGCTCGCCCGTGGTCAAGGCGTCGCTGCTGAAGGTGGCCCTGGCTGAGAGCGGATCGGAGACCTCGACCCGGCCCCGGACTCCACCCCTGGCCTCGTTGAACATCGCCTCCCGAGCCCGTTCCTGGAGGTGGCCGTTGAAGTCGGCGTAACGCTGGCCCAGCGCCTCGTGTCCGGTCTGTTCTAGCGCCCGCTCGGTCAGCAGCAAAGCCCAGATCATCTCGCCCAGATCGAGGGTGGGGAACGCGGTGTCCCAACCCTGCATGGGCGCCGCGTCGAGGCCCGATGTGAACCAGGCCATGTAGCCGTTGAAGCCGGGGTATTTGGCCCGATAGCGCTCGTAAGAGGCGATCTTCTTGCTCAGAATCTCGACCGCGACCTCGGGCGCCTTATCCGGATCGACCGGAGAGACCACGCGAGAAATCAGCGGGTCACCGTAGAGCGCCTTGATCAGTAGCGCCAGGTCCAGACACTCTTTGGAAGCGGCCGAAAAGCGGCGAGCCTTGACCGGCTGGCGGGTCGTCGGATCCAGATCCCAGCCGTCGAACGTCAGCCCCGACTCGGGATCGCGGGCGGCGGCGAAAAACGCCGCCTCTCCGTCGGCCAACTGTTGAGCAAAGCGAGCCGCCGCGACCGGTGATCGCATCAACTGGTCCGCCGTGTATTCGGGGGCGAACTTCCAACTCGGCGCTTCTTCCTGGGCCACGGCGGGGGCTGCCGTCAGGGTCAGGGAGAGCAAAGCTGCGCCGAGCAGGCGGGAGGCAGTACGGGAGGGTTTCATAGAGACGGTCATCCTTCGTAACGTCGAGTGCTGGGGTGGAGAGGTCAAAGGCTCAGGTAGGCAAGGCCGCTCTGTTCGCGCAATGACGCTGCCAATAGGCCAGAAGCAGATCCTCGGCGCCGGCCTCGAACACGCCCGCCAGATAGCCGTCGGGACGGACCAGCAGGTGCGACCCGGGCTCGAGACCGAGAGCGTCGACCAGGTCCGAGGCAGGGTCGCTATAGCGGACGGCGCTCGAGACGCCCAGTCGCGTGATGGCGATACGCTGCAGCCGAGCCGGATCGACGGAAGGCAGCAGGGGCGATTCGCCTCGGGTCAACAAGGTCCAGTGCAACCCGCAGAACAGATCGTGCAGGCGGTGGGAGCGGCTTTGAGCGTCGCGCCAGAACACCTCGGGCACCCGGTCGCCGGGGTCGAGCTTATTCGTCCCTTCGGCCAGATTCAGGGCGCTTTCGCCGTAGTGAACGTCGAGCTGAGCCATCCCCGCCCGAATCCGACTCTGCACCGGTTCGAGGTTCCCAAACAGCCCCATGGCGGCCGAGCGAAGCTTCTGCCCGATCGGGTTGGTGATGGTGACCGCCCGCATGGCCAGGCCCGTCGTCTCCAGCACCCTGCGGGCCACCGGATGGCGCTCCTGGTGGTAAGTCTCGAGCAAGGCGGGGCTACTGCCCCATCGCACGACCTGGGCGACCTTCCAGGCCAGGTTGAAAGCGTCTTGCATGCCGGTGTTCACGCCCTGTCCGCCGGCCGGAGAGTGGATATGGGCGGCGTCGCCCAGTAGGAAGGCAGTCCCGTTGCTGTACTTGTCCGCCTGCCGCTCGTTGATAGAGAACGCCTGCATGTGCTGAGGGTCGGAAAGCTGGATCGGGAAAGGAACGCTGTCTTCGGCCGACTTCTGGAAGAACTCGAGCGTGATCTCCTCGAGCGGCTCGGGCGACGAGGCCACCACGCGGTAGCGCGACTCTCCGAGGGCAAACAGGGCGAACGGCCCGTGCGGGCCCATGAACATGGAGACTTCATCCTCAGGCAGTTCGTCCCCGCGGGCGATCATGTCCGCCACCAGCCAGCAGCCGGGCAGTTTGTCGCCCTGGAAGGTCGCCCCGATCTCTTTGCGCACGCGGCTATGCGCTCCGTCGGTACCGAAGATGTAGCGATAGGTCTCTCGTTGGGTCGTTCCGCTGGCCACCTCTTCGATGGTGGCGGTGCCGCCGTCGAGGTGCAGAAGACGCAGACCGCGCTCGGCTTCGACGCCGTGCTTGCGCAGCTCTTCGGTCAACACGTGCTCGGTTCGGTGCTGGGGTAGCAGAGTGACGAAGTTGTAGAAACTGGGGATCTTCGACAGGTTCATGCGCACCCGCTCTTCGCCCCCCGAGTAAGTGTGGGCCTGATAAGAGCGATGCGAGACGTCGAGGATCGCCTGATCGATGCCCAGGTGATGGAACGCTTCGAGGGTCCGCGACCAGAGCCCGGCGGCTTTGGTCTGGATTACCGGCGCGGGGTTCTCGTCGATCAACCGGAACGGCACCCCGTATTTGGTGAAAAGACTCGCCAGCATCAGCCCCACCGGACCTGCCCCCACGATCAAGCTAACATCGCTCATACCAAGAACCTCCAACCCGAAATGTTCACGTCCGGCCCTTCGCGACGGCCCTCAAGAGGCTCCTCCCCCCTCTCCTACCGACCCCGTCTCTTGCAAACCACCCTAGCCCGCTACGAACCGGCCAACCTTGCTCGCTTCCAACGCGCAACCCGCCATTAGGATAATCAGGCCAACGGAATTGCACGTCAGTTGGCCGAAGTGGCATCGCCATGGACAGAGCTAGCCTGGAGTTGGTCGTTTCTCTAACCTCCCTGACCCGAGACCGCTTCGACGACGTCGTGGAGGTGCTGCGCTCACAGGGCCTGACCCGGCCCAAGTGCACGATGCGCCTTGACGACTTTGAGTATCGTGATCTGGGGGAGGCGCCAGAGGTTGCCTTCGACCGTTGCCTTGCCGAGGGAGCGCTGGACCTCTTCATGGAAATGTGGGTTGACTGGAATGGCGGCCCGGTCCGGCTAAGCCTTAACTTTGACTTCGAGGGCACTGGCTTCATGCTGAGCCTGGAGTCGGTCTATATCTACGAGAGGGAGGCTGTCTTGGAGCCGAGGTTGCGCTGTTTCTTCGCGCTCTCCAGAGAAATTGCCAGAGTCCTCGAGCCACTCTACGGAATCGTTGGGGCTGAGGGCTTCATCCCTTCTGAACTCCAGCCAGGCGAAGTCGAGAGATTCGGCCTTCAGCCCTTTAGTATGAGCATTCTGGACGAAGAAGCGCTGGAGCAAGTTCGTCACTACTATGCCGGCGGCTGAGCGGCTGGGAAGGGGCGGTCGTTCGAGACGAAGAGCTCACACCGCCCCAAGGTCTCAGCACGAATGCCTGCAACGCTGCAATCTATCGAGCTACAACTCAGCGCTTGCTCTCTTCCAAAGCGCAACCCGCCCCTCTTACCTCCGACCAAAATCCGGGGATCTTGAATGGGGCTCCACAGGGGATTTGCGGGCGGCTAGAAATCATCGCGAATGAGAATCCCCTCGTTAGCCGTTGCCACTATGATCGCCCTCTCCCTGTCCGCTGGTCTGCCCGCCCTGGCTCAGACCCCCTGGGCCTCTGAATCCGCCCTGCCCAACGCCCGGCAGATGTTCGCCGAAGACCCCCAGCTCGAAGAGCTGCTGGCCAAGATGACCTGGAAGGAGAAGTGCGGGCAGCTGACCCAGTACGCCGGCGCCTTGACCGGACCGCAGCCCCTTCTCCCCGAACTGCGCGAACGGATCCGCTCTGGTGAAGTCGGCTCCGTGCTCTCCATCTCGGGCGTCGAGCGCTGCCGCGAGCTGCAGAAAGAGGCCCTCGACACCCGCCTCGGAATCCCGCTGGTGTTCGCTTTCGACGTCATCCACGGCTACCGCACCATCTTCCCCATTCCGCTGGCTGAAGCGGCCGCCTTCGACGTGGCGCTGGCCGAACAGGCCGCTCGCATTTCGGCCACCGAAGCCGCCGCCGCCGGAATCAACTGGACCTTCGCCCCCATGGTCGACATCGCCCGCGACCCCCGCTGGGGCCGCGTCATCGAAGGCGCCGGTGAAGACCCCTACCTGGGCTCCGTGCTGGCCACGGCCCGCGTGCGCGGCTTCCAGGGCTCCGACCTGAAAGCCAACGACACCCTGGCCGCCACCGTCAAGCATCTGGGAGCCTACGGCGCCGCCGAAGGTGGACGCGACTACGACACCTCGGAGCTGTCCGAGCGCACCCTGCGCGACGTCTACTTCCCGCCTTTCGAAGCCGCTATGAAAGCCGGCGTGATGACCGTCATGCCGTCCTTCCAGGAGATGGCCGGCTACCCGTCCCACGCCAACCCGTTCCTGCTCGACCAGGTGCTGCGTCAGGAGTGGGGCTTTCCCGGCGTGGTCGTCTCTGACTACGGCGCCATCGAAGAGTTGGTCAACCACCGTCTCTCCAAAGACCGCAACGAAGTCGGACGGCGCGCTCTGGAAGTCGGCGTCGACATCGACATGATGAGCGACATCTATCGCACCATCCCTCAGACCCCGGAGAACGAAAAAGCCGTGGACACCGCCGTCCGCCGCGTGCTGGCGCTGAAAAAAGCGCTCGGCCTGTTCGAGGACCCGTACCGCCATCTGGACGTGGCACGTGAAAAAGCTACCGTCCTGAAGCCCGAATTCCGCGCCGCTGCCCGCGCCGCCGCCGCCAAGGGCGCCGTGCTGCTGGAAAACCGCGACAGCCTGCTGCCGCTGCCCTCACAAAAAGGCAAGACCGTCGCCATCATCGGACCGCTGGCCTCGGACGTTCGCAGCGCCCTGGGCGAATGGAACCTGATGGGCGTGCCCGAAGAGACCGTCTCCATCATCGACGGGCTCAAGGCCGGCTTCGAAGCGCAGGGCGCCACCGTCACCTTCAGCCAGGGCTGCCCCTCCTGGGACAAAGACGAAAGCCAGATCGCCGAAGCGGCCAAAGCCGCTAAAGACGCCGACCTGGTGATAATGGTCCTGGGCGAGCCCTACGACGTGACCGGCGAATCGCGCAACCGCACCAACATCGGGCTGCCCGGCTCGCAGTGGCCGCTGGCTCAGGCCGTGCTGGCCTCCAAAACTCCCACCGTCACCGTACTGATGAACGGCCGCCCTCTGACCATCCCCGAACTCAAAGAGGCGTCTTCGACCATCCTCACCATCTGGCACCCCGGCTCCGAGGCCGGTAACGCCCTGTTCGACCTGCTCAGCGGCGCCGCCATCCCCGGCGGCAAACTGCCGATGGGCTGGCCCGTGAACGTGGGTCAGGTTCCCACCTATTATAACCACAAGACCAGCGGTCGCCCTCCCATCAAGGGCGTGGACAAGTACAAACTGGCCTACCATGACGCCCCGCTGGCCCCGCTCTATCCGTTCGGCTACGGCCTTTCCTACTCGACCTTCAAGGTCGACCCGGTCAGACAGGTCAGCGCCAAGGGCGTCTGGCCCGTGGTGCTGGAGACCACCGTCAGCAACACCGGGAAGGCGGTTGGAGACGAAGTCGTGCAGCTGTACGTCAGCGACGAAGAGCGCACGCTGACGCCTCCGATCAAGGAGCTCAAAGGGTTCAAGCGAGTCCAGCTCAAGCCTGGCGCCTCCCAGAAAGTGAGGTTCGAGCTCAAAAAGGACGACCTCACCTTCGTCGGCCCCGACATGAAGCGCATTTTCGAAGCCGGCTGGTTCGGACTAGCCACCGGTTCGGACAGCCGCGTCGAGCCGCAGCTGCGCGTCGACCTGAAGTGAGACGTTGACTCCGCGACGACGCCGCCTTTTGCTGGTGTCCGTGCTCGGCCTTCTGGTCGGGCTGGCCTCGGCTCGCGGCGTCTTCGAACGTCTGGACCGGGGCGTGGTGGACCAGTTCTTCTGGGCTCGCCACGCCCTGGGCCAGGACCCTCCGGTTGACCCTCGCATCCTGCTGATCAACCTCGACGCCGCCGTCAGCACCGAGATCGGCCAGCCCGTTAGCCGCTGGTGCGACGACTACGCCCGGGCCATCTCGACCCTGCTCGACGGCGGGGCCAGAGCGGTCGCATTAGACATCGTCTATGCCCCCGTCCTGACCAAGCTTCCACCGGAAGAGGCCGACCCGATGTGGGCCGAAATCGCCCAACTGGCCGAGCTGACCCTGACCGGCCCCGTGGTCATCGTTGACGCCTACCGTCCTGAGGGGGCCGACCTGACCTCGATCAAAGAGCTGCACTTCGCGGCCGACGACGCGGACAACGTCGCCTACAACAACATGCTGACCGACTCGGACGGCAAGGTCCGTTCGCTCGGCCTGATCTTTCGCGACAAGCCGCCGCACCTGAACCGTAACCTGGCCGGACGTCTGGCCGAGCTTGGAGCCGGACGCGAGATCACGGGCGACGGAACCCGGGTGGTGGGAGTGGTCACCGACGGCGACGACCGTATGCGGATCAACTATCCCGGCCCCTCCGACCTGACTTTCCCCTCCTTTTCCATGGCCCGGCTGCTGGTGGGCCCCGCCCCCGACGTGAAAGACAAAATCTGTATCATCGGCCCGGTCGAAGACGCCAACGACCTGCACGTGACGCCGTTTGGAGCCACCCTGGGCATGGAGATTCACGCGGCGGCTCTGAACACTATTCTGACCGAACGCTACCTGCGCCCCTCGCCCCCCTGGCTTCACCTGGTGCTCTGCCTGAGCTGCGTCTTTTCTGCCTACGCCCTCTCCCGCCGCGCCCCCGTGCGCGTGGTGCTGGCCGGCTTCCCGGTCTGCGCCGCGCTCTATCTGAGTCTCGCCTTCGTCGTCTTTCTTGGCCTCGGCCAACTGCTGCCGATCGCGGGACCGATGGGGCTGGCGACCTTCGTGGGGGTGCAGACCTACGTCAACCGCTACCTGGCGCTAGACCGTTCGCGTCGCTACGTGCGAGGTTTGCTGGGGCGGTTCGTCTCGCCTCAGGTCATGGAAGAGCTTCTGGCCAAGCCCGAAAATGTACAGCTCGGAGGGCGCCGGCGCCGCATCACCATCCTGTTTTCGGACATCAACAACTTCACCCCGCAGTGCGAAAGCCGCGCCCCCGAAGAGGTGATCGGCATGCTCAACGAGTTCTTCGAAGAGATGTTGGAGATCATCTTCCGTCACGGCGGCACCGTGAAGCAGTTCGTGGGCGACGAAATCATGGTGCTCTACGGCGCCCCCGAGGCGGTCGACGACCACGCCGCGCGGGCCGTGCGCACCGCCCGCGACATGATGGAGCGGTTGGCCGAACTGCAGCGCACCCGAGGTGAGGGGACCGGTTTCTACGACGTGAAGATCGGGATCCACACCGGCGAGGCCGTGGTGGGGAACGTCGGGGGCCTGAGGCGCAGCGAGTATGCCGCCGTGGGCGACAGCGTGAACACGACCGCCCGCATCGAGTCGCTGACCAAAGAGGTGGGGGAAGCCGTCCTGATCAGCGAAGAGACCCGCCGTGAAGCGGAACCGCTTCTGCCGGGAGTGCGTTACGTCTCCAAAGGCGTGAAAAGTTTCAAAGGTAAGACAAGTCAGTTGGAGGTCTTCGGAGTACGATGGGACGTTTCCGAGCAATAGTCGCCACCCTGGCGCTGCTGATGTTGACGGCCTGGGCGGCCGAACCCAGGGCAGCCATGGTGTTAGAGGTCAAAGGCGAGGTCAGCGCCGTGATCGACGGGCGGGCCAAACCGCTGCGTACCCTGCAGACCTTGCCTCGTGACCTGAAGGTCACGGTCGGGAAAGGTGGAGTGCTTCGCCTTACCTACCTCGGTTCGGCTCGCCGCGAGGTGCTGACGGGGCCCTTGAGCCTGACGGTGGGAGAAGCCTCCAGCCAGGCGGTTCAAGGGGAGGGGAAGCTAGCGGTGGTCGCCGCCGAGAGCAGTTCGACCCGGGTTCCGACTTCGGAGAACCTGCGCCGGATGGGCGGGGCACGCCACGCCATGCTGGACCAGGACGCCATCCAGGTCCTGGAGGGGTTGGAGGTAGCGGCAGCTCCCGGCATCGTGCGCAACACCCGCATGCCGATCATGCGCACGGAGCCGAAGTTGGCCATCGCCGCGTTCCCACCGGCGGTTCGCAAACTGACCCCGGGGCTGAAGCTGCGCTGGAAGGGCGGGAAGGCGCCTTACCGCACCACGCTGACTCGGGATGAGGGGGTCATCGTGCTGGAAGTCGAGGATACCCGAGACAACAGCCTGGCTCTCAAGGGGATCGAGGGCGGCTACTCCTACACCCTGACGGTGCGCGATGCGGCGGGCGCTCAACAGACTCGACAGTTCTACCTGCTGTCTCGCGACGAGCGCCACGAGGTGCGCGATGCGCTCGAAACGCTGGCCCAGGAGAACCGGCAGAACAAGACGCTGCTGCTGACCGCCCAGCTTGCCTACCTGGAGGGGCTGGGACTGTTGGAGGACGCCTTGCCGCTGGCTCAGCAGGCCGCGCGCCGAGCCCCTAACGACGCCGGCCTGGCTCTAGCGCTGGGCCGCATCCAGGCTCGCCTGGGGCAGACGGACAAGGCGGAGAAGTCCTTGGAGCGCGCTGTCGAACTCGAGCGAAACGAGGGCCAACCGTGAAACGAGCCGTGATCGCCATGCTGATGCTGGGGTTGGCCCCGCAGGCCAAGGAGATGTCGCCCCATCATCACGGGCAAGAGCAGGGCCGCCAGGCCGGCCGCCGCGAGGGGCGCGACCGGGTGGGCCACGAGGCGCGCCACGACGGCGACTACGACGGTTACGCCGCAGGGCTGTTGCAGGGGCAGCAGCAGCTGATCCTGGCCGCTCAGAACCAGGCCACCGCTCTGGGCCAGACCGAGGGCGCCACCATCGGCGCCCGTGAGGGGCGAGAGCAGGGGCTGGAGAAGGGGCGCGAGAGCGGTCTGGAGCAGGGCGAGAAAAAAGCCCGCGAGGCGGCGGATTCGGCCGCTCGAGCCGCGGTGTTGGAGCGGGCCGAGCGGGACGGAACGTCCCGGGCGGCCCGCGCCAACCCGCAGGCCGACGGCCAGCGGGAGGGGCGCGCGGCGGGGCTGGAACGGGCTCGTCGCGAGGCCAACGAGAAAGATTTCGCGCGCGCTCGCGGCGACTACCGCGACAAGCAGTTCGCCAGCGAACCCAAGGGGCGGGCCAACGTCCGGCAGGCGCCGCTGGCGGTCGAGCCCAACGCCTGGCCGGTGGCCGGATTCGGCTCGCTCGAGACGCTGTTCGGGGGGCGCCACTGCCCTTCCCCGGACTGGCGCTACCTTCGCTACGGATCCGACAACGAAGAGTACCAGCGCGGCTACCGCGAAGGCTACTCTGACGGCATGCGCGACGGCTACAACGACGAGTACGACCGGGAGTACCGCTACGGCTACGACCAGTCGTTTGCCATCGGGCTGGGCCAGGCCCAGGTCGCCAACCTTCAGGAACTGGTCGACCAGGCCTACGACGGCGCGTTCACGGCGGCCCACGAAAAGGCGTTCCGGCAGGCCGAGGTCAAAGGCCATGACGAGACCTACCCGCCGGCTTTCGAGTCCGCCTACTCCACCACGTACGCCACTCTCTATCCGCAGTTCGAAGAGAAGCACTATAAGACCATCGAAGAGACGGCGTTCCAGGAGATGTACGAGCCGCCGTATCGGGCCGCCTTCGACGCCAACGAGGTGTCGAGCTTCGAAGAAAACTACCCCAAGCAGGCCAAACTGGCCTACGACGAGGGGTGGAAGGCCGAAGCGAAGGACTTCGCTGAACGTCCGGTGCGCTTGCTCGCCGCCTGGCGCACCCCCACCGACGTGGAGGGGATCCAGCTTTTGACCGTGCGTCTGCGCAATTTTTCCAGCCAGGCCGTCGCGGGCAACCGGGTGCGCGTCTCGTTGGGGTCGGAGACCAGTCGCCTGCTGAACGCGCTGCCGCCTCAGAGCGAGGTCACGGTGACCGGCCTGCTACGCTTGCGCGGCTCGCAGCCCGAGCAAGCGGAACTGTTCGCCGTGATCGACAGCGACGGTAAGCGCCTACCGCTGGGCAACTGCAGCGTCGCCACCGAAGCCCCCACGCCGTAAGAAACCGCTTGCGCCCCCGACTCGGGCTACAGGCCCTGCGAGACAGCGTGCTGCTGCTGACCGCCTCGGTCTCGGTAGCGCTCTACTACAACATCACCTTCTTTGGCAAAGCGCTGGTCGCGCTGCCCTCGGTGCCGGTGGCCAGTGGGTGCGTGTTCTACTACCTCTGCGCGTTCAACACCGCGCCCCCCGTCGCTCAGGTGGTGCTCTGGATGCTCTCGTTTCTCTTGAGCGGATGGATCTGGTGGGCGGCCCTGGGCGAATCGGTCGGAACGTTAGTGCTGCTTCGCCGCAACTCTGACGCCGGTTGGAGCTTTCTGGTCAAGCGGACGGGACTCGCCGCCCTGGCCTGCGTGACCGCCTTGTGCCTGGTCGCGAACGGAATCTCCGCTCTTCGCTCCCTGATGGGCTAGTCGTTGCACTCCGGACATTGGCCGTAGAGCGTAATGGCGTGCGAGGTGACCTCGAAGCCTGGCGGGGTCATGCCGGTAAGGTCGCCGGGGCAGGTGTGGATGTCGAACACCTTGGCGCAGTCGTTGCACTGGAAGTGGTGGTGATGGCCCAGGTCGGCGGGCTCGTAGCGAGGGGCCGAACCGGGGATTTCGACCGTGCGCAGGTAGCCCGCTTCCAGCAGGCTTTTCAGGTTGCGATAGACCGTGGCGATGCCGATCCCGGGAATGTCCTTGGCGGCCAGGTCGCGTACCTCTTCCGGCGACAAGGGACGCCCCTGATCGTCGAATACGGCGCGGATCGCATCTCTCTGCTTAGTCTTTCTCACTCCTTACGTTTTCGGGACTCGACCCCCAAACCCCCTTCCTCGCGGGCAACCCGCCTGCCCGAGAAGGTGAATCCCCCTCAACTTGATAACCCCTTACCATATGCGCATCTCCCATCGTCTCGCCCTTGGCGGCGCTCTGCTGCTGGCCGCCTTCGCGGGCTGCCAAAGCCAGCCGTCACCGCCCCAGGCCGCCTCGACCCCGCTGCGCGGACCGGCGATCGACGCCCCGGCCGCCTCCCCGACCCCGCTCTCGAACCCCAGCGGAGACCCCTCCAACCCCAGAGCCCTGAAGGTCGCACCGACCGACCCGGCCGAACGCGCCGCCCTGGCGGTGGAAGCGCCCGCCCCCGCCGTCAGGGACGGCTTTTCGTCCGTCACCTTCAGCCAGCTTTCGGACTTCGTCTATCAGGCTGACATGAACGGAAAGTTGACCCCCGAATCCACCCTGCCGCAGGAAGTCAGCGCTCTCGACGATACCAACGTGGCCCTGTCGGGCTTCCTGGTCCCGATCGAGTTTCAGGGCGACAAGGTCTCGAGCCTGATCCTGGTGCGCAACCAGTTGCTCTGCTGCTTCGGCGAAGAGCCCAAACTCAACGAATGGGTGTTCGTCAACGCCGACCCGCCGGTGGACGCCGTGATGGAGGTGCCGGTCACCCTCTACGGCAAGTTCTACGCCAGTCCGGACCGCGAAGAAGGCCAGATCATCTCGCTCTACCGCATGCAGGCCGAAGACATGGAGGCGATGCGATGAAGCGCCTGACCGGACTCTTCCTTCTGCTGCTGAGTGCCGCCGTCCAGGCCTGCCCCTTCTGCGCTCCGGCCGAAGCTGATCTGTTTTCCGAACTGCAGGAAGCTCAGGCGGTGGTGCTGGTCTCGAAAGTCGACGCCCAGAAGTTCAAGATCGTCGAGGTCTGGAAAGGGCAGGCCGCCGTCGGCAAAGTCGTCCTGGCGGGCGAAGCTCGCGGCAAGGCGAGCGCCGGTAGCAAACTTCTGCTGACCACAGCCGGACCGCCCAACCTACCCTACTGGTCGGACGCACCCCGACACCTGACCCCCGACGACCTCGGCTTCGTCAAAAAAGCGCTGCCGATGGCTAAAGCCAGCGCCCCGCAGAAGTGGGACTTTGGCGCGGCTCACCTAGAAAAGGGCTCCAGCGAAGTCACCGTCGCGGCCTACAGCCTGCTGGCCGGCGCGCCTCTCAGCGAGGTCCAGAAACGGGCCAAAACGGTTGGCCACGCCCGTTTGCTGAGCTGGGTGAAAAGCCCCAACGTCCCCGCCGAGCGCCGTGCGCTGTATCTGCTGATGGCCACCCCGGGCTTGAGTCCGAGCGACGCAGGCTGGCTGAAGGCGGCGCTGTTCAACCCCAAACTCCCGCTGAGCTCTCCTATGGTCGGGCCCTACGTGGTAGCCTACCTGCAGACCGCCGGGGTGCCCGCCGTGGCCCAGGTCGAAAAGCGCTTCCTGGCGCCCAACGTGGCCCCCGCGCAAACCCTCGAGATTACCCGGGCGTTGGCGCTGGTGGCCCATCGCAGTTCTTCCCCGGCCATGAAAAACGCCATCAAAGCGGTCTTTCTTCGCGAAGTCGTCCACCCCAAGCGGGGACCGTTCGCGGTGGCTCCCCTGGCCGTCTGGCGAGACTACGGAGCGGCCGCCACGGTCGAGAAGATGGCCCAGAACAGCAGGGAGACCTGGGTCAAAGTGGCGGCGATTCGCTACTTCCGCAGCTTCAACAGCCCCGAAGCGAAGGCGGCTCTGGACCGCCTGGCCAAATCCGACGGCAACCTGGTGACGCGAACCAACGACGCTTACAAAGTGTCCGACCTGGGTATTGAATAAAGCGGTCGCAAAAGCCACCAGGCAGTCGGCTCGAAGGCAAAATAGGCTGCTCGGCCGGCCGGTTTTCGATTGACAAACTCCTGATAATGATTTATCAATACTATCGATGAACGCTCCAGCCGCCACCACACGCCCCAAAGGTTTTGCCGATGGTCTGGGCGTCTTTCTCTCCCAGCTTTGCCTGGCTCACTGCTTCCTGCTGCCCGCCCTGCTGGTCGTGCTGCCCTCGATGGATTTCCACGCCATTCCGGGCGGCGAGATCTTGCATTTCGGCATTCTGCTGCTGGCCACGCCCACCGCGATCTATGCGCTGCTGTCCGGCTACCGCTTCCATCGCCGTATGACACCGCTGCTGCTGGGCGTGATCGGACTGAGCTTCCTCTGGTCCGGTTCGGCTCTGGAAGCGTGGCACGCCGTGGTCTCGCACCACACCGCCCACGCCGTCGGCGCTGCCGGCAGCGC
>JAEXNA010000065.1 GCA_023447635.1 Vulcanimicrobiota bacterium | reverse complement strand
CCACAACACCCCGCCCAGCCTGGCCATCCGAAAAGTTTCAACGCAATAACCCGCAACATTGCACCCATTCCCGCCACAACCAGGCGAGTTCATAAATCTGCAACAGAATGGATACAGCTCGGCAACCTGCTGGTTAGAAGTCGGAAACTCTTTCCTGTCATGATCGAGGCATGAACAATCGTCACGCCGGAGCGCAGATCAAAGCTGCGCGACTCCTCAAGCAGTGGAAACCCGCCGTTCTGGCGCGTCGAACTGGCATATCGCCCTCCCGCCTCTCTCGGATCGAGAGCGAGAGTATCTACCCCACTCCCACCGACTGGTCGCTTCTCCAAAATCACCTCGAACTCGGTCCGTACCCCGCGCGCTCTCGCCTCGAACTGCCCGCGGTGCGGCGACGCTGGTTTCCCGATCCTCCCCTGCGCCCTGACGCCGAACGCCCGTTCACGGCGAGACTTTACGCCGCTCGAGCGAGCTTTGGCTCGGTGGCGGAAAAGTGCGTCAGCAAGGTCAAAGCGCGTCGCGACAGCCGGCTCTGCTTCAAGTTCCTAGAAGAAGCCCGCCTGGAATCGGGCCACGAAGCGATGTTCTGGATGGCGCTTCTAGCCCACGGCGCCACGCCGGGACGCCACTCGCCGCACCGAGCCGGCTTTCTAAAGTTCGCCATCGTCGACTCGGACCGCAAAGAACTTCTTCCCGAGCTCCGAATGCCGTGCCTCGACCTCAAGTTCGACCGGTTCGAAGCGCTGCTCTTCCCTCAAGCCAGCCTCGACACGCGCGTCCGGATCTACCGACTCGATGTCTTGGCGTGCCTGTGGTCGCCTCGTTCCCGAATCTGGGTCAATATCGAGATCGACGGGCAAGGCCATGGCCAGAACCAGCCATCGGACTACGATATGACGCGGCAAAGCCTGCTGGGCCTTCCTACCGAGCGGGTCTCCACGGACAGCCTTCAGTCTCCCGACCTGATGTCAGACCTCGAAGCCAGACTTTTCGAACTTTTCGGACTGCCCGAGACGGGTTAGGGTCCAGACTCGACGGAAAGGTGGGTGTAGATCAGATATTCCAACGGGAAGTCCGTTGCCGAGCTAAGGTGCGCAAAACCGGTCGTCCTCAGCCTCACCCTCTCATCTTGCCACGGCGTTAACCGGACCTTGGCCTCCCGCCCGCAAGCGTCCAGCGTTTTCTGGCAGAGCGTATTACACCGAACGCCGACCTCACCGCCATGGGTCAGAGTGCCAAAGTCCCTTTCGTCCATGATACTCAAGGACGGCGCCTTGCCAGAAATCCCGTGCTCTTCGATCCAGGGAAACGGACTATCATCCATTCTCAACCTGCCGCCGTGCTCGGTATAAGCCACCCCCTGAGGGGAAAGCTCCTCACCATCTGGTTCATTCATACCAGCACGGTTTCCGACCCCACCAGGATAACCTCGCGCGATGGCTATCGCGCTAGCGACCCCCAGCGTCCCACGCCCGGAATACCAGGTCGCCCGACGGAAGTTTCAACGCGATCGCCTGCAACGTTACCAGCAAACCCGTCACAACACGCCGACTAGGCCGAGCGACGGAAGTTTCAACGCGATCACCTGCAATGTTGCCAGCAAACCCGCTACCCTCCACCCTCCAAAAACAGCTCCCCCACGGCCTGCTCCAGCCCCTGGGCGAACTCGTTCCCTCGCACGGCCGACTCACGGAAAAAGCGCAGGGCCACCTCGAAAGCGCCCTCCTCCGAGGCGAAGATCCCCAGGAAAAGCAGCCCTAGCCCGTCCCTGTCCCCTCTCGGGTCGGTCAGCAAGCGCTCGCCTTCGGATACCACCTCGCCCCGACGGCCCAGCCGGTAAAGGCAAACCAGGCTCAGGGCTCGGACCACGGACGTGGCGGGCCGTCGCAAAAGCAGAGTCCGGCAGATCTTCAGCGCCTCCGAGTAACGCTCTTGGAGAATCAGGTAGAAGGCCGCTCCCGCCGCCACCGAAACTCGGAACGGGTAGTCGACCGACAGCAAGCACAGCCGCTCCGCTAACCCACGAAGAGTTGGTAGGTCAAGCAGACTGCGCAATACCAGAGTCTGCCAGGGGTCCTCCTCCCTCCGGCTCAGAGTCCGTTCGGACGCCTGGTATCCGGTGGCGCACAGCGGCAGCATCGGGCGCAGCAAGGCAAAGATTCGCGCAGCGTCCTGGGGCGACCTTATCGCTTCCGGGCTCAACGTCTTAGTTTCTGGAATAAGCCTTGGCGCAAGCGGTCCGGGCACCGCGTTGCGGGAAAACTCTTGGGCCAGCAGCGGTCGACCGCCTACCAGCAAAAAGTCCACCGGACCATCGGGGTCTTTGCCAACCACCCGATGGGCCGCGCGCAGGATCTCCCGCGCCTCGTCCTCCCGGCCGCGGGCCCACTCTTGCCAGGCCCGCGCGTGCAAGAACCAGGCTTGATACTCGGTCCCCACCAGCGGCAGCGCCCCTTCCACGGCCTCATCGAGACGCCCCAGCCGCAGCAAGCACAGCGTCAGCTCGGCGCGAAGAGTTAAGACGAGATGGTCCGGCAGGCAATCCACGCCAACCTCTTCGACACCTACGGCCGGCTTCTCTTCCCAACTCGCGACGTTCGACCACAAAGCTTATAATACGGGCATGTCCAATCCCAGCCAGCCTATCGCTTTCGACCACACCTCAGGCAGCACTTTAACGGTTGCCGATGCCGAGCTCTACTACGAATTCCAAGGCGACCCCCAGGGTCCACCCCTGGTGCTGCTGCACGGAGGCATGGGCGCCCTCACCGACTTCAACAGCCTGCTCCCCTCGCTGGCCAACTTCCGCCTGCTCGGCATCGACAGCCGCGGCCATGGCCGCTCGCCCCTCGGTTCCGCCCGCCTGACCTACCAGCAGATCGAGCGCGATGTGGTAAATATTCTGGACCATCTCGGGCTCGATAAGGTCTCACTGGTCGGATTCAGCGACGGCGGAATTGTCGCATACCGCCTAGCCGCAGGCCCGCTGCGGCACAGAATCACGCGCCTCGTCACCATCGGAAGCTCCTGGAATAACCAGCACGCTGCCGAAATGGACGAAATATTCTGCAGAATAACGGGAGCCAGTTGGAGGGAGAAATTCCCCGAAATGGCCCAGAGCTACGACCGCTGGAACCCGGATGCCGACTTCGATACCTTCGTCGCCGCAGCGGTGGCGATGTGGAGAGACCAGGAAGACAGCGGACATCCCGGCGATAACGTCGAGCGCATTCTCTGCCCAACTCTAGCCTGCCGGGGCGACGAAGATCACCTGGTCCAACTCAGCTGGTGCGCGGACCTTGCCGACCGCATCGAAGAGTTCTTCTTCTTGAACCTGCCGTTCGCCGGACACGTCGCCTACGAAGACCAGA
The DNA here is from genome assembly GCA_023447635.1 of Vulcanimicrobiota bacterium. Lineage (GTDB taxonomy): Bacteria > Vulcanimicrobiota > Xenobia > Xenobiales > JADMJV01 > JAEXNA01. The sequence goes on along the minus strand of JAEXNA010000065.1, from coordinate 29,552 downwards.
GGGAGGCGTTTCTGGCCTGCGCTCTGCCCTTCCTGAACGGCGAACACGACTAGCCCCCAGGCCAGGCCCCTGCCCGACCAGGACTCCCTCCCTCTCACGCAAAGTTCAAGAACATCAAGAAAGATTCAAAGGCAAAACCCGCTATGCGACTACTGGTGACCGGAGGTGCTGGCTATATCGGGAGCGTGGTAAGCAGGCACCTGCTCGAAGCCGGCCACCGGGTCATCATCATCGACGACCTGCGTGCGGGACAGAGCTCGGCCACACCCCAAGGGGCGACGCTTCACGCCGGCAGCATCAACGATCGTAAATTCCTCGACGGGCTGCTCCCGGGGGCGGATGGAGTTCTGCATTTCGCCGGCAGTATCGAGGTAGAGACCTCGATGCGCTGCCCTCTCAGTCACTTCCGCAACAACGTCGAGGGAACCATCACTCTGCTCGAAGCTATGGCGGCCCACAACGTCGAACGCCTGATCTTCTCGTCCACAGCCGCTATCTATGGGCAGCCCGTAGAGAGCCCCGTGGCCGAAGACCATCCGCTGAACCCCGCCAACCCCTACGGCGAATCTAAACTCATGGTCGAACGCGTTCTGCGATGGCTGGCCCAGCAAGGGAACCTGAGATTCGCCACCCTTCGCTATTTCAACGCGGCCGGCGGCCCCCTGCCTGATCGCAAGGCCGTGAACCTTATCCCGATCGTCCTGGAAGTCGCCGCCGGACGACGCCCCTACGTCGAGATCTTCGGCACCGACTACCCAACCCGAGACGGGACAGCCGTACGAGACTACGTCCACGTCGAGGACCTGGCCTCGGGCCACCTGCTGGCGCTCGAAGCGCTCGAGTCAAACCGCTCCCTTTCCTACAATCTCGGTACCGGAACCGGATTTACGGTTAGAGAGGTGATCGAGACCGCGCGGCAGGTGACCGACGCCCCCATACCTGTCGTCGAGTCCCCGCGCAGAGCTGGAGACCCTGCGGAGGTGGTCGCCACGGCCCAGAAGATCCGAGACGAATTAGGTTGGAGCCCCCGCTACACCGACCTGCACTCCATCATCAGCAGCTCCTGGGCAAGTTATACCGGACCTTCGTAGAGAAATCAGAAAGATCTACGGACTATCAATATGGGACTACTCATGATACAATAGATATAAATCTATTTTCAGGAGACACTATGTTCAAACAAGGAGAACTTATCGCCCACAACCACCACGGAATAGGAACCGTCCGGAAGATTCGCAGCACCGACATCCTCGGCTCGACGCAGACTCTGGTTACCATCAACTTTCACAACGAGGACCTCGACGTCACTATGTCGGCAAAGCGCCTGGAAGCCTCGGCTCGGAAGGTTCTCGACAGCACCCAGGCCAGCTCGATACTCAGATATCTCACCGATAGCCAGCAGATGCTGTCGAACGAATTCAAGACCCGTAACCGTAATAACCATCAGCGCCTGATCAGCGGCGACCCCTACCAGCTTTGCGACATCGTGGTTGGATTGACCCGCCTCCGCAGCACCCGTGGCTCTTTGAGCGCCAGCGATGGAGAACAGCTCCGCCGCGCCACGGAAATGCTTTCAACCGAACTGGGTATCGCCCTGGACCGGTCCGTCGATCCGCAAACCATCCAGGAAAAGGCGCAACTCGCCGCCGCGAGCTAGACAGCCCGCCGCGTAGGCAGCTCCCTGGATAGACGGCGTCCCCCCCCGCCTTGCGTAAACGCGCCCTGGCGAAGGTCCGTGCAATAAAGCTAGGCTTGTCGGGCTCTTAGTCCATCACCTCGAGCGGTGCTCCCGCTAGCGGCTCGCCGTAAGTCTGCCAGGCCGAACCGCTGCGTTGAAAAACCTCCCAGAAAGGGCGCTCGCGCCCTGATGAACCTGGAGCAAAAGCAATATCCCCCTCTTCGACCTGAAAGCTTCCGCCAGCGACCCGGGCCGATCGCCGGACCCCATTGATACGAATTGCGATCCTCTTTCCCGGCTCTAGCCTTTCCAGGATCGGATCGCCCTCGCGAATCGTGGTCTTAAGATTACCGAACGAATCGACGTAGCCGATCCGAAGCTGCGGCGGGTCAGGTATCAAGTCGGGCTCCAGGCGAGCCTTCTTCACCGATTCGTCGCCTTCCAGCAGTCGTGCCACCACCCGGGGGAAAAGGTCGCGCGAGCGAAACTGAGAGCCTGCTGAACTTACCTCGAGTTGCCAAAGCTCCTGGATATCGTCTTTGATCAGCGACAGGCTATAGCCGCTGTTCACGACCACTAACGGAATGTCGTGGCGCGTCAGCGCCAGCAAAAGCCCCTCGCCCTCGTTATCTTCTCGTTCGGCGCGCTTGTCAGCTCGGGGAGCACAGTTGGCGAAGACCATTCCCCTACCGCGAAGTCCAGGGTCGGATCCCAGCTGGGCAACCAGAAACCCTGTGGCGACGGTGTTGAAAGAAGCGACCGAAGTCGTTACGGTACGCAGCTCGGGCATCAAACCCGCGAAGGCTGCCTGAATTTCAGAAAAGGCCAGGTCGCCTGGGCCGTAGTCGGCGATGATGTGTAAAAAGCTCATGCCGCCAATCTACCAACGGCCCCGAAACACGTCATACACCGCTCCCGATGAAAGGCGGCCATCCTGAGGGCGATCTCCTCAGAGCGCAGACACTCTCACTCCAGGTCAATCGCGCCAGCGACCGGCAGATAGATGTGAAAGCTCGATCCTTGGCCCGGCTCGCTCTCCAGGTCGATGGCGCCGTGGGCCTCTTTGACCACCGAGGCGCACACAGACAAACCGAGGCCCGTCCCCTTTCCTTCGCCCTTGGTCGTGAAGAGCGGCTCGAAGATCTTCTGGCGCATCTCGGCGTCGATCCCCGACCCGGTATCAGAAATCGTAAGGCGCAAGTATTCACCCGGATTCAAGCGCCCTCCGTCCGAGCAGAGCTGCTCGAAGCGCAGCACCTCATTCGAGGTCGTAATCACGACGCGTCCAGCCTTCTCGATAGCGTCGCCCGCGTTCCCCACGAAGTTGAACAGCAGCTGCTCTAGCTTCGAGCGGTTGAAAAGCAAGGTGCAGTTCTCGGCTCCCAGGTCCATCCGAAGATTGATCCTGGCCTTCAGGTAGCACTGCAGCATCTCATCGCTCTCTCGTATCAGGTGGTGAAGGTCAAGCAGCTCGGTCCCTGGCTTCTTCTTGCGCGCGAACATCAGCAGCTGCTTAACCAGCCGACTCCCCTGCTCCGTGCCTTGCCGGATCCGGGTCAGGTCTGTCTCCAAAGGGCTCCCGGACTCGATCTTACGGCGCATCATGTCCGCGTAGCCCTGCACCACCGTCAAGATGTTGTTGAAGTCATGCGCCACTCCGCTCGCCATCTGCCCCAGCGCCTCGAGTTTCTGAGTCTGAAACAGCTTGGATTCGAGCTCGTGAATCCTAGTTAGGTCCTGAATCGTACCCACGTAGTGTAGCAGCACTCCTCGCTCATCCTGTACCGGGACGGCCTGCAAGCTACAGTAGATCGTCTTCCCGTGCTCGAAGTTCATGAGGAAGGCTTCGGAGAACGCCGTCGGGCTCTTTGACGCCGTGACAAAACGCTCTTCTAGTCGGGCGCGGTCCGTCCGGTCGATCAGCCCCAAGAACCGCTCGACCGAAAGATTATCGGGAAAAAGCGCGGACCGCTCTTTCCCTTGAACCGCCTCTAAATGAGACGTCTGCCCTGTGGCATGCCGGTAAAGCCAGCCCTTCTCCAGATTCCAGGTCCAACGCTCGAGTCGAGCCAACTTCTGCGCTGTCTCTAACGCCGCGATTGTCTCCCGCAGCTTTTGTTTGTTGGCTCGGACCTGTTCTAGCGTCTGCTGCAACTGCTGGTTGGTCCGCCGCTCTTCCGTCAGCACATCGCTGAGAATGAAGAGCCCTCCCACCTTACCGTCCGGGCCGTACCAGGGCACCAGCTCGCGAGCCACGTGCTCGAGGTGTCCGCTGGTCCTCACGAACTGGTCATCGGGGTTCTTGATTCGTTCCCCGGCTAGCACTCGCTGATGCTCTTCTCGAAATCTGGGCGGAACATCTGGGAAGATATCGTAGTGGCTCAACCCTATAAGATCCGACTGTTCCAACCCGTAATCTTCGACCCAGCGCTGGCTGTGCACTACGTATCGCATATCGCGGTCCAGCATAGCAATCGCCTGGGGCGTGTCGCGAATGAGCCCCTTCAGGATATCGACCAGCGCCGCTTTGCTGGCCTCGCGAGCCTTCTCGCGCTGCGCCGCCTCCAGGTCGCTCCGGGTTCGCGCGTGGCGCTGTAGCTCGATGCGAAGCTTGATTTCGGTCTCGACAGCACCGGCAAGCTCGACCAGTGTATCCAGCTCATCCTCGCTCCAGCGGCGCTGAACCGTATCGATAGCACAAAGGGAACCGAGCACTCGCCCTTCCCCATCCGTGATCGGGACCCCCGCGTAAGCCTTGATGGCGACGTCTTGAAGCACCGGGTTATCGCAGACCAGGGGGTCCCCCGGAACGTCGCCTATCACCAAAAGCTGCTCGGTTTCGACCACGAACTTGCAGAACGAATGAGAGAGTGGGGTGCCCCGCGCCGCAGCGACCTTTTTCGGCAACCCTTGCTGACTCTTAAAGAACTGACGCTCCCCGTCGACCAGGCTGACCAAAGCTATCGGCACCTTCAGAAGCTTACAGGCCAACCTGGTCAGACGATCAAAGCTGTGTTCGGGGGCGCTGTCTAAAAGCTCGGTAGCGAAAAGGGCCGAAAGGCGATCGTGGTCCTGAACGTTGGTCCCGGACTCGGCTCGATGGTTCATAACTATCCTTTCGTCCTATGACGAGCTCGAGGTAAGCCTCTTGGGAGGATCCTACCGGGCCAGACAGCTTAGTCGGGAAAGCCCATAGTCTAAACAATATCTCCTTCCGGGTAGGCCGGTCCGGCCGACCCGCATCACAAACACTACACGTCGAGCCTGGCCCGTCCTGGCCTGGGTCGTTCCCAAAGGTTTCAGCGCGATCACCTGCAACGTTGCGCTCACTCCCGCCGCAACACCAGCGAGTCGCCTCGAAAGAAAACTTCGACCCCGCCGCATCGCTAGGTACGCCTTCGCCTCCAGGCGGATCTATAGCTCGGCCGAAGGAAGATAGATGTGAAAGCTCGACCCTTGTCCCGGCTCGCTCTCCAGGTCGATGGCGCCGTGGGCCTCTCGCACCAGGCTGGCGCACACCGACAGCCCGAGACCGGTACCCTTCCCCTCGCCCTTGGTGGTGAATAGCGGCTCGAAAATGCGCTCCCGTTCAGCCCCTATCCCTTTGCCATTGTCTCGAACCGTAAGTCGAAGGTAGTGGCCGGGCGCCAGCTTCCCACCGTCGGCGCAGATCCTGGCAGCTGCTACAGACTCCTGGGCTGTCGAAACGGTGACCTGTCCCGCCTCGCCGTCGATTGCGTCGCCCGCATTGCCGACGAAGTTTAGCAACAGCTGCTCGAACTGAGAACGGTTCAAACGAACCTGCCCACCGCAGGCATCGAGATCCAGCCGAAGACTGACCGTCGACTTCAGAAAAAGGCCCAACATCTGCTCGCGTTCCCGGATCAGACCGTCCACGTCCAACAGCTCGACGCCGGGCTTCTTCTTGCGCACGAACAGCAGCAGCTGCTGGGCTAGCCGCCGTCCCTGTTCGGCCGCGTCGCGGATCTCCTTGAGGTCGCCCTGCTGGGGCGAATCCGCAGCGATATCCTCGCTAAGCAGGTCGGCAAACCCGCGGATCACCGACAGCACATTATTGAAATCGTGCGCGATCCCACTGGCCATCTGCCCCAGCGCCTGCAGCTTCTGCTCGCCGAACAGGCGAGACTCCAGGTCGCGCTGTCGGGTCTGGTCCTGGATAGCCCCCACGTAGCGAACCAGCGCCCCCGTTTCGTCCCAGACCGGAACCGCGTCGAGGTAGCAGTGCAAGCCTCGGCCGTCTCCCGATCTCACGGTGAACGACTCGGTGATCCTCTGCGGGATGGACCTGGCCTGTTCCAGAGTCGAAGAGAGGTGCCCGACATCCTCGGGCTCGACCATACGAAGAAATTCGTCCATACCCAGCGAGGAAGGGAAAGGACTGACGCGACGTCGGGTCTAATCCAGGTCGTCACGCTCTAGCCGACCCGTCGATATCTCCCAGATCCACTGATCGACCCTGGCCAGCCGCTGAGTGGCGACCAGCGTTCTCACCGTGTCTTGCAAGGCCGCCTCGGTCGCTTTGACCTGTTCCAGGCTCGCCTGCAGCTCCTGGTAGGTCATCCGCGCCTCGGTCAGCACCTCGCTGAGGATCAACAATCCACCCACCCTGCCGCTGGCCGCGAACCAGGGAACCACCTGGTACGAGATGTGCTCCGTGCGGCCGTCACCGCGAACGAAGCTCTCGTCGAGTTTGGTCACGCGCTCTCCCTCCATCACCTGTCGATGCTCGACCTTGAAGCGCTCCGGCAGTTCGGGGAAGACGTCGTAATGGCATCTGCCTGTAAGATCCTCGTGTTCCAGCCGATAGTCCTCGACCCAGCGTCGACTATGGGCCAGGTAGCGCATCTCGGTATCGAACATCGCCAGCGCGTTCGGAGTATCGCGCAGCAAAACGCGCAGAATATCGACCAGTGCGACCTTGCCGGCCTCCTCGGCCCAGGCCTGGGTCGTCCGCTCGAGATCCTGGCGCGTCCTGGCGTGCTGCCGCAGCTCCGTGCGCAACCGAATTTCCGTTTCCACCGCCCCGGCCAACTCGACCAGGGTATCGAGCTCGTCCTCGGTCCAGCGGCGCGATTTGTTATCGATGGCGCACAGCGAACCTAGCGTTCGCCCCGCCGCGCTACGAACTGGAACTCCGACGTAGGAAAGCACGCTCAGCTCTTCGACCACCGGGTTGTTGCAAGCCAGAGCCGACTGAGAAATGTCCCCGATTATCAGCACCTGGTCGCTCTCTACCACGTGCCGGCATAAGGAGTGCGTCAAGGGGGTCTGACGGCTCTTAGCCAGCGCCGCCGGCAGCCCTACCTGACTTTTGAAGTACTGGCGAGTGTCGTCGACCAGACTGACCAGCGACATCGGCGCATCCAACAGCTTGCAAGTGAGCCGGGTCAAACGATCGAATCCCGGTTCCGGCCCGCTGTCCATCAGGCCGGTCTCGAAAAGGTCGGCCAGCCGATCGGCAGAGCGCAGACGCTCGGAAGCGTCCTGAATCTGCGGCCGGATCACCGGCATCTGAATCGGCCCTCCTGCGTAAGGCGCTGGTGACACGGCGTTCCCCTTCAATTCGACGATTCGTTATGAAACTTTGACATAAAAATATTTTCGCAAAGCGGCTCAAACGGATACGCTAGAGGCATACCATCTGTACATGCATACCGTAGGATACGAAACGGATGGGTGGGCGCCATTCGGAGGGGGTGCGACGCCGATATGAACGTCGTCGATACTTGAAGACTCCGGGGGGAGACCAACCTCAGGCGGTGTCCGATGCGCGACGAATTTCGCTCCCGGGGAATCCCGATACACGAGCAGCCTAACCTACCCGAGCGGGAATCGGAACGATTCTCGCTCCCACCGAAGCGGTATGAAAGCTTTCGCGAATACCGACCAGCGCCTCTGCCCCTGGAGTTTCGAAGAGTCCTTCGCTACAACGACCAGGGCGACGACGTCTTCAGCACCAAATGCGCCCTCGTCGCTCTGGGCTATCTGGCCCGCCGTCGTCACCTCAGCGACCGCTTCGACGACGAAATGCGTCAGGCGGTTTGCTCCCTGCAAGAACAACACCAACTCGCCGTGAACGGGCAGGTCGGCCCTCAGGCGGCCCGCGCTCTCACCGCTTCCCTGGCCAGTCTGCGCGGACAGAACCTCGAGGGGATTTCTCGTAGCATCGAGAGCATGGACCACCTCGACGTCGTCAGCGGATGGGCCCGAGAGAAGATCCGTTCTCGCGCTCTGCTGTTCGTCCAGCACGGCTGCTACAGCCCCGCCAGAGACCCCGACCCCCCCGAGGACAGCCATCCTCCGGTGTATGAAGACCCCAGCGAGCGGCTCTCCCAAGCTCTCTTCGAAGGGGCCGCTTCCGCGGGGGCAAATCCACGAGACAGCTCTCCGAAATTTGCCTGGTCCGCCCAGTGGATCCGCTACCTCCTGCTCGACTGTGGCCTGCCCTTGCCCCTCCACCCGCGCGGCTGCTCGGCCACCCTGGTCTCCCTCGAGACCTGGCGCAGCGTGGCCAAAAGCGTCGACGCTCTTCGTCGAACCGGAAGGCCCGGCGATATCGCCCTCTACGACTGGGGCCCCGAGGGCAACGTCGACCGGATCGGGCTGGTCACGGCGCTGGTCGACGGCACGGTCGAATCCGCCGAGGGAGGCCCCGACGGCACGGTCGCCCTCTATCAGCGCAGCCTGGCGCACGTGGGCGCGTTTATCGACATCGACGATCTCGCCTCGCGTCTCGACGAGCTAGAGGATCGCTTCCACTATCTGCCCTGAAGCGTCCCCGGTGCGCCCTGAAAAGACTGGGCAACTCATCCCCCGAAGCTCAGCATCCCTTTCACCGCCCGGGCCAGATCGTCGCGCCGGAACGGCTTCGTCAGAACATCGAACCGCCCCAACTGCTCGGGCAGATCGTCCGGAACGTAGCCAGAGGTCAACAGCACCGGAAGCTCGCTTCCCCCGGCCCGCAGCGCAAGAGTCAGATCGACCCCCGTCAGAACCGGCATATTCACGTCGGTGATCAGCAGATGTGGGGTCTCGCCGGCTTCTAGCAGCCGCTCCCGGGCCTGCAGAGGATCGATCATGTAGCTTGCTTGATAGCCCAGGCTGGTCAGCTGGCGCACCGTCATACGAGCCACGCTCTCCTCGTCGTCGAGGACCAGGATGGTCTCCTGCGAGCCTCGTTCCGTTTCGCTGCTGGAGATACGCACAGGCTCGCGCTCTTCGCTCTCCTCTGGGGAGCTCTCCCCCAGGGGCAGATACACGGTGAAGGTCGTCCCCCTTCCCACCGCCGTCTGGATGTCCACCGCTCCGCCATGAGCCTTCACGATCCCGTGGACGATCGAGAGCCCCAACCCCGTCCCCTTTCCCGGCGCCTTGGTCGTGAAAAAAGGATCGAAAAGGCGGGGCACCTGATGGGGCGGGATCCCCGGTCCGGTATCGCTGACCCGGATCATCGCGTAGCGTCCCGCGGGCACCTGACCGGTCAGGAACGCGTCCTCCTCATCCAACTCGTCTTCCCCCAGAAGCAGCCCCAGCTCACCTTTATGCTCCATCGCATCGGCCGCGTTGGAACAGAAGTTCATCACCACCTGATGCATCTGGGTCGCGTCGCCCATGATCCAGAGCGGCCGCCTGGGACAGCTCAGCTGCATCTCCAGCGAAGACGGAAAGCTCGAGCGAAGCAGCTTGTAGACTTCATGCACCAGCGCCACCAGGTCGACCGCGACACGGCTGGGTTCTTCCTGACGGGCGAAGCGCAGCAGTCGCTGTACCAGGTCTCGCGCTCGCTGACCCGCGCTCAACACGTCTCCCAGCGCTTCCTCCCTAGCCTCCGGCGAGGCGGCGTGCAGCGCGTGCTCGGTATTTCCGAGCATGGTCGCCAGAAGATTGTTGAAATCGTGAGCGATACCGCCGGCCAGGGTACCCAGGACCTCCATCTTCTGAGATTGGAAAAGCTGCTGCTGCATGGCCTGGCGCTCTCCGAGCAGACGCCGCTGCTCGTCCACGTCCGTCCCGAAGAAAACAGCTCCTCCCGCGCCCGTGTCCAGCTTTCGGCCCCTCCAAAGAACCCAGCGGGCCGACCCATCTCGGCACAGGTCCTGCAGCTCCGTCGGCGTGCTGGATGGGTCCTCGACCAGACCCTGGAAGAACGCTTCCATGCGGCTCCGCAGCAGAGCGGGATAGCGAAACTCCAGCTTGCGCCCCAGCGCCTCGGCCTGGCTCCAGCCCAGCATCTCCTCGGCCCCTCGACTCCACAGAGTGATGATGTTTTCGGTATCGACCTCGATCACGCTGTCGCGCAAGCTCTCCAGAATCTGGGCATCTCGTCGCAGCAGCTCGCGGATCCGTCGGTCCTCGGTGATATCGTGCAGCACGACCACCACGCCGAGGCTCTCCCCACCGGTCCCTCGCTTGGGCGCCAGGGTAAAATCGACCCACAGGGTAAGCCCCGCCGCCGTCTTCTCCCTGAACTCCCCTCGCACCGTCTCGCCCGCCATACCGCGCAGAAAGTAGGTCCGCATCTGCTGCGCTCGCTGGTCGCTGAACCTCTCCCAGGGAACGGCGCCCAGCGTCTCCTCGGCGCTCCACCCCAGCAGGCTGGCGACCTCCTGGTTCCAGTACGAGACCGCTCCGCGGCGGTCGAGACAGATCACCGCAGCTCCGATGTTAGATAGAATAGTGGCGTGGCGCCGCGACTCGTGCTGGGCCTGACGTCGTAAGGTCACGTCGAGAACCGTGCCCACCCACAGATGCTCGGAATTGCGAGCCCGCTGCCCGCAGATCTGCAGCCAGGCCCAGCTCCCGTCCGAGCGCCGGCATCGCACCTCCAGCGAGGGCAGACTTCCCGAAGGCGCCGTGCTCAGGACTTTCCGGATCTCGTCCCTGTCCTCCGGATGCACCAGCGACGCCCACTCCTGGCGCGAGATAGGCAGCTCCTCGTCCAGGTAGCCTAGTAGCGCGTAAACGTCGCCGTGCCAGAGCACGCGGTCGTCCAGCGGGGTCCACTCCCACCAGGCGATCCCGGCGGCTCGGTGGGCCAGCGCCAGGCGGGACTCCAGCGTCTTGCTGACGCTGATGTCCGTGAAGGTCAGAACCACACCCTGGATCTCCCCGCGGCGGTCCCGAAACGGCAGCAGCCTCTGCAGCAGCCAGCGACCTCGGCTCTGCAGGCGCACCTCGTGCTGCAGGACGATACCGCTCTCCAGCACGCTCTGGAGCTTCTCCTCCAAGCTGCCCGCATCGGCCAGGTGGTAGCTGATATCGCGAAGCGGACGCCCGATGTCCTGGGCGCGCAGATGGAAAATCTGCTCGATCGACGGATTAAAGCGCCGAATACACAGCTTCCGGTCAAGAAACAGCGTCCCCACCTGAGTGCTGTCCAGCAGATTCTGCAGGTCGTCGCCCAGAACGCTCAGTTCTCGGTTCTTCCGCTCGAACTCGCCGTTCATCGCGGTGAGCTCGTCGTTGAGGCTGCTCAGCCCTTCGATACTGGCCTGCAGTTCATCGTTGGTGTCGAGCAGCGCCTCGTTGACCAGCTTCAGCTCTTCGTTACGCAACTGCAGCTCCTCCACAGCCATGCGCAGGTGGTCTCTGGTGTTGACCAGCTCGTACTCGACTTCAACCAGGCGCTGCTGCAGGCCACCCGGGTTCAGCTCTTCCGAGGAAGATGAGGTTGGAGGGGAGGAGGAGCGTTCCGCCGCGGGCGCGCTCGACGCCGGCTCGAAGCGAAGCCAGACCAGGCACGAGGACGACCTCACGACCAGGGGCTCGGCGCTCACGTCGACCTGACGACTCTGGCCCTCGAAAGGAACCGTGAGCCCTCTTGCGACCGCCCTCACACCGTGCTTCACGGCCCTCGTGACCAGAACGGAGACCGACAGCTTCAGCCCCTCCTCGCATCGTTCCAGCAGGCCCGGATTCGCTCGACCACGTTCGGGCAACAGATAGCTCGAGGCGTTACCCAGGAACTGCAGGATGTGAAAGGCCTCGTCGATGAGGAAACCGTCTCCCAGGCTCTCCTCACAGAACCGGTCGTAGGCGTCGAGCAGTCTCGGGTCGATAGTCAGAGTTGGGCGCGGGGGGCGGCTCCAGAGCCTGATCCCGGCGCCAGTGCGGTCGCTGAAACGCCCTGTCGGCAAGGCGGAGGAGGAGGAGGTGGAGGTGGAGGCGGCGCGTTTGAGGTAGAGACCGCTCTGCTTGTCGACACACCGGAAAAACCTCTCCTGCTCGCCCAGCTCCTCGCCAGCTCCCAGCAGAAGGCCCCCCCCTTCGCGCAGCCCGCTGGTCAGTCGGCCTATGGCCACCTGACGAGCCTCGGGCTGCAGGTCGCCAAGCAGCTGACGGCAACAGACAAGATCCAGCCGCGGAAAGGGCGGAGCGTCGAGCAGTTGATGACGGGCGAAGAGCACCCGCTTGCGAAGTTCAGGGTGGACCAGGAACTCGCCCTCGCCCCTCGCGGTGAAGTAACGCTCCCCTTGCCAGGCGCCCAGATTTTGCAGCCTCCGAGCCAGCGCGATCCCGGCGACAGCTCGTTCTATCGAGGCGGGATGCGGGTCCGTGGCGAACAACCTCAGTCGCGGCGGTGTCGCTGCGGCTGCCGTGATGTCGTCAAACAGCATCGCCAGCGAGTACGCTTCTTCTCCACCGCCGCAGCCCGCAACCCAGACGCGGATCTCCTGGCTGGGCCCGCGTTCGAGCAGCGGGAGAAACACGTTCTCGCGCAGCGACTCGAGCACGTGGTCTTCTATAAGACCGCCTCTTTCCTCGCCAAGCAAAGCGTGGTACAGGGCATCCAGCCCACTCCGGTCGCGTGGTCTCGAGGACACGAACTCGGAACGGCGACATCCGCCCTCCCCATCATCGAACTGCTTCAGCCGAAGACGAAGCCGCTCGGGTCGATACTGGCGGAAGTCGGCCCCCACCCGTTCCCGGAGCAGCTCGAGCGCTGCTAACAGCGGGTCGTCCCACCCCGGGTCGGCCTCGCCGTGCGTCTTGACCGCTTGGACCAGGCGGCCGGGCATTTGAGAAACCGGCACCGTGATCGCCCAGGGAACCAGGGCCCGCGCCGCGCCCAGCACGCTGCTGTATTCGGCGTCGGCAGGATCCTGCAGCAGCACCAGTCCCCCCGCCTCGCCAACCCTTCGAGCCCCTTCGGCGCCGTCGATCCCCGCCCCGGACAGCAGGAGAGCGGCTGACTTCGAGCCGTACGCCGCCAGCGACGAGAAGAAAGTGTTGATCGGCAAAGTCCCGTTCGAAAGCCCCTCGACGGCGAACCGCCCGTCCTTGATCGCCAGCAGCGAGCGGGGAGCGGCCAGGTAAAGCGTATCCGCCTGGGGACGAGCGCCGTGCTCGGCCAACCGAACCGGCAGCACCGACGGACGTGCCAGCGCCTCCTCCAGCACCGTGTCGAATTCGGGAGAACGATCCCCTACCACCACGAGGCAGCAGCCCGTCCCCGCCGGCATCGCTCGCAGAAGGTGCTCTAACGATCGCTGTCCGCCCGCAGACAGACCGATCCCCACCAGCAAAAGGGGCGAGTCGGCTTCGATCTGGGTCACTGAGAAGACTCCGTCCTGTATTCACCGCAGCGCAGGTGTCAACCAAAGTTACCCCCAATCCTATCACAGTTTATACCTGGAGAAAACCGATTTTTCTTAGCTTGATAGGATTTTGATAGCTTCCTTGATCCTCGCGGGAATCCATCTCCAACCTCGACCCGAGAACAAAAATCACCGGACGGCATAGTACACCCGAATCGACACCGCGACGGCGCGACCCGCGGTCCGCAGTCCACGCGAGCGAATCGTAGGTGCTGAAAGTGGTACCCTTTTCCACGGCAAAGGAGAGCCTTGTACAGGCCAGAATGCGCCAGCCATGAACAGTCGTGCCCTGCTCCTAAATCGGTTCCTGATCTTGTTGTCGAGTCTCTTGCTGCTCGCCGGCTGTGGCGAGAGCAGCGACCCGCTCCCCAGCAGCGCCTCGGACCAGCGGGCGGCGGCTCCCGTGGGGACTATCGTTGTCCAGCAGACTCTGCTCCAGGCGATCCCCGCCGACGTCACGCGGCAGCGGTTTCTCGGATTCGACTCTCAGGGAGAGGTGCGGTTCGGTCCCACCCTTCACGACAAAGCTGCCACGATAACCTTGAACAGGGTCAGCACGGCGGTCACCCGTCTTCAGATCCAGTATCTTCGAGGCGACGAGGTGGTCGGTCTGGGCTCCGTGCCTGTGCTCGTGAGCCAGGGCCAGGTCACCACCGTGCGAAATCCGCCGTTCCAGGACTTCCAAGCCACCATCGCCTCGGTCCGGGTCGATCCCGCCCAGGCCTCGGTCGCCGCGGGAACGCAGCAGCGCTTCACCGCCGTGGCGACCTTGTCCGACGGCTCTCTCCAGGACGTCACCGCGGTCGCCCTCTGGACTACTCAAACCCCGACGGTCGCTACCGTTCAAAGCGCGGGCGAAGAGCAGCCCGGCTTGGCCAGCACGCTTCGGGCCGGTCAGACCTCGGTCACCGCCACTCTCGGCGCGGTGAACGGCACAGCCACTCTCACCGTGACGAACGCAACTCTTGCCAAACTTTCCATCACGCCCGACCGGGCGCTGTCGGCCCCCGGCAGCCGCCGGCAGTACACCGCCACGGCCAGCTTCTCCGACGGCTCGAGCCAGGATGTCACCAGCCAGGCGAGCTGGAGTAGCAACGACCCGAGCGTCCTGATCTCCAACGACAGCTGGGGCTCGAACGCTCGAGGCCGTGCCACGGTCGACAAGCAGGCGCCCGCTGGCCGGAGGGTAACCGTTACCGCGACCCTCAATGGGAGCAGCGCGACCTCGACCCTGACGCTCGGCGCCTTTGCCTACGTCGCCAACAGCGCTGACGGCAGCGTCAGCTCCTTCATCCTGGACCCCACTTCCGGATCCTTGAGTGGAGGAAGCGCGGTGCCAACCGGTTCCGCTCCCAGCTCGCTGGCCGTGCACCCCTGGGGACGACTTCTCTACGTCGCGAACACGGACAGCAACACGCTCTCGAAATTCTCCATCGACCCGCAGACCGGCGTCTTGACCGGTGGCGCGTCCGTTCCCACACACCCTGGACCCAGAGCCATGGTCGTCCATCCGGGCGGCCGTTTCCTCTACCTCGCGCATCTGGGAGGCGGTGAGGTCTCCGTCTACCCGATCGATCCCGAAACGGGCGCTCTCGGCCAGGCCTCTTCGATCACAGCGGGCACTTTTCCGAGCTCTCTCGCCCTCGATCCCAGCGGACGATACCTCTTTGTCGCCAACCAGCTCAGCGCCACCATCTCTCGCTTCGCAGTGAATCCGGATACGGGACTGCTTACCGACCTCGGCACTGTTCCCACGGGCGAGCAGCCGGTCTCTCTGACGATCCATCCCAACGGTCGTTTCGCCTACACGGCCAACGTCGCAGGCGGCAGCATCTCGCGCTTCGATGTCAGCGCAGCAGATGGAGCCTTGATACCGAGAGGAGACACCGCGGTGGGCGATTTTGCCTACCTGTTGGCGCTCGACCCAACCGGGCGCTTTGGCTATGTCACTTCCCCCGGTGGACAGATGCGCAGCTTTCTGATCGCCCCCGACACGGGCGCTCTGGTAAACGGCTTTACGGAGAATATTGGCAATGCGCTGACCGCCGCCGCCATATATCCTGACGGACGCTACGTCGTCTTCGCCGATCGGGTGAATAACGTCGTTTTCAGCCTGGCCATCAATGCCCTCACCGGAGAGCTATCGAATGCGACCAGCGTCCCGACCGGCAACACCCCCGCCGCCATCACACTGACTCCCTGAGGGGGCGATGAGGACTAGCCTACGACCGCCCTCTGCCGAAGAGCTCGGCCAAGCGCGGAATTTCTGTTTCCAACTGCTCCAGCAGGTGCCGCTCGTAATGCGGCTCGGCGTGGCCGGCGACCAGAAGCGTCAGAGCGCCCACCCCCACAAACGGCAGAACCGCCCAGCCGAAGGCGCCGGCGCCCAGAACACCGCCGCCGACAGCGCACGCGGCCACCGCCTGGTGACTTCCCCGGCGATAGCGGCGGCGGTTGCTCTGCTTGATCTGCTCAGTGGGGACGAGGAAGCTCTTCAGAGCCTTCTTCACGCCGGCTTTACCAGCGTTGAAGCGCCGGGACTTTTCGGCGCCTCTCCGCGGCGCGAAGCTGGAAAGATCGGTCTCGATCCCCTCGGCGTTCAGAAACAGCGCCACGGAAACCCCCGCGGCGGCTTTCGAGATCGGCTCGACTTCGACGACCGCTCCGTGCCGTACCCAAAAGATGTACGAGGGCGAAGGCGTAAGATAGTCTGGTGGACGGGTCTGGTTGTGCGAAGTGGCCGACGGATCCAGGTGAGCCGTCAGCAGCATCAGAGCCGCTGTCTCCGGACTCGTCACCAGGCTACCCAGCTCGTCCGTCACTCCGTCTAGACCCATGCCGGCCCAAAGACCGGGGCGCCGCCCCTTCATAGCCAGCGCCAGGCTGTCAGCCGGCGGAAGGCGGAAGCGAGGTCCGTCCACCTTCAGCAAGCGTAGACTCAAGGGCCATTGATTCCTCTCGAGCCCGTGTCCGGGACAGTGAGGTATCCCGTCGAGTCGGCGACCGTCGAGCCAGAGCGGCACGGGACAGGTGAAACAGCGCGAACCCAGAGCGTCGGCCACGTCGCGATGGCCCCGGCTGATGCGAAGTTTGCGGGCAATCCAGTCCAGCGGTGTCTCTACCGCCCGGTTCCTGACCACCAGAAGATTCGCCCCTTCCGGCTCGCCTGGCCTGGATTCGAAGGCGCCGTCCGACCAGACAAGCCAAACCCCCTCCCCGTCCCCAGCCAGACGCAGCCGAAAATCGCGAGACTCGCCCAGCGCCGCCGCCCTCAACCCGATAACCATCGCTTCCAGCCCAGGGTCGACGGCAGACTCGGGGTCGAGAAAAGCGGCCTCGAGATCCCTGGTCCGCCAGGGTGAAGAGCCCAGCCAGGAAAACCTGGTCTCCTCCCGACCAAGCGTCACGCGGATCGCCTGGCGTGTCCCCGAGGCCACCACCGCCTGCACGATTTTGACTGCCCAGGCGCCCTCGAACGGCAGCTGAAAGTTGGCCAGCTTCTCCAGAGCTGCGGCCCGCGAGAGGGTGAAGCAGCCCTGCCCATCATGCTCGCCTTCGCGCTGCTCCTGGAGGTATTCGTCGAGGCACTCCTCGACCGCTTCGGAAGGGTTCACCGCCGTATTCTACCACAACGAGATTTCTGCTGAGAGATGCGAAAATCGCGAGAGGAGCGCTAGGCGAAATGGGGGTGGGCTCGATCGCGTTCCGAAAGGACGGTGGGTGTCTCCGGCCACTCGATGCCGAAGCGGGGGTCGTCCCAGCGCACACCCCGCTCTAACTCGGCGTCGTAAAACTCGTCGACCATGTAGAACACTTCGGAATGGTCGACCAGGGTCAGGAATCCGTGGGCACACCCTTTGGGCACATAGATCATCCGACGGTTCTCGGCCGTCAACTCCACCGCGTCCCACCTTCCATAGGTGGGAGAGTCCGGACGCAGATCCAGCGCACAGTCCCATACCGCGCCTCGAATGCAGCGAACCATCTTGGTCTCGGCTTTGGGCGCCAACTGGTAATGCATCCCTCGCAAAGTGCCTCGATAGGTGCTGCCGGAAGTGTTAGCCTGCACGAAGCCCGCGACCAGACCCGCCTCGGCGAACTCCTTTTGGCAGAAAGCGCGAGCGAAGAAACCGCGCTCGTCGCCCCGAGGCTCCAGGTCTATTACGAAAGCTCCATCGACCTTCAGCGGCGTAATAATCATAGCCGCCCAATTCCTCTGTCCTCCGACCTCACCTCTCTGGCCGAGCAGCACGAAAGTTCGGTCCCAGACCTCGTTCTTTATGAGAGATCACGCTAAAAGACCCGGTAGCCAGAGGGCTGCCGGGCCTTTTTTCCTCGAGACACCTCGACACCGCCGCTTCAATCCGGCTCGACGCCAAGCTCCCGCAGCTTCTGACGAAGCCGCTCCGTCTCCAGCTCGGCTCGACGCAGGCTCTGGTGCTGCGCCTCCCGGTCTGCTTCCGCCTGATCAGCTCGCTCCCGCTCGGACTCGGCACGCCCCTGCTCATACTCGGCTCGTTCCCGCTCGGTCTCGGCTCTGTCCCGCTCTTCCTCCCCGATGGCCAGGAGAACACCTTGAGCATCGACCCAGCGTAGCCAGTCGTCTTCCAGCCCATCGAACTCGCCGTGCCAGACGGTCAGTCCCAGTCCTATCTCAGGAAAAGAGCGGTCGACTTTCTCCAGATAGCTCATCCCTATCAGCTGAAAGATCCTCAGCGGCCGCGCACTCAAGTGCAGTTCGGGGTCGTAGATCACATAGTAAGGGATCCTGATCCCAGCATAGCGCTGCAATTTGACTGAATCCTCGCCGCCCTTCTTGTTAGAGACGACCTCGACCACGATATCGGGCGGCTTACCGTAGTTCCATACGAAGTAGCTGCGAAACTCCTTAGCGTTCAAGGGGCCCGCTTGTTCGACCCCAACACTCAGTAGGACATCAGGTACGATAGACGCTTCATCCTTGGCCACGGGAAAAATGGCCACGTCGCTACCGCTGACAAAGGGGCGACCCTCGGGCCAGGAGACGCGAAGTGCCTCAGTCAGTATATCGCACTGCTTATCCTGGAAAAGACTTTCCACCGGCTGATCGTCCTCCGTTGTCAGGTGGGAAACATCGGGTGCCGTGGGTGAAAGCTCTGGCGGGACTACCGGGGGAACGTATGCTGGTTCTGCCAAGACCAACCTCCTTCGGGTTTCCCCCAGTATAACATCAGCTCGCCGCCTTTCGACAGCGAGTCAGCGGACCCCCGTCAGAACGTTGAGTCCCGAACTCCAGCGAAGCGACGACAGTGCAAAGCGACCGTGCGCTCGACCGACTGGTGAGCAAACTCTCCCCGCCCACCGGGGAAACGAGCGCTAGCCCGATAGATCTCCCACAGCTCGCGAACCCGACGGTCCTGGTCCTGGTGCGCCCCCAGCGCCACCCGCTGCATCTGAGCGAACGGGTCCAGTTTGAGAGATAAGGGAGCAACTTCAGGGAACGATAGGGTCTGGCTTTTCACAACCCCAGCTTGCCACAGTTCGGAAGGGTCCCTCAGTGACAACCGTCACGGCCCCCAGCTCCCTCCCCCACGACCCGGCTCACCTCCCAGTGAGCTCAAGCTCACTCCCAACCGAGCCGGCTCACCTCCCAGCGAGCTCTAGCTCACCGTTTCGCGAGCTAGCCAGAGCCGAGTTGAGGGTTAGAGCTTCTGCCAGGAGGCGATACGAAAACTCCCGCCGCCGTTGACCGACTTCAGAAAGTCCGGATCGTGCTCGATCCGGGTACCGGCCAGGGTAATGCCGCCCCGACCTGCACACATCAGGGCGCCCCGAATCTCGAGGTCGTTCTTCTGCGACAGGATCGAGATCGAAGTCTCGGCGATCATCAGGCCGTGGAACGTCCCTCCGCCTTTGAAGACGATGTTGTTGGCGTAGATCACGAACCCCTGGTCTTTGGCGTTGATGTGCGCATTCCCCAGCACCAGCGTCCCCTCGACGATCAGGGTGGCGCCGGAACCCGAGATCTCCATCTGCGGGTCGTCCGGGTCGGGCGTGACGCCGGGAAGCGTCGTCTCGCTAAGATCCAGGTCGCCTTTCACATAGAGCACGACATCCTGCAGGCGCATACCCGACTTCATCTCGCGAACATACACTCCCGACCCCCGGCCGCTCGGGCCCTTATTATAGACCACCTGGCGGTTAGAGACCGACCCGTTGATCACGTAGTGAGTCTTCCCTGAATCCCCACCGGTCGAATTCTCGCCCGGAGCCAGAACCAATTTCTCCGTCAGAAGATAGGGCACGGGCTTCGTGCCGTCGCCGTCATCGTACTCCAGGTCGGTCGAAGTCAGGGCGTACTTCGACTCGAGTTCGCTGAGCGGCCGGGGCAGGATCAGCGGCTCCAGTTGGTGGCCGTCAAAGGTGTTGGCCGGAGCCCCGAACCCCGGCGTGATCTCTTCCAGGGGGTCCTGGTTCAGTCCGCGGATAAGGATCGTGTCTCCCGTCCAGCTGTTCTGTTCGTCGCCGCCCAGGGTCAGGGGCGGCAACCCGTGGTTGCCTTGAAGCTGCGATTCGTTGACATGGGTAAAGTAAGAATTCCCATCGAGCACGTTGTCCCGGTCCGTGCTCTGGTCCAGGATGGTCGCCGGGCTGAAGACTCGAGAGTCTTCCGTGTCGTCAAACTTGCGAGCAAGCCGGTTCAGCCCGTAATAGTAGAACTTCTCTTCAGCCGACGAACTCGAGTGCACGTCGGTGGGATTCACGGTGGGGTTAAGACCCAGGATCACGCCGACCAGGAAGTGGTAGTTCGGCGGTTCGGACGGGTGGTATCCCTGACGCGCCTCGAGGTTGGCCAGAACCAGCGAAGGGTCGTTCATAAGCCCCGTGCCCGCAGCGCCCTGGCCGTAGCCCAATCCCCGAAGATTGGTGGTCGAACCGCCTCCTTCCCCAGCCCACTGGGTGAAGACGTCGCCCTTGACGACCGAGGGAGCCGCCGCCCCGCCCGGACCCGCTCCGGGGACGCTCATCATCGCCACCGGGCCCCCTTTGGAATAAAGAGCGAACGGCCACTCTCGGGTCAGGCCGACGCGATAACGCGACAGAACATCGCCCCTGGCGTTCTCGATGTTCACCACGACGTCCAGGCTGTAAGGAGCAACTCGCTTCACTTCGTCCCCGTCTGCCCATCCCATAGCCGCAGCGCTGCCGCTGAGATTGTCCATCGAGTAGCCCGCCCGCCCGGTATCGAAAGTGACCTTGCCGGTGTACGGCCCGTCCTTGAATTCCACCCCTCCGGTAGGAAAAACCTTGGAAAGTTCCAGCGGCGCGGGCTTCAGCGGGTTCAACTTACTCTCGCCGTCGTGCTTACGGATCTGAGCCAGCACCGAAGCCACAGCGCCCCGCGCGGCCATCTCCATCTTCATCGACTCGGTCTGCCGCGTGCTCATCTGCAGCGACAGCGTGGACAGACTGCCCATCGCCAGCCCGATCACCAGAATGGTGGACACCAAAGCAAGAACCATCGGCAACGCCGCGCCCCGACTCCTCATAACCTCAGAACCTCGCCTTCCCATGCCCCTCTAGTATAACACAACCAGGCGGTTTGCGATGGTCGGTCCCTGGGAGAGTTCCTGGGAGAAGGAGAGGTGGAGCGGACCTGAGGGGGCTGCAAGAGGAAGACAGCCTCCCCTAACCTAAGGCTCCGCGCTCCCCTGTTGCAAGGGAAGAAACACTTCGAACGCCGCTCCCTGACCCGGCGACGAGGTCAGGTCGATCCCGCCGCGAGCCTCCCGGGCGATATAAGAGCAGACCGAAAGCCCCAGGCCGGTGCCTTTCCCCTTGGGCTTGGTGGTGAACAGCGGTTCGAAAATGCGCCCCCGCTCCTCGCCGATCCCCATCCCGTTATCGCGGACCGTCAGCGCCAGGTAGCTCCCCGGGTCTAGACGGCCGCCGTCAGAGCACTTTCGTACCTCCTCGAGCACCAGGTCCCGGGTCGAGACAGAGACCTGACCCTTCTCTCCAATCGCGTCCGCGGCGTTGCCCACCAGGTTCAGTAAAAGCTGCTCGACCTGGGAACGGTTCAGCCAGAGGGTCGCCTCGGCAGCGTCCAGCGACACTTCGAGTTCGTCCCCCGACTTCAGGCAAAGCTTCAACATCTGCTTGCGCTCTTCGATCATCTCGTGCAGGTCCAGCGACTCTTTGCCCAGCTTGCTTTTGCGGGCGAACATCATCAACTGCTTGATCAGGCGCCCCCCCTGATCCGCCGCTCCCATGATCTCCTTGAGGTCGGCCTGGATCGGCGAGTCGGCGGGCAGGTCGCCCCGAATCAGCTCGGTGAACCCCTTGACCACGGAGAGCACGTTGCTGAAATCGTGCGCGATGCCCCCGGCCATCTGCCCGATCGCTTCCAGCTTCTGGGTTGCAAAAAACTGCGACTCGAGCTCGCGCTGGCGGGTTTGATCCTGTAGCGTTCCCACGAAATGGGTGACCCGACCGCCCTCGTCAGCAACCGGCGCCGCCTCGACATGCAAGCAAACCGAACGACCGTCTGGCCCGGAAAACGTGAACGATTCGGTCAGATGCTCGGGGCGCAGCCGGACCCGCTCCATACTCGCTTCCAGACGAGGAGCGTCCTCGGGCGCGACTCGGCTCAAGAACTCCTCGACCGTCAACTCTGCGGGGAACGGGTGCGCCCTCGTCTCGCTAGCGCCCAGGTCGCTGCGGAAGACTCTTTCTCCAACCACATCCCAGGTCCACTGCTCGACCCTGGCCATCCGCTGCACCGCACGGAGGGCTGCAATCGTCTGGCGCAGCTCTTCCCTGGTCTCGTCGGCCTGACGGCGCAGCTGAGTCCGCAAGCGGATCTCCGTTTCGGCGGTAGCGGCCAACTCTCCCAGAAGCTCCAGCTCCTCCTCGCTCCAGCAGCGAGGCTGAAAGTCGATGGCACAGATCGAACCCAGCACTTGACCCGAATCAGACCGTACAGGGACCCCGAGATAGGCCAGAATCGGCAGGTCCTCGAGCGCCGGGTTCTCACAGACGGCGGGAGTTACCGTCACGTCGCCCACCCGCATCGCCTGCCCCGTCTCGACCACGTGTCGACAGAACGAATGCGACAGCGGCGTCTCGTCCAGGCCGGCCAGCGCCGGCGGCAAACCGCTCTGGCTCTTGAAGTACTGCCGTCGGTCGTCCAACAGGGTGACCAGCGCCACCGGGGCGTTCAGTAACCGGCGCGCCAGGCGAGTCAAGCGGTCGTAGCCTGGCTCCGGGCCAGAGTCCATCAAGCCCGTCTCGGAAAGAGCGGCCAGTCGGTCAGGGTGGCTAAGCGGGGAGTCGTTCACTTCAACACACTTCCCACCGCAGGGGTGAAAAACCTCGACAGCGGACTAGACAGTTTCACCCACTGTAGACCTTGGCGGGCTAGTTCGACTTCTCCAGGGGAAACTAAAAGTCTCTAGAGGGAGCTACGCCAGCTCTCTCAGCAAACTCTCAGGAAAGCCTGGGTCCTACCTCAGCCCCCTGGGGTACATTAAAGACCTCAAGACCCTCCGAGAATGAATGAACAAATGGCTGGCCGTCTCCTCCGACGCGCCGGCCACTTTTTATGCCTACAGGACTCCTAGACCGAATCGCCCCGATCCGCTGCGCCGGAACTCGGCCTCAAGCCAGTCAGAGTGAAGACCAGCTACGGCACCCCCGTCAGCTCCTCCGACACCTTACACCGCCGCCAGCCACGTCGAAGAGGCGTTCGCCCACCTCAAAAGGCTAACCGACCCCGGGAGTCCAGGGTAGCTCGAACTCGATCACGGTTCCTTCGCCGGCCGACGAAACGATGTTCAAGGCGCCGCCCACCAGTTCACACCTGTCCATCATGCCGCGCAGACCCAGGCGGCCGCGAGCGCCGGACGACCTCACATCGAAACCTTGACCGTTGTCCCTGACCTGGCCGAGCAGGCGACTTCCCTCGCGACGTAGGGCCACCCAGCACTCGGTCGCTCGAGCGTGACTGGCCACGTTGCGGGTGGCCTCCTGAACGATCCGATAGACCAGCAGACTGATCGTGTGGTCGGCCTGCTCCAGCTCCTGTCCGAGCTGGAGATGGGTCTTCAGCCCCTTCTCTCGCTCGGCCTGAGCCGCCAGCCCCTGCAAGGCCTCGGTCAACAGCATGCCTTCCAGAACCGGACTGCGCAGATCTTTCATCCTCCCCCGCAGCTCTCGCCCCATGCGGTCGACCACCTGCAAACACTTCTCGCGGAGCTCGGCTGGCGAGCGTTGAAGATGGCCGGTCTGCAGATAGATCCAGAGAGTCGCAACCTCCTGAGCCAGCCCGTCGTGCAGCTCGATCGACAAAAGCTTTCGCTCGTTCTCCTGAAACTCGACCAGCTCTTCGACCCGGCTGGACTCTTGCACCGCGCGCACGAAGCGCACTTCGCCCTCCGAAGTCGGGATGGCCGCTGTTGCCACCACCGCCCACAGCACGGTGCGACCCCTCATCAAACGCACCCGATGCCGGTAGTGAAGACGCTCGCCGCGGACCAGCTGGGCAAAAAGCTCCCGCTCGCGCCCCCGGTCTTCCGGTAGCACGAACTGATAGAACAGGGCGCCCGGTAAACTTTCGGGGTGGCGGTCGACGAGTTCCGAAAACGTCTCGTCCGCCTCTACGACGGCGTCAGCTGAATCCACCGAGAGCATCGCAAAGGCGGACGACTCGAACAGCGCTTCGAGCTGCTCGTCATCCGGCAGGCTAAGCTCTAACTCTTCGGCGGCGCCGGCCCCCTGACGGGCCGAATAAGGAAGGTACAGCTCACGACCGCTCGAGGTGACCTTACGCAAGCCGGGCCACAGGAAGTGGGACTGATTCCGGGCGCTGGGTGGCGCTTCTTCTCGTGCCACCCTTTCCGCCTCGATTAGTTCTGGACCGCCCAGGCCATAATATTCAAAAGCTTGCTCAGAGACCAGGTCGAGTTGAGAAAAGAGGAGCAGAAAGTCGTGGTGGTTCTCGATGTCCACCACCCGGCCGCCTCGAAAGCGAGCAAACGCCGAACCCGGCCAGCGCACCACCTGGTCCTTGTCCCGCCAGGACCGACCGTGCACCACCCAACTCAAGTACAGATTCGGCCCGCTCTCATGATGGCGCCGAAACTCGAAGCGCATATCGTGGATCAGCGGCTTGAGCGCGCGCTGGTACTGCAAGAAGCCGTGAGGGTCGATGCCCTGCTCGTCGGGCCAAAGACCCGTAGCCACCCCTTCGAACTCTCGAAAGATGGTCTCTTCGTTGCCCCGAACCCAGACGTCTTCCAGAAAGAACGTGGCCAGTTCGAAGTTCGACTTTTCCCGCGGAGGAAGCGCTTTCTTCACCATCAGGAACGCTCCGCCCAACGACCGCTCGCGGCGAGCTTCCCCCTTGACCTGTCCCGACCCAATCCTGTCTACCAGTCCTGCTCTCCCCCCAGCCTTTATCGGCCGCAAGCGGCACTCTATAAGCGCCGGCCCCCAGAGTCAACCTTTCCCTATCGGTCCGCCCCGGGAAAACTTAAACTTATGTCATAGTAAATACCTCATCTAGGCCGGCAGGACATTTCGACAAGAGGCGAGGATTTTACCAGTAGGATTCTGCACAAAACTCCTATTCATTCGCAAGCAAGTG
Source organism: Vulcanimicrobiota bacterium (assembly GCA_023447635.1). Taxonomy (GTDB): domain Bacteria; phylum Vulcanimicrobiota; class Xenobia; order Xenobiales; family JADMJV01; genus JAEXNA01. The sequence continues at coordinate 4,630 of JAEXNA010000065.1, read as the reverse complement.
TTTTTCAAGAGAAAAGGCAATAGTATCTTTCGAGAGGGTTTGCCGGTCAATGCTTGTTCACGTGGGCCTTTTTGATCTCGAGCCAAAGTACCAACGCGACCGCCCGCAACCGGTGCCGTCGCAACCCGCCCCACCCAGCCCAGGGGATTTCCGGGCGATGCGGGCAGCCTGCTCCAGGAGCCGTGAACAGCCTCTTGAAGCCTCTGCGGATGAAAGTGGCCTTCCTTGCTCTCCTTCTCAGCGTCGCTGCCATAGCCGAACCGCTTACCTGGCGGGAGGTCTCCCCACCCCGAGGCCTCCCCTCCCACCCGCAGAGCCGCGTCTGGCGTACCGACAGCCCGGAATTTCTCTTCCACGGCTATGTCGACAAGGACGAATCGCCCTACCTCGACATCTATACTGCCACGGAAAGCTCATGGAAGCGCCAGGCCCACCTCGACGTCGCACCAAGCTGGACCGAAGGCAACTTTTCCATTGCTCCCCTCGACAGCAACAAGAAAGAAGGCTGGGTCCTGTGGAGCGAAAGCGGCGGCGTCTCGGCGGTCGCCTTCCCTGACGGGTGGGGTGGAGACAGAGTCTGGGGCGGATGCGACCGCAGCGAGTTCAGCACCACCGGTTGGAGCACCACCGGCGTCAGCGAAGGCGAAGGCCCGTTCTCGTTCTACAACCGCCACGAATGGCCGGGCGAAGAGACGGAGGAAGGTCGGCAGGTCGATAGCACCACCGACTCTTACGTATGGAACTGGGAAAAACGCGATTTCGTGCTCGAGTCGGATAGCTAGCGCGTAACGCAACCTCGGAAGCTCCCGGCCGTCGACATCTCTGGGCCACTGAAGTAGCATCCCTCCGTTACCATGACCACACTGTTTCTACTCATCATCTATCTCACGTTCATCAGCCTGGGTCTGCCCGACTCCATGCTGGGCGCAGCCTGGCCTGTCATGCAGCCAGGGTTCCAGGTACCCTACGATTACGCTGGCTTCGCCTCGATGGTGGTGACCGGCGGCACCATTATCGCCAGCCTGCTGAGCGGACGGCTCATCGACCGCTTCGGCACCGGTCTCGTGACGCTGGTCAGCGTGGGTATGACGGCGGGCGCTCTGCTCGGGATCTCCTGGGCGCCGACCTTCCCCTGGCTGGTCGCGATGGCGGTTCCGCTGGGTCTGGGAGCGGGCGCCGTTGACTCGGGGATCAACGCCTATGTCGCCGAGCACTACAAGGCGCACCACATGAACTGGCTGCACTGTTTCTGGGGGGTGGGAGCCATGGCCGGCCCCCTTATCCTTTCCCACGCTATCGCGCAGGGCCATTCCTGGCGCACGGGCTACGGCACGGTTGGAGCCGTCCAGGCGTCGCTGGTCGCCATCCTGCTGCTGAGCCTTCCGCTCTGGGACAGGACCCGGGTGGAGGCGACATCGGACGGGGACGAAGGTGGAGGAAGAGCCGATCGCCTCGGACTCTTTGCCCCACTGAAGCTTCCCGGCGCCAAGTTCGCCCTGGGCACCTTGCTGTTCTACTGCGGCATCGAATCGAGCGTGAACCTGTGGGGCAGCAGCTACCTGGTGCATGCCAAAGGGTTGGAGGCGGCCACGGCCGCCGGCTGGATCGCGGGCTTCTTCGGCGCTATCACCCTGGGCCGATTCCTGGTCGGCTTCCTCTCCATGAAGCTGAGTAATAAACGGCTCATACGCCTGGGAGGACGGATCGTTCTCGGAGGAGCGGCGCTGCTCATGGCTCCCCTTCCGCCCACTTTTGCCCTGGTCGCCATCGCCCTGATCGGTCTGGGCTGCGCCCCGATCTTCCCCAGCATGCTGCACGAGACTCCCGTTAACTTCGGATCTCAGCACGCGCCCCGACTGGTCGGCTTCCAGATGGCGGCCGCCTACGTCGGCGCCACGCTGATGCCTCCGCTGTTCGGCTTCCTCTCCTCCCACCTGGGCCTGGCCTCGCTCCCGCTCTTCCTGCTCGCCTACACCGGAGTGATGCTGGTCTGTTCGGAGCGCCTGGGCCGGAGAGTCCGACCCTGATCCCCCTACGAAAAGTTTCAGCGCGATCACCTGCAACGTTGCCGGCCGTCCTGCTGCAACGCCGACCTCAACCCCGGGGATTTCCAGGGGAGTCGCCGTCCTCGCTCCAGGAGCGATCCCGGCCTGGAAGAAGCTTCCCCGATGAAAACCGTCCTCCTCGCCCTCCTTCTCTCCACGATCGCCATGGCCGAACTCCAACGCCGCGACGTCCCCGCCCCCCCCGGCCTCCCCTCCTACCCGGCCGCCGTGGTCCAGCGCCTGGATAGCCCCGAGGTCCTCTTCCACGGCTACTCCCAGGGCGAGACCGGCTACCTGGACATCTACACCGCCACCGACGTCGCCTGGAAACGTCAGGCCCACCTCGAGGTCTCCGAGGACTGGGCTCAAGGCTACTTCGCCGTGTCCTACCTGAACCGTAAAGAGAAAAAAGGCTGGGTCCTGTGGAGTGAAAACAACGGGGTGACGACCCTGATCTTTCCGGACGGCTGGGGTGGAGGCAGGCTCTGGGGAGGCTGCGACGGCGGCAACTTCACCACCACCGGGTGGAGTACCGCCGGGGTCGACGAAAGTGGCGATAGCTTCTCGTTCTATGAACGCCACGAGTGGCCCGGAGAAGAGACCGAGAACGGGCGACAGGTCGAAAGCAGCACCACCACCTACACCTGGAGCGACGCCCAACGCGCCTTCGTCAGCGACGGAGAGTAGCTACCCTCCGAGGTCCCGAAGGCGCTGCTCTAGTTCTGCGATGCGACGTTGGCCTGCCTCGGCTTCCTTTTCGGCTTGCTCGGCTCGGGTCGCTCCCTCTCTTCATAGGTGGGCAAAAGCTTGCCGTCGCGGTCGATTCGGGCATCAACGCCTATGTCGCCGAGCACTACAAAGCCCCCCACATGAACTGGCTGCACTGTTTCTGGGGAGTGGGAGCCATGGCCGGGCCCCTCATCCTTTCCCACGCCATCGCGCAGGGCCATTCCTGGCGCACCGGCTACGGCACCGTCGGAGCCGTCCAGGCGTCGCTGGTCGCTATCCAGCTGCTGAGCCTTCCGCTCTGGGACAGGACCCGGGTGGAGGGGACAGCGGACGGGGACGAAGGTGGAGGAAGAGCCGATCGCCTCGGACTCTTTGCCCCGCTGAAGCTTCCTGGCGCGAAGCTCGCTCTGGGAACTCTGCTGTTCTACTGCGGTATCGAATCGAGCTTGAACTTGTGGGGCAGCAGCTACCTGGTGCACGCCAAAGGGTTGGAGGCGGCCACGGCCGCCGGCTGGATCGCGGACTTCTTCGGCGCCATCACGGTGGGACGCTTCCTGGTCCCGCTCTTTCTGCTGGGCTACGCGATGGTGATGCTCTCCTGCTCGGAGCGACTGGCGCGACCGTAGACCCCTCTAGCTCCAGCCGGCCCAGCCTCTCAGCAAACTCTCAGGAAAGACCGGCCCTCCAGACGCGTCGGTCTTTTCTTTATTCCCTATGGGACTCTTCATAATGTTGACGGACAGCGTCTACGAAACCGACGTCGCCATCGCCGTCTTTTCGGGAACCCTGGGCACTACCTGGACCAACGAAGACGACGAAGATGGAGACGGCTACCGCGTCTACTTCTCCGCTTTCGCTGCGAAAACGCCTACCGACGTGCCCTCTGACGCGACCACTTCCGTATGGGCCCCTTGAATGCGCCAGGGATGCTTCGCATCAGGCGGTCGACAGAGATACTGGGATCTCGCCGGGCCTCTGGCCGGTAATCAAGATTTTAGGAGCACCAGTATGGCTAGAAAAACTATCGTCGCCATTTTCGATACCCATCAGCAGGCCAAGGACGCCACCGAGGCGCTGCACCACGACGGCTTCAGCACGGACGAAGTCAGCTTCGTGGCCAGCGATCACAAGCGCGAGTACTACAACGACGAAGCCGCCGCTCTGGAGACGGCGGGAGAGCGCGCCGGCTCCTGGGCCGTCAAGGGCGGTTTATGGGGAGGCGCCGCCGGCCTGGTGGCCGGGCTGATCGGCTTGACCTTGCCCGGCGTCGGACCGGTGGTCACCGCCGGTCCCCTGGGAGTGATGCTGGGTGGAGTGGTCACCGGAGCCGTGGTGGGAGGGCTGCTGGGAGGCCTGACCGGCATCGGCATCCCCGAAGATGAGGCGCATGTCTACGCCGAAGGACTAAGACGCGGCGGCACCCTGGTCTCGGTGACGATTCCAGAAGAGCGCGTCGACGCCGCCACCGCTACTCTGGAACGGTTCCACCCGGTCGATATCGACGAACGCTCGGCCCACTGGAAGAGTGAAGGCTGGAGCCGCTTCGACGACACGGCCGCGCCTTACGTGCCGCCCGCTCAACCTCACGTGACCGGAGCCGGCCTGCCTACCGGCAGCGTGGCCACCGGCGACCCCGCGACCCGCCCCCTGCGCTCGCGCTCGTACGCCTACCCCGACGCTCCGCTGGCCTAGGGCCTGTGGACAAGACCGAAGCGGTAACGCTTCGCTTTCAACTCTCCGTCGCCACGCTCGTCCATTTTCGCCCTCAGAAAGCGATATTTTATCTGAAATACACCCGGTATTAGGCGAAAAATCTCACTTCCTGAGGACAAAAATCTACTTCGCGTAGCTCGAAG
>JAEXNA010000051.1 GCA_023447635.1 Vulcanimicrobiota bacterium | reverse complement strand
GAATCTTGGTTAGAATAGCCATGGACGGACAGCCTCCTCGTTTTTGTGATCTTAGTATCACATGTGGCTCTGCCTCTTCGGAAGTAATCCACGTTTAGAGGCAGGCTGGTCCGTCCATCTTAACTAGTCTGTCATCGGACAAAAAAAAGAGACCCCGTCGGGATCTCTTTTTTTTGGAGACGCGAAGACGCTTCCCCAGAAGCGAGCTTAACCTTCCGCGAGGTCGAAACGCGAGAAGCGCTTGATGCGGATGTTCTCACCGGTCCTGGCGATGGTCTCCTTGAGCAACTCCTCGATGGTCTTGGAGTCGTCGCGGATGTACTGCTGCTCGAGCAGGCACTGAGCCTTGAAGTACTTGTCTACCTTACCGGTAGCGATCTTCTCGGCCACGTTCTCGGGCTTACCCTCTTCGAGGGCGGCGGCCTTGTAGCCAGCGATCTCTTTGTCGATCACATCCTGGGGAACTTCTTCCCTGGTGATGTAACGAGGCGACATAGCCGCGATCTGCATGGCGATTCCGCCAACCAGGGAACCAAACTCGTCGGTCTTGGCCACGAAGTCGGTTTCACAGTTCACTTCGACCAGCACGCCCACACGGCCGCCCGCGTGAATGTAGCTGCCGACCTGACCCTCGTTGGTCTCGCGCGAAGCCTTTTTGTCGGCCTTGCTGATACCTTTTTGGCGAAGCCAGCCAGCGGCTTCTTCGATGTTGCCGTTGTTGACGGTTAGCGCCTCACGACAGTCCATGATGCCGGCGCCGGTTTTGGCGCGCAGCTCTTTTACGCTCGTTGCGTTGATTTCGGACACAGATGGGGTTTCCTCTCTATACTACTCGGCGCGCCAGACGCCTACGCGCACCGACTCGGTCTCGCCGCCTTCGGTGGTGTAGGTGACGGTTTCCGTCTCGGTCTGTCCGCCAGCGGCGTCGTCGCCTTCGAAGGCTTCGGCGCTCCGCTCGACATCGGGCACGTCCTGTTCGATCTCGGCCTTGGCTTCGATGATGGCGTCGGCGATCTTTCCGCAGATCAGGCGGACGGCGCGGATAGCGTCGTCGTTACCAGGGATGGGGAAGTCGATGACGTCGGGGTCACAGTTGGTGTCCACGATGGCGACCACGGGAATGCCCAGCGAACGAGCTTCCTTGACCGCGATATACTCTTTGCGGGGGTCGATGATGAAGAGTGCGCCTGGCAGGGTGGGCATCGTCTTGATGCCGCCCAGGAACTTCTCGAGCTTCTTGCGCTGATCTTCGAGGCGAATGACTTCCTTCTTGGGAAGGCGGTCGAAGACGCCGGTGTCGCGCATCTCTTCGAGATTCTTCAGGCGGTCGACGCGCTTCTGGATGGTCTTGTAGTTGGTGAGCATACCGCCCAGCCAACGCTGGGTCACATAGTACTCGCCGCAACGCAACGCTTCTTCTTCCACGGTCTCCGTCGCCTGCTTCTTGGTGCCCACGAAGAGGACCGGGCGAGGGCGCGAGACGGGGGTCTCGGTGATGGTGTAGGTTTCATAATCGACGCAGCCTTTGGAGACGGCCTTCACGAAGTGATAGGCTTCCTTGAGCTTGTTGACCGTCTTCTGCAGGTCGATGATGTAGATGCCGTTACGCTCGGTGAAGATGTAACGAGCCATTTTGGGGTCCCAGCGACGGGTCTGGTGACCGAAGTGCACTCCAGCTTCGAGAAGCTGCTTCATGCTGATGATAGACATTTCTTTCCTCCGGTTTGGTACCTCGCGCCTCTCGTTTCGGGACCCTGAACGGACACCGGAGCGTTGAGATTGGCGCTGTGGTCTACGAGCGCGCTTGGCGCACGTGAAAACAGTGTCATCGGCTGATGACACCACGGGAATATAGCAATGGAGACTCGACCTCGTCAAGCCGGGAAGCTCTGCCTTTGGGAGGATCTCCCTGTCGAGCACCAGAAAAATTGGCCCCCATGGCCTCAGGACGCGCTGTCGACGACAGCAGCCCCCGCTCGACCGCTACGCTCGCGCTTTTCTTAGGGCTCCTCGCCCTCGGCAACGCTCTCGTCCTCTTCTTCGTCTATCGCAGCCACATGCAGATACAGTTTCGCTACTTTCCCTATTGGCGGGATGACGTGGCGTTGTACGGAGCCCTCGCTCTGATGGCTTCGATGGTTCTCGCGCCAGTCGCCCCGGTGGCCCTGCTCCTGGCGGGGCAAGGGCGTCTTCGCACGAGCTGGTTTCTGGCCGGGGCGTGGTCCTTTTTTTGCAGCCTTTTTCTGCTGACTGACGCTGCCGCCTTGTCCATCTCTGGCAGCCACCTCGTGCACTACCTGGCCTATGCCAAGGACATCCTCGCTCATCCAGAACTGCAAGGCCTGGAAATGATAGGCGGCGCCTGGGGGGTGGCTCGTCAGGCGCTGCTGGTCGTGGTGGAGATTGCCATTCTCATGCTCGGCTCTTATCTGGGCGCCGTGAAAGCCACCTCGAACGGACGACTCGTCAAGTTCACCCGGATCGGCTGGCTCGTCGTCCTCCTCTCGCTCCCGCTCTCCCAAGGCCTTTGGAGCGACTTCGTCGTCTCCAGCATGGCGTACCAGAGGCTGGCGGTGCCACTTCCCCTCTTCCCGAAACTCGACATTGCGCGCAACGCCCGCGGCGTAAAGATGGTCGAGGCGATCCGCTCCAGCCTGAAAGAGGACAAGATGGTGCTGCGCAATTTTAGCGCAGCTCAGGATCTGACTGGATGGCGGCTCGTCACCCGAAGAGCCAGCGTACCGCTCTCCGGAACTCTGGACTCGAATGCGGAAATGGAAGTGCCTATAGACCTGGAGGCAAAGACCGGCTGGGTGTCCCTGGTGAACCAGAGCGGCGCCTCCAAGGATGTTTTGCAGTTTACCCCGGCCAGCTCGAACTGGGTGGCCAGCCTGCCCTATCCGAGGGGACGAATCAGCCAGTTCGATCCCGCCGTCAAGGCGCTCGAGACGCATCTGAGGCAGGCCATCCTTCGACCTGTCCCCCCTGACCCCAAACCGAGAGTCGAGAAGAAGAAGCATGTGGTCATCCTCATCTTCGAAAGCCTGCGCCGCGACGCCCTAACTCCGCAGTCCGCGCCCAACATCACGGCCTGGGGAGCGCGCGGGCTGCGGCTCGAGCAGCACATGTCCGGAGCCAACGGCACTCACCTTGGACTCTATAGCCTGTTCTATAGCCGCGCCGCCATCTTCTATCGCCGCGACCTCGACGCGGGGCTGCCGCCGCAGATGACCGAAACCATGCGAGCCTCGGGCTATCGAACCAGCTACCTGGCCAGCGCGACCTCCATGGGATGGATGTGGATGGAACGGATGCTCGGCCCGCAGGCGTTTCATGAAATCAAATTTGGCGACGAGCGACGCTCGGTCAGCGGCTGGAACGCCTGGCCCAGCAAGGACGAAGCGATGTTCAAGGAGGTGCCGGATCGACTTCGTCAGGCGGAGCAGCCTCAGCTGCTTGTGCTCCATGCTATGTCGACTCATTATCCTTACGCTTTCCCGACCGATTTCGATCGTCGTCGCCCAAGCCAGGGCGAAACCCAGGATTCCCGCGCTCTGTCCGGAGCCAGCCAGGAGATTCTGAAAAACCGATATCTCAACTCGGTGGAGTATCTCGATCATCTTTTCGGCCAGATGATGAAAGAGATCGATCATGAAAACACCGTGGTTATCGTGACCGGCGACCACGGCGAAGGCCTCTGGGACGATGGCGACTTGTCTCACGGGACCCGCCCCAGTGAGGTCCAGCTGGCCGTTCCCTGTGTCGTGGTTGGGGCTGGAGTCCCAACTCGTGTCCTGACCACGCCGAGCTACCACGCCGACCTTTTGCCGACTCTACTCCATCTTCTCAACGGCAAGAGCGGCAGCATCGCCGGAAGCCACGGCATCGATCTGCTCGAACCGACCGAACGCGACTCCATTCCTATCGTGCCGATCGTACCCTGGCCGCCCTACAGTCTGCTCTTTGCTGGGCCCGATGCGCGACTGAAGTTCAACATCGACACCGACGAATGGTTCTCCGGGCGCCGCGACCTGGGCGTGCTCGACCCGAAGCTCAGGGTCAGCTTTGCTGGCGACGTGAGAGCTGACGGGTCGCTGTCGGGCAATCTCCCAAAAGACTTCGATTTCGCTGCCTGGAACCGCCGCCTGGAGTACTGGACCGAGCTCCTGAGTCAGTAACACCGAGATCAGAGCAGCTCGACCAGATCTTCTACCCAACGAGTTGGCGGCTCCAGAACCTTACCGAGGGAATGGACTCTGCTGGAGGTGTGTCGAACTCCGATAGTCGCCCAGCCCAGGCCGTTGGGAGCCTGAAAATCTTTGGCCGGATTGTCGGCGATGTAAACCCAGGGCCCTTCTCCACCCTGCCGCTGAGCGGTCTCGAACGAAAGAGGGTTGGGCTTGCCGACCCCCATCTCTTCCGAGATGAAGATACCGTCGAAAACGTTCAGTAGGCCCAAAGCTTCCAGCTTGAGTCGCTGGGTCACCCCACGCCCGTCCGTCACCAGATAGAGCGGACAGCGCCGCTCGATGCACTCTTGCAGCAGTTCGCTGGCCCCCGGGTGCAAGGTCAAGGTCGGTCGGTGATAGCGATAAGCCAGCACCAGGTGCTCCTTGAGCCCGGACGGCAGCCCAGCGTCGAGCAGGGCGGCGCCCAGAGGGTCAGCCGCCCCCTCGTCCCGGGCCTGCCGGAGCTTGTCCCGCAGCGCTACGCCGTAAAGACGCTGGACCAGTTCGCCCAGGTAGTCAAAGCCCGAAGAGACATAGTCGGCCTCGGGATACAGCGTGTCGTCAAGATCAAAAACGACCCCTCCAAAAGAAGAGAGTCGACTCAATCCTCGCCGCCTCCGTAGTGAGACCAGACCTCGGCGTCGTAACGCAGCATCATGAGCCGGTCTTCCCAGTCCTCTCGGTACTCCAGGGTTTGCCCGAGCAGGTACTCTCGCAGCAGCCACTCGGGATAGCGGGCTCCAGCCCTTTCGCTCAGAGGGAAGCCGCCGCCGAAGCGAGGGTTGATTTCGATCCCCAACAGGTTGGCCGACTCACGATGGGCAAAAACCTGGGCGGTCAAGCAGCCCCTGGCCCCCAGCAGTTTGTCGAAAATGGCCCGCAGAGCCGGCGCGAGGCTCTTGTCGGTCCAGCCTTTGCTGATCTCCCCACCTCGCACCTCGGTGCGGCGCCGGGGCACCACGCCCCTAAGAGCGCCGTTGCGATCGTAGTAAAGGTCGACCGTCACCTCATCCCACTCGTGGGTGCCGACCACCTCCATAAGAAGGTGGGCTTCCAGGTCGATGCCGGAGACCTCGAGTTCGTGGGCACTGGTAAAAATCCGAATTCCCTGGGAAAGACTGCCAGAGATCGGCTTCGAGAAGAGAGGAAAGTGCAGATCTCCGCCCCGGTAAAGCCGGGGAGTCGGTAGCCCGATCCCTTCGAAGATTCCTGTGGTCAGTCTCTTGTCGCGGCAACGGCGGACCAGGTCGCCACTGGAGACAACCAGGGCGGTTCCCCTTTGAGCAAACTCGTCACGCAGGCTTGCCAGCAGGGTCAGTTCGGTATCGATAGTGGGGACGGCCAGAGCAATCCCGTCTTCCTCGCAAAGCCGAGCGAGCTCTTTGGGGTAATCCTCGGACAGGACATGAGGCAGCGTCCGACGCTCGGCGACCTGACAGGCCGCCGAGAGCTCTGGTCTCATGTCTGCCGTCAGCACTCGGCCCGGTAGCTCCAGACGCCTCATCGCCTCCTGGAACGCTCGTACCAACGAGACCCGGCGTCCTGCGGACAGTATCAGCACATTAGTAGCCAACGCTTACGGTATCCGATCTAAAGAATGTAACGCGACAGGTCTTTGTCTTCGACCACGTCCTTGAGCCGCTCTCGCACGAACTCGGCATCCACGACCACTTCCGGCTTCTCCAGGTCGGGAGCGTCGAAAGAGACCTCTTCGAGCACTTTCTCGAGGATGGTGTGCAGGCGACGGGCACCGATATTCTCGGTGGTCTCGTTGACCCGCTGAGCGATAGCGGCCATCTCCTTGACCCCGTCCTCGGTAAAGCTCAAGGCAACGTCTTCGGTGCCAAGAAGCGCCTGATACTGGCGCGTGAGGGCGTTCTCGGGTTCAGTCAGGATACGCTCGAAGTCGGCCTGGGTCAGGTTCTCGAGCTCGACCCTGATGGGGAAACGGCCCTGCAGTTCGGGGATCAGGTCCGACGGCTTCGAGACATGGAAGGCGCCGGCGGCGATGAACAGGATGTGGTCCGTCTTGATCGGTCCGTATTTGGTATTGACCGTGCTGCCTTCGATGATCGGTAGCAGATCGCGCTGGACGCCTTCACGGGAGACATCGGGGCCGCTCCCGCCCGTGCGACCGGCGATCTTATCCATTTCGTCGAGAAACACGATCCCCCGTCGCTCGACCCGCTCACGGGCCACCACGCGCACGTCCTCGGTATCGATCAGCTTGCGCGCCTCTTCGGCCGCCAGCAGGGTCCGAGCCTCGGAGATCTTGAGTTTTCGGGCTTTCTTCCGTTTGGGCATCATGTTGCCCAGCAGTTCGCCCATATCCACGCCCATCTGCTCCATCCCGGGAGCGCCGCCGAGCATGGAGATGCCAGGGGGCGACCCGGTCTCTTCGAGGTCGATCTCGACGTAGCGCTCGTCAAGCTCACCTGCCATCAGCTGCCGGCGCAGCTCCTGGCGCTCGGCCTCGACCTGCTCGGCCGTCTTGGTCGGTCCTTCCGGGGGCTTTTCCGCAGGCGGCGGCGGCATGCCGACTCCGCCCATGGCCGAGATGGTCTGGGAGAACAGAGTCTGGAACGGATGGTTGGCCGCCGGTTCGTTGCTCTTCGGGGTCGGCGCAAGATGCAAAACCAGACGCTCGACCGCCGCCTGGGCGGCCTTGTCCTCGACCCCTTTCAGCCGCTCGGCTTCGACCATACGGACCGCGATTTCGACCAGGTCACGGACGATCGTCTCGACGTCGCGGCCGATGTAGCCCACCTCGGTGAACTTGGTAGCTTCCACCTTCAGAAACGGCGCCTGCGCAAGCTTGGCGATGCGCCGCGCGACCTCGGTCTTGCCGACGCCGGTGGCACCGATCATCAAGATGTTCTTGGGGATCACCTCGTCACGGAGGTCGTCGCCAATCCGCTCGCGGCGAAAGCGGTTTCGCAGAGCCACGGCCACCGCGCGCTTGGCCTGCTTCTGGCCAACAATGTAGCGGTCGAGCTCCTCGACAATCTGGCGAGGGGTCATCAAATCCTTGAGACGGGCTTCGGTTAACAGGGTCACTCTCACTACTCCTTGGAAGGCTCTCCCGCGCTCCGTTGAAGCAGCTGGAGGTCCTCTTTGTCAAACTCTTCGACCCCCCGTTCGGTGCGAAACTTCAGCGGTGACGTCAGCAGCAGCCCACTCTGGGCCTTGCCCTTGCTGGTCACCAGCTTATCCAGCTTGATCGAGCTGCCAACCTCGAGGCTGGTAATCTCGTCCGGCTTGAGCTTCAGCGAAGTCGTGCTGGTCTCGAACTCGACCACGACACCGCTGTCCAGGTCGCCCCGGACGACCGTGCCGTCTTTGAGCTCTAGAGTCCATAGCCCCTGCACGGGTTGCCCTTTGGACTTTCCGACGGAGGTACTTTGGGTCGAACCAGTGACGGCCACGGCCGGCGGCTCGGTCGGGGTACCGGCCTCGAGCGGGCTGGCCGGCTGGCCTTCGACGTATTGGGCCTCAGGGCCCGGGGGGTCGCCCACTTTGCCCTGGCCGGCCGGACCCGGAACCGGGTAGCCGGCGGAGTAGTCCAGCAAGTTCAACTGGAACCGATCGCCCGAGAGCGGCTCGTTCCAGAGCAAGTCCTTGAACACGATCAGCCCGCGGCCTTCTCGGCGCAGCGCCATCAGCGCCGGAGAGCCCAACGCGAACTGAAGCAGCGGCACGGTATCGCCAGCCACCTCGACGGCCCCATAGCTCTTGCCCTCGCTGCCGTTGTCGATCTCTGGCAAGAAGACCGTCACCTGGCCCACGCCGGTCTGCACCGCGTGCGAGCCGTAGCTGACCCCAACGGTGGCCAGGCCGCCGCGCTTGCTGCCGCCCAGGACACCCTTCTCGGGCTTATGGCGGAACTGTTCGTCAGCGAGCATATAGGGAACCATGCCGAACGAGGTCGCGATTCTGGCGTCATAAAACCAGACGGTGTGTCCGGCTCGCACCCATTCCAACAGCTCGCTCCCTGTCTCGGCCGGAAGGCTCTCGCCGAACGCCTGCAGGCAGAGAATCCGAGTCTTTTCGTCGTGAATCGCGCCACGAACCTCCGAGACTCTTTCCACGATCCGGATCCCGTGCTTTTCGGGATCCTGAAACTCTTCCTTGAGATGGCTTCCCAACTGCCCCCAGGACGCTGTCCCGAGCAGCAGGGAGAACAACCAAACCGCCATCATTTTCTTCATAACACTCTCCTTCAGCGCGCGGCCAGGGCCGCGACCTCTTCCCCTTCCAGCATCGGGCGCACCGGGAGGCGGAACCAGAAACATGCTCCGTGTCCCAGTTGGGAAGTCACTCCCGTCTCCCCCCCGAGGCTCTCGACCAGCATCCGGGTGATATGCAGCCCAAGACCTGTTCCTCGAGCCTTGCGGGAACTCTCGCCCGCCACCCGGTGAAATCTGTTGAACACCAGCGGTAGCTCTTCCTCGGAGATCCCGGGGCCGTTGTCGATCACCTCGAAACGCAGAAAACCGTCCTGCCGATCGGGCCCGCAGCGCACCTTGACCTGACTTCCGCCCGGCGTATATTTCAGAGCGTTCGAGACCAGGTTATTGAGAATCTGGTCTAACTGGTCGCGGTCGGTGAGAAGCTCGAGCTCTTCCGGCTCGACCTCGGGGATCAGCTCGTGCGAACGACCGGAGTAGGCGTAGAGGGCCACCACCTGCTTGATCACTTTGGCCGGATGCACCCGGGAGAAATTTTGCTGCTTCACTCCCGCCTCCAGGCGCGCCTGGTGCAGCAGGTTGTCGAACATGCGAGAGACGCGGTCGATCTCGAAGTTGATCACTTCCAGCGCTTCTTTCCGCGACGCGTCGTCGAGCTTGTGGCCGTGGCGAAGAAGGGTCACGGCGTACCCCTTCATGGCAGTGAGCGGCGTCTTCAGGTCGTGAGTGAGGGCGGCCGCATAGTCGGACTTCATCTCCTCGAGTCGTCGTCGTTCGGTGATATCACGGAACAGCACGACCGCTCCGAGCAGGTCGCCCCGGTCGGCCACCACGGAATAGGTCGAGGAGACGTAGCGAGGCTCTCCGCCCCGGTGGGCGATGGTGCCTTCGACGGTCAGCCCTTTCTCCATCAACTCCTGGTCGGCCAGCAAGGTCAATAGGGGGCAGTTGTCCTCGCACCCTCCGGGCTTTTCCGCTCCAGCGCAGAGGTAGCGGCTCTGCATCACCTCGCGACAGCTGCGGCCGATGGCTTCTTCCATCGGCCACCCGGTGATCTGCTCGGCGGCCGGGTTGAAGGAGGTGATCTTCTTCTCCCAGTCCAGAGTAAAAACGCCGTCCGCCATGCTCTCCAGAACGGCTCTTGCCACCACCCGCTCGACATCAGAGCCCGTGACCAGCAGGGTGTTCTCCAAAAACAGGGCGCTCTGGTAAGCGGTCAGCCGCGCCAGATCAATCTCGTCGGCGGTGAAGCGGTGCGAGCCGCTGTGGCCAAAAAAGATGCCGCCCAGGATCCGGCCCTCGATCTCGAGCGGGAGCGCCAGCACGGAAGCCAACCCCAGACCGTCGAGAAAGCGGTCGCTGCGACGAGCCGAGCGCTGATAGCGGTAGACCTGACCGGCTTCGAGAACCTTCCGACCCAGGGCGCCCAGGTCCTCGAAGTTCAGGCTCGGTGGGAGCTCGACCCCACCCCCCCAGACCCGCACTCGATCCGTCTCCATGACCAGAATGGCCGAGACATCGACCTCCAGAAGCTGCTGAGCCTGGCGGGCCAGCCTGGGAAGGCGCGAACCTAATTGCGTCGAGGTCAGCATCTCCGAAGCCTGACGATACCAGTGCGAAAGCGCTTCCGCCCGTCGCTCGCCTTGCTCGAGAGCCGGACGCAGGCGGGCCGAAGCCTGTCTCGTGTCCTTGAGCTCCTGCGAAAGCCGTTGAACCTTGCGGCGCAAGCTGCTGGTCTCTCGCTGAGCAACCAGCAGTTCCCACTGCACCTCGAGCTCTTCCATCAGGCGGGACGGCGGCTCGAGCGTCCCCTCCAGCACCAGTCCCCCGGTGGCTACGGGATAGAAACGCAGCGCCTTGAAGTCTCGGACGGATTTATGAAAGGGAGAAACGTCATCGAGCCGGTCCGAAGGAAGCGTCGTCGCTGCCCCGGGCAGCTTGACGTTCCAAGAGGTGCGATGCGGCTTGACCAGGCCGACGCTGGCCAGAAGGTCGACCCGACCGCCGACGCGCTCCAGCAGCCAACCGCAACGGCCAGAGCTAGCCCTGACCATAGCCTCCAGGCTCTCGGTCAGCGCTTTCCGTCGTTTAGCCTCGAGCCGAGGATCGGCCCAGGTTATCCGGCTTGGTGTGCGACGCTCCACGCTCCCCTATGGGGCTCGACCTCTAGCAGAGAGCCGACAAATCCCCACGTGAACCCCTTTTCCAGTTTCACTCGGCCGAGTCGGCCTTCGAGTTCGACGCCCGGTTCCACCGGGAAGTGGACCAGGCGATGGCAGCGAGTGCGGCCAGAATAGCGATCCGCGAACTTTTTGCTGCGTCCCTCGATGAGAACCTCGTAGGTCCCCCCAAGCAGCGATTGGTTCTCCGCATAGGAGAGGTCGTTCTGCACCTCGATCAGCCGATAGAGGCGATCCATTTTGACATTCTCGGGGACCTGATCCTTGAAGATGGCTCCCGGAGTTCCAGGGCGTGGCGAGTAGGCGAACATGAAGGCCGAACTGAAGCGGGCTTCACGGACCACCTTCAGGGTTTCCTGGAACTGCTCTTCCGTCTCTCCCGGATAGCCGACGATGATGTCCGTGGTGATCGAAAGCTGCGGGATCGCTTTTCGCATCCTGGCCACCAGGTCCAGGAATTCGGCCTGGGTGTACAGCCGACGCATCCGCTTGAGGATCTCGTCATCGCCCGACTGCAGCGGCAGGTGCAGGTGTTCACACACGGCCTTGTTACTGGCCATGGCGTCGATGACTTTCTGGGTGTAGTAATGCGGGTGGGGCGAGGTAAAGCGGATGCGGTCCAGCCCCTTGACTCCGTCGAGCGCCAGTAGCAGATCGCCAAAGTCCGGCTTCTCCTCCAGGTCTCGACCGTAGTCGTTGACGTTCTGTCCCAGCAGCTGGATCTCGCGATGGCCCTCCCAGGCCAGCCGCTTGACCTCGGATACGACCTGAGGCATCGGTCGGCTGCGCAACTGCCCGCGCACATACGGCACGATACAGAAGGTGCACCACTGATCGCACCCCATGCTGATGGTGACCATCCCCTTGTAGTTCGAGGATGGGCTGGACGGAAGATGAAAGTGGGTCCCCTTTTTGTCGACCTTGACGAAAGGCCCCTCGCCCTGCTGGACGCGCTCGACGAGTTCCGGCAGATCGGCCAGGTTGTGAGTCCCTACCACGATGTCGACCTGGGGGAAACGAGAGATGAATTCTTCCCCATCCTTCTGGGCCAGGCAGCCCGAGATGGCCAACACCTGGGTCGGATTCGACTCTTTGTAGTTCTTGAAGTGGCCGACCGAGCCGTAGACCTTCTGGTCAGCGTTGTCGCGCACGCAGCACGTGTTGAACACGGCCACGTCAGCAACCGCGGGGTCGCCCGTCGGAGTGTAGTGGCGCTTGGCCAGCATCCAGGAGATCAGCTCGGAGTCGTACTGATTCATCTGGCAACCGTAGGTCTGCAGGAAAAACGTCTTCAGGTCGGGCACGACGGGGCCCCCC
>JAEXNA010000032.1 GCA_023447635.1 Vulcanimicrobiota bacterium | reverse complement strand
ATTTGTCCCTCGTGTAACCAGTCGATAATCTTCTTGCGACGCCTGAGGTTTAGAGTCGTAGGATGAAAGCCGTCCGTCTTTGTGGCCTGCTGGCCCTTGCCCTGATCGCCCTCGTCGCCATGCCTCCCGTGGCTCTGGCCCGAGCTAACGCTGCTCTCGAGGTGCTCTTCAACGGAGAGCCGTCCACGGTCAAGGTCCAGGAGACCGAGGCCGGAGCGATGGTTCCGGTCGGGTTCGCCGTACCGGACAGCGGTCACCGCGAGCAGTACTCGGTCTGGATCGAGACCGACACGAGCGGAAAGACGGTCAAAGTCACCCGTGTGCGCAAGCAGCCGCCGCGCCGAGGCGCCGGCGACTGCCGCTGGTGCAAAGGCAGCGCGCTTTGCCAGGACTGCTATCCCGCCGGAAGCCGGGTGAACACGGCTGGCCTTCCCTGCATCGGCTGCAACGGCGGCGGCGCCTGCAACTTCTGCGGCGGCGACGGCGTCTGCTACACCTGCGACGGCCGCGGCATGGGCCAGGGCTGCCCGGACTGCTCGAAGGTTGCTGCCAACTGACCCGCTTCCCACAAAAAAGGGCTCTCCGCGAACGGAGAGCCCTTTTTTGTTGTCCCTCTAACGAGGGCTACGGCGCCTGGTTGTCCGCGGGGATGATGAAGCCGGGGTAGCTGTAGAAGTTGACCCCGGTCAGCAGCTGAAGGCCGCCGGCCAGAGGGAACGCCAGGTTGGTGCGAGCGGCGTCGTTGACCAGGTCGCCGTCCACGTCGCGGCCAGCCAGGACCAGGTTGTACTGGGTGATAGGGAGATCCGAGACCGTCAGGTCCAGATCGCCGTCGACGTAAGCCGTCGAGCGAGTCGCCACCAGGGTGTTGCCCTGGTAAACGTACAGGGTAAAACGCTCGATCGCCGCGTTGACCTGCTCGGGATCCGTGTTGGGTTGAGGGAAGAGCAGGCCCAGCGCCTCTTCACTGATCTGCACGCGGAACCCACCGCTGTTGACCGGGTAAGGCCCGCCGATGATCCCGTCATCGCTGGAACTGCTCCCGCAGCCCATGGTCACCAGGCTCAGCAAACCGCACAGCAGCACCGCAAAAGCGGTGCCCAGACGGCGCGAAGGGGATTTATGAGAAGTTGTGTCTTGCATTTTTTTACCTCCAAATGAGTAAAAGCGCGAACGCTTTTCTGGGAGCAGATTTCACCCGAGAACGGCTATCCTAAACCTCCCTCATCCTCCCTTTGTAGAGGGGTCGGCGCGGTGGTCGTGCAACGAGAGGGGATGCACGAGTTTCAGCTGGCACCGCCCCATCGACTGCTGCTAGGCCCCGGGCCCAGCGAGGTCCCGCGCCGCGTCCTGAACGCGGGCGCTCTACCCTCGGTCGGCTACCTCGACCCCTCCTTCGTCGAACTGATGAAGGTCGTGCAAGGCCAGCTTCGTCGCCTGTTCCTGACCGAGAACCAGCACACCATGACCATCACCGGTCCCGGTACTGCGGCGATGGAGTGCGCCATCGACAACCTGGCCGAACCGGGCGACACCGTGATCTGCTGCGTTCACGGCTTCTTTGGCGACCGCATGCGGCAGATGCTGGAACGCTCGAACGTCAATCTTCACGTGCTTTCGGGCGCCTGGGGTCAGCCGACCGACCTGGACGCGCTGAGCGCCCTGCTCGACCAGCACCCCGACACCGACCTGGTGACCGTGGTTCACGGCGAAACCTCGACCGGCGTCGTGCAGGACATCGCCGCCCTTTCCCAGCGCGTCCGCACCACCGGGGCCCTCTTGCTGGTCGACACCGTCGCCTCGCTGGGTGGCGTCGAATTCCGAGCCGACGAGTGGGGCGTGGACTGCGCCTACACCGGCTCGCAAAAGTGTATCTCCGCCCCTCCGGGTCTTTCTCCCATCACCTTCTCCCCCAGAGCCATCGAAAAGATCAAGGCCCGTCGTACCCCTCCCAAGAGTTGGTACCTGGACGTCCTGCTCAACTGGAAGTACTGGGATTCGCCTCCCGCTTACCACCACACCGGCTCGATCCAGACCATGTACGCCCTGCACGAAGCGCTCAATATCCTGGAAGAAGATGGGCTGGAGAACCGCTGGCAGCGCACCAGCGAAACGGCCGCTCTGCTGTACGCCACGCTAGAGGGGCTGGGCTTCCAGCTTTTCGTCGCCCCCCAACACCGACTTCCCACCCTGACCACCGCGCTGCTGCCCGAAGGTCACGCGGAAGCACCGCTGCGCCAGAAACTGCTGACCGAGCACAACATCGAGGTCGCCGGCGGCCTGGGCGAACTGGCCGGGAAAGCCTGGCGGATGGGGCTGATGGGCCACTCCTGTCGCAAAGAATCGGTCGAGATCCTGGCCGGCGTGCTGACCACCTTGCTGGCCGAGAGGAACGCGCCCGCTTAGGCTGGCGCCCCGCCTTTGGAACCGTTCTTTCTAGGCTACCTGCTCATCCCGCTGGGCTACACGTCGGCCCTGGCGGCGCTGTCGGCGTCGGCCGAACGCGCCCTCGAGCGCGGCTATCCCGAAAAGGCCGTTCGCCTGCTGG
This sequence comes from Vulcanimicrobiota bacterium, assembly GCA_023447635.1. Taxonomy (GTDB): domain Bacteria; phylum Vulcanimicrobiota; class Xenobia; order Xenobiales; family JADMJV01; genus JAEXNA01. The sequence continues at coordinate 9,736 of JAEXNA010000032.1, read as the reverse complement.
GCTGGGCTCGACGGGCGCCGTTCCTGAAGACCTACCGCTCTATGTGCGAGGTCAACCTGATCACGGCGGCCTTCGCACTCGAGAACTACGCCCTGGTCGACGAGGTTTGGCACGACCTGCAGCCCCGGCTCGACTCACTGCGCCCGTACGCGGGGTCCGCTCTGGCCTCTTACGGCGCCACCCTGATCGGACGCGGCCGCTACAACGAGGCCGTCGAGATTCTCTCCGATCCGGTCCAGGAGCCTCGCCCCAGCCACCCGGTGGACGACATCGCCGTGCTGTGCGCCGCGTTCTGCCGAGCCAACCTGACTTCGGCCTTCATCAACCTGGGACGCTTCGAAGAAGCCGCCTTGCAGCTTCGCACCCTGACCGACGAAGCCACCATCCACCCCGTGCTATCGAATTTAACGTCGTATCTGCGAGCGGTCCTGGCCTACCTCGAAGGGCAGCCCGACGAAGGGCGCCACCTGGTCGCCTCGCTGGACATCAGTAGGCTGCCGCTGCTCTACCAGAGCGAGCTTTACTATCACTTCGCCATCACGCTGGCCCGCTGCGGCGACCCGGACAACGCCGAGCGAAACGTCAGCCGGGTGCAATGGGAGACCTCTTCGCACCGCAAACTGACCCGGCTGCGCTGCCTGGCCCAGGCCGAGATCGCCGCCGCCCAGGGGCACGAAGAGCGAGCCGTCTCCTACTACCGCGACCTGCTGGCGCTCTCTCACGTGGACGCCCTGTCTTACCTCAGGGCTTCGGCCCTGACCCGCAAGCTCGGCCAGGAGCCCCTTACACGGAGCTTTTTGGAGGGCGCGGTGCGCCTGGATCCGGAGAGTCACTGGGCCCTGGTGGCGCAGGGGCGACTGGCTCGCGAGTTCGGCGCCTGAGAGGTCCACAGGACTACGAATTTCATCAATGGTAAAAAGTTAACCTGATTCCCCCGCCGACCGATAGGACTCGGTTTAGCCGCGCAGTACATGGGGCAACCATCATTTCCGGGGGGCCCAGGCATATGGCCGCAAAATCTACACCTCGCAACGTCGACAAAGAGCTGGTGCAAGCCAAAGCTCGCGAGCAAGTCGCCAGTCGCAAGCTCGCTCGACTCAAAGAGCGCTACGACAAGTTGAAGACCGTGACCGATAGCCAATATGATGCCCTCGTCGGCGAACGAGAAGGGCTGAACCTGCGTCTGCAAGAGGCGCTGGCCGAAAACGAAGAGCTGACCCAGCGCTGCAAGGGCCTGGGCGACGAAGCCGCCATGTGGAAGTCCCAGCTGTTCGAGCAACTGGATCGCCTGGACACCAAGCACGAAGCGTTCGTGGCGCTGCAGTCGGAACTAGCTGAAGCCCAGTGGCAGATGGTCGAACTGGTCAATCAGGAACGGCGGCAGTGCGAAACCGAACGAGCCCTTTCCGAGTCCCGAGTCGACGAGCTGGAGAAATCGCTGATCGCCGCTCGAGCCCGCGTCGATGGACTGAAGAACCTGGGCACCTGCCTGACCGCCAAGCTGGACCGCGCCACCGCTCAGCGCAAGGTGCTGCAGCGCGAGCACGCCCGCCTGACCGAACTTGCCGAAAGCCGCGCCCAGCAGCTCGAAAGCAAAGAGGAAGAGCTCGAGAACCTGCGCGCCCAGCTGTTCGAAGCGCGGGGTCAGATCCTGAGCCAACGCCTGGGCTCGGACAGCTGGGACCTGCTCAAGGAAGGGTTGAACGCGCCCGCCGAATTTGTCTCGGCCGAGTTCGATCTCGCGCTGGCCGAAGCCGCTCTCGAGTTCGACGAGCTGGCCCTGGCCGAAGTTCCGACCGAGTCCGCTGCCGAGCCGCTGCCCGTCGGCTGGGAAGCTGCCCATGTGATCACCGAAGCGACCGTCTTGCGCAAACCCGAAGGTCGCCGGCAGATCAAGCTCGCTCCCCTACCCCAGGCCTCCAACCCGGTCCGCCTGACCGCTCCCTTCCAGCTGTTCAGCCGAGCCAGCAAAGCCGTTGGCGGTTGGTTCAAACTGGGCGGCGAGAAGCGCTAGGGTCTCGACCGCCGCGATTTCCCTTGAGTCCGATCACTCACGGTTTGCTCTCCTGGGCCATCGGAGAGCGCTTTCTGCCCGCTCCTCGCGATGTCGCCCTGGTGGGCTTGGCTGGACTAGCCCCCGACCTGGACTCGCTGGGAGTGGTGTTGGACCTGGCCAATGGCTGGCTGGGACGCCCCGCGACCGACTACTACGCGACTCTGCACCACTTTCTGTTCCACGGTATCGCCGGGGCCGTCGTGATCTGCGGAGGACTGAGCCTGCTAGCCCAACAGCGCGCTCGAGTGCTGGCGCTGGCCTTCCTGACCTTCCATCTGCACCTGCTTTGTGACGTGGTAGGGTCCAGAGGGCCCGACCCTGGCGAAGGGGTCTGGCCCCTTTACTACCTGGGCCCGTTCAGCTCGAGCCAGGGCGTCCTGGTCTGGCAGAACCAGTGGGCGCTCAACGGCTGGCAGAACGTCAGCCTGACGGTGGCCCTGCTGGCCTGGACCTTCTACCTGGCCTGGCGCCACGACCGCTCCCCGCTGCTTCCCTGGGCCAGCGCCGCCCACCGCGCTCTGGTCGCCGCCCTGCGCGGCCGCTTCGGCGACCCCACCACTCAAGCGACATCGACCTAAACAGGGGGGAAACGGGGGCGAGGATAACTATCCCCGCATGAGCGATGTTTACCTTTGGGATACCTATGAAAAAGTGGGGCGGGAAGCGCTAGAGCGCAAAGATTACGAGCAGGCCATCGAGGCCTACCGCGCCGCGGTCACGGTGGCCGAAAGGATCGCTGGCCAGGAGCTACGCCTGGTCATGTCGCTGCGCCATCTGAGCGACGCGACCTCGAAAGCCGGACAGCTCAGTCTGGCGCACGACCTGCTGCGCCGCACCGACGAAATCGCCGTCTCGCGCCTGGGCGCCTCGCACGCCGAGTCGGTCCAGGTCAAGCGGGCGATCTATGAACTGGCCCGCCAACTGGGTCACCTGGACGAAGCCGAAGCCTACCTGGTCGAAGTCATGAGCACCGTCAAAGCTCACGGCGAGACCGCCGAATTCCTGGAGGTCATGGAGCTGCTGGCCAGCCTGGCCTCCGAGCGGGGCGAGCTAGAGAGCGCCGCCACCATCTATAAAGAGCTGGCCGAAGCCAGGGGCAGCCTGTACGGCGCCGACCATCCCAGCGTGGCCCAGGCGCTGCTCTGGCATTCGACCGCGCTAAGCCAGGTCGGACAAGGCGCAGCCGCCGAAGAGTCGTTGACCCAGGCGTTCGACATGCTGGAAAAGCAGTTTGCCGACGACCCCAAGAACCTGGCCCAGTCGCTGCTGGCCGGAGCCGAACTGATGGTTCAAGGCGGCCGAATGGAGGCTGCCCTCGAACATCAGAAGCGGGCTCTGGACCTGCTCTCTTCGATCTACGACGACGAGCACCCCAGCCTGTGGGACACCCGCGAGCTGATCGCCGCCACTCTGGCCGGACTGGGTCGCCTGGAAGAGTCGATCGAGCTTCTGGAGTACTGCCTGAAGCATCGCAAAGACCGCGATCACCGCAGCGGCGGCATGCTCAAGAACCTGGCCGGTCTGTATCTGACCCTGCAGAAAGTCGACAAGGCCGAAGAGCTGTACCAGCAGGCGGCCGACCTGCTGAACCTGACCCTGGGGCCGGAGCACCCCGCGTCGCTGGCCACCACCGAAGAGCGGATCCAGCTGTACCACTTTACCGGACGTCCTCAGCAGGCGCTGGACCTGGCGCTGACCACCATCCGCCCAACCGAGCAGCGCTACGGAGGCGGCCATCCCAACACCGCGCAGGTCTACGCCAGCACGGCCGTGCTGGCCCACGCCGCCAAGAACTGGGACACCGCTTACGAGCTGATGAAGGCCGCCGAGCAGATCTGGGACACCTTGATTCCGAAACCCGCCGACGTGCTTTCGAACTGCCGCCTGAACATGGCGACCTGCCTGGTCGAACTGGGCCGCAACGCGGAAGCGGCCATTCTGCTAAACCGGGTAGAGGCGCCGCCCGGCAGCCCCGTCGATCGTGTGGTCAAAGAGCTTTGGAACCGCCTGGAGTCCGACACCCCTGCGGCCTCGGGGTCGCCCGACGATGCCGACGAGGAGCCTGAGCCGGCCTCCGACCCTGTAGCGACCTCCGACCCCGAGCCTGGCGACAGCCCCCTCCCCGAAGACGATTCGACCCCGACCCTGGCGCTCTCCGAAGAGCTCACCGACGGCTGGGAGCCTCCCACCGAGGTGATGCCGTGGGAAGGCGCCGAACCCCAGCCTGACGGGGAACTTCGCCTGGTCCGCGAGCCCGAAGCCATCCAGGTGGAGCCGGAAACGGCCCAGGTGGAGTTGGAATCAGCCCCTGTGGAGCCGGAGGCAGCCCCGGTGGAGCCGGAATCAGCCCCCGTGGAGCTGGAGACGGCTTCGGTGAGGTTCGAGTTCTCGTCTGCTCCGCTCGAGTCTGAGTCGGATCCCGCCGAGGCCTCCGCCGAGCCTCCCCTCCCCCCGACCACCGAACTCGACGCTCAAGGCCTGCCGGAGATCGAACCCGACCTGCCCAGTGAAGAGCTCTCGCCCCAGGCCTCAGAGAGCGCTGACGCGTCCGAAACCTCCTACGTCGACGACGAGGACAGCGAAGAGGACGAACCTTATCTGACCGGGGCCGAGCGCCGTCTGTACCCTCGTTTCAACCTGGGGCTCAACCGCTTCTTCGACCTGGCCATCCGCACCGCCAAAGGCGAATCGTCGTTGGTGCGCTGCTTCCTGGTCGACCTGTCGGCTGGCGGCCTGCGCGTCAACAGCGAGCACCCGCTGCCGGTCAAGGAGACCTTCCAGGTTACCGTCCCGGCCGACCTGGTGGGAGAAGAGATGGAGATGTCCGCCCGGGTCACCTGGCAGCGCGCCCTCTTCGGCACCTCGTACATTCAGGGCGTCGAGTTCCTCTCTATCAGCGAGGAGCAGCGGGGACGCATCTCGTCGAAGCTCGACGACAGCGATCTGCACTCGGGCGGACGACAGCATTTCCGGCTCTATCGCCCCTTTCCGATTCAACTAGCCCATGCCGAACATGAGGATTGGATGAATTCTCTGGCCACGGATCTGTCCGTAGAGGGGCTAGGAACCCGTCTGGGGATCCCAATCGCGGCCGGAGAAACGGTCCGACTGAGGCTCTCGCCTGAGTTCGAACTGCCCACCGTGGAAGTGTCCGCAACCGTGGCGTGGAGCCGTTCTGGCGATAACGGAGTATCTCACGGACTGCGCTTCGACGAGATGGGGCCGGTCGAGGCTCGCACCATCCGATTGTACATCGACCGCGCTCTGGAGCTTTCTCCGGACTAACGTAGGGTTTCGAAGCTCCTTGGTGAAGGGGTGGCCCTTCTCCCAAGACCAAGTAAATTAAAGCGAGGCAAGCGATTTCCAATGCAGATGACCGAACTAGGTAAGGCCAAACTTATCTATGGTGACCAGGAGGTCGAGCTCCCCCTTCTGGAGGGCTCCATCGGCGAACGCGCCATCGACATTTCCAAGCTGCGCGACCAGACCGGACTGGTCACCTTGGACAGCGGCTACGGGAACACCGGCTCTTGCGTTTCCGACATCACCTTCATCGACGGCGACAAAGGCGTTCTTCTCTACCGCGGCTACCCTATCGAGCAGCTCGCAGAGAAAGCCGATTTCGTCGAAGTCAGCTACCTGCTGATCTACGGACACCTCCCCTCGGAGCAGGAACTGGACAAGTTCCGCGACGACCTGACCCGCCACAGCCTGATTCACGAAGACATGAAGAAGTTCTTCGAAGGCTATCCCCCCTCCGCCCACCCCATGGCCATTCTGTCCGCCATGGTGGCCTCTCTTTCGGCTTACTACCCGGAAGAGGACGGCGACACCAACATCATCCGTCTGCTGGCCAAGCTGAACACCATCGCCGCCTTCTCTTATAAGAAGAGCATCGGCCAGCCTTACATCTATCCGCGCAACGACCTGGAGTACGCCAGCGACTTCCTGCACATGATGCACGCCGTCCCGGCCGAACCGTACACGGTCGACGACACGCTGGCCGAAGCGCTGAACCTGCTGCTGATCCTGCATGCCGACCACGAGCAGAACTGTTCGACGTCGACCGTGCGTATGGTCGGCTCGTCCGACGCCAACCTGTTCGCCTCGATCGCGGCCGGTATCTGCGCTCTCTGGGGTCCGCTGCACGGCGGCGCCAACCAGAGCGTGATCCAGATGCTCGAAGAGATCGAACGCGACGGCGGCGACTACAAAAAGTACGTGCTCAAAGCCAAGGACAAGAACGACTCGTTCCGTCTGATGGGCTTTGGTCACCGCGTTTACAAGAACTTCGACCCTCGCGCCAAGATCCTCAAAAAGGTGTGCGACAAGATTCTGGGCAAACTGGGCCGTCACGACCCGCTGCTCGAAATCGCCAAGCACCTGGAAGAGGTGGCGCTCTCGGACGAGTACTTCATCGCCCGCAAGCTGTATCCCAACGTGGACTTCTACAGCGGCATCATCTACCGCGCCATGGGTATCCCTACCAACATGTTCACGGTGATGTTCGCTCTGGGCCGTCTGCCGGGCTGGATCGCTCAGTGGAAAGAGATGAAGGACGACCCCAAGCGTCGCATCTACCGCCCTCGCCAGATCTACACCGGCGAGCCCGAGCGCGAGTACAACTAAGCTCCCCTCCAAGGGACGAAAAAAGACCCCGACATCACGTCGGGGTCTTTTTTCTTTTCGGGCGGCTTACAGATCGCGGCGGGTTCGTGAGCGGGCCCGCCGCAGGTCGGCCAGGGTCAACTGACGCCCGTCCGAACGCCCCAGAGCTTCCATCATCTGCTGATAGAACAAGAGCGACATGTGACGTCCTCCGGCGTGCGCGGCGACCCCGGCGGCGCAGCTAAGCCCCGCCACGCCCGGCGCCTTCAAGTCAGCCAGGGCGGCCTTCAGGCGGTCGACCAGTTCGGCTACCTGGCTCGAAGTCGTGTGCGGGACCAGGCCTGCGAAGAATCCGTTATTCATACGGTAAAGGTGGGTCTCGTCGGGGCATTCGCGACGCAGCACCTGAGTCGCCTCGCGCAGGATCTGCTCGACCGATTCCAGGGTGGGCGACTGCCCCTCCTCGGGCAGCATGGTCAGGCACAGGAGCCAGCCGAACCAGTGCTCCTTGCGGGTCAACTCGCCGGCGACGGTATGGAAGCGTACTTCGCTGCCCAGGCCGGTCAGGCTGTCGGTCTCCTGTTCGACTCGCAGACGCTTGAGGCGCTCCTGAGTGCCCTGGCGAAGCGACACCAGCCACTCCAAATGCTCCTCCCCCAGACTTCCCGGAGGCCCCGAAACGACTACCAGGTCGTCGTACAGACGGGCTCGGCCGTAGCGCCCCTCCCCTTCCTCGTCTTCGACCAGACGGGGGCTGGAAGTGGCGCCTGGGGTCGGGCGACCGGGTGTGACCGAGACGCGAAAATCAGGAAAAGCGTGGCGAACAAAATCGCCGTAGAGCACCTCGATCAGGTCGCTGTCGTCGAGGGTGGCGATCCGGTGGAGAAATCCGGAGATCGGAGTAGGCACAGGCACGCCCCTTCTTTCGCCAACCGACCCTCCCGATCTTCCCTTCAGCTTAACGCTGGAAAGGATTTCGGTACCAGTCTTCGGTGAACACCACGGAGTGGCCGCCCTGGCGTCGAGCTTTGTTCAGAGAGCAGAGCAGCAGATCCGCAAACGATCCGGCGAAACAGGCGTCGGTGGGCCAGGAGATGGCCGCGATCGAGAGGTTCAGGCGCGGGTCTGGCAGAGCTTGCTTGGTCAGCGCCTGGCGCCGAATTTCCCACACCGTTCGACGATACTCGCGTCGGCTTTGTCCCGTGGTCAGAACCGCGAAGAAGGCGTGGCTCAGGTGGAACAGGGCCGTCCGCGGCGCGTGGCTGTGTCGCAGCAGCACCACCAGGTTTCGCAACAGCGCCTCTCCGGCCGGCCCCTGCGCGCCCGGCCAGCGACGAGCGAATCCGTCCACAGCGAAGAACAGTCCGTGAAAGACTATCTGCCGTTCCCGGGCCAAGGCGCCCAGGCAGTGGTGGAAAAACTCTTCGTCGCCCAGTCGGGTGACCGGGTGTTCCTTGGGCTGGGGAAGGCGCGCTTCGGCCAGCAGGACCGCTCGTTCGACCTGGTCGGTGACCTGCTGCACCCAGTCCTGAGCTTTGGCCAGAACGGTGCTGTCGTCGGAGGAGAGCAAGACCAGGCGGTCGATCAGGGCTGATGTACCAGGTACGGGCAGCCCTTCCAGACGGGCGGCTTCGGCGCGCTCGACCCTGTGCGGCCGAGGCCCCGCCAGCAGCCAGAGCGCCGGGGGAAGATAGCCGACCTCGGCCTCGGGGAACAGCGCCTGCAGATACTCGACGGCCGCCCCGCGCAGCAGATGAGGGTCATCGAGCGAGTCCAGACGGCTGCGGAAGGCGTCCCAGTGAGGAGGCAGCGCAGCGCTCATCGTGACCGGCGTGGCGCGGCGGCCGCAGATTTCATTCGGGTTGCTTCGCAGCGGGAGGGAGGGCTCCTGGGAGGTTGGAGGGGGGCTCGCTTTTCGCGCAAGCCCACTCCAAGTCGACTCATCAGGCCTTTCTGGCAGAGAGGTCAAGTTCTACGGGGGTTGAACTGTTCAGGTTGACCGCAGACTGGAGGGGCCCCGTGAAGCAGTTCTATATCGCCGTGTCCGATCTCTACCAGGAGGTCCAGCGCTCGCTTCCCGTTCACGAGGGCAATCCTTGCGGTAGCTGTCGCTCGTGCTGTACGGCCGCTATCGGTAGCCATAAAGTTGGAGAGCTCGAGCTTGCCACTATGGCGTTCTACCTGGGCGAAGAGACCGTCGGCGAGTTCCGCCGCTACCTCGACCGTGAGACGGGCAGCGATGGGCAGCTGGTCTATGCGCAGTGCCCCAACCTGGGCGACCGAGGCTGCACCGTGCACGAGCATCGACCTCTTTCCTGCCGCCTGCACGGGCACTTCCGCTCGCAGTCAGCCGAACTGTTCGAGCACTGCGTGTTCCGAGGCACCGAGACGGTGGTCTCTGACGAGGACGAATATCTGCTGGCGCCTGGGCAGCAGCGGCTCAGCGAGCTCCGAGCCGACTACCAGACCTACTTCCCCGCTTCGGCTTCCGAGGTTGTGGTCGATCTGGACCGAGCGCCTCGCACGCCTATGGAGCACGTGTCACGGCTGGTGCTACTTGGCAACTACGCTGAGGCCGTCGAGGCACTTCTGCCCCTGGCGTCGGACGGTTCGCTGGCGGCGCGAGTGATGCTGGCCACCTCGCTCGAGAGGCTCGGCGCCTACGACGAGGCGATTTCGGTGCTGGATGCGGCCATCGCTCTGTCGCCCGAGAACCCCGAGCTCTATACCCAAAAAGGCGGCAACTGCTTGTGGGCGGGGCATCTGCCTCAGGCCGTCGCGGCGCTTTCGCGTTCGGTCGAACTGGCGGCCGATCGGCGTAACGCCTGGGGGATGCTGGGGCTGGCGCTGCAGCTGACAGGCGACATGCAGGCGGCCTGCGACGCCCTGATCCGGGCGGTCGAGTTAGAGGAAGAGCCGGGACCGTTCCGCTTTCAACTGGCCCTGGTGCTGAAAAGCCTGGGCGAGGTCGAGGCAGCGCGGGCCATGCTGCATCGGGCCTGCGAGTTCAGCCCCGGTCGCGGCCAGGCCGAGCAGGCGCTGGCCGAGTTCTAGACGGTGGCGACGGAGATC
>JAEXNA010000192.1 GCA_023447635.1 Vulcanimicrobiota bacterium | reverse complement strand
GGAACAGGAACTGTTGGTCGAGATTGTACTCACGAAACTTCTTCGTACGCATTGAAGCCCATTCGAGCTATGCGGGCGCAGCCACCTGTCATGCTTTAACCCTAATCTTCAACAGCCTCATCTTGCCGGTCTCGCCAGAGCAACGCGCTCTCTAAGCCCCGCTCCCTCCACTCGAGTGCCCGCGTGGCTCTACCCCGGGCGGCCGTCCGCTCCGAGTTGCGCGAGGTATTGGCGCATCTCCCAGGCCAGCCAGCGCGCGATCTGGGCCGACGGTAGCTGCTCTTTCAAAATCTTCTCGTCGCTGATCAGCTGGAGATACGGCCCGCGACTGGTCAGCGTGACCCCCACGTGCTCGAGTTTATCCAGCGGAATCTTGCCCGTACGCACGGGAAAGCCCCAGATCGTCGACTGGCTGACCGCACCCTTGGCGGGGCTGATCTCGATCCGGCTGCGGTAGCCGCCCAGCATCGAGAGCGCCAGCACCGCGAAAACTCCTACCCCGGCGAAGTAGCGATAGTCGCCCTCAGAGCGCTCGGCCTGATAGAGCGAGAAGCCGCGCCCGTCGGGCCCGCCGGGCAGCGGGATAAAGGCCGCGCCGATCAGCACTACGGTCAACACGACGACCTCTAACAGCAGTCCCGAATTAAAGAACGACCAGCTGACATGAACGCCCGAAGCGTCCCGAGAGTAGGTGATCGGCTTTTCCGAAGGCTCCTCGACCGGACTGCCCATCAGGGCGGGGTACTTTTCCGCGCGCGCCATAAACGGCAGATCCAGCTCCGAGAGTTCGAACTGGTGGCTCTTGCCGTCTTGACTCTCGATCAGCGAGCCGCCGCTGGCCTTGGCCATCTTCTCGGCCAGCGAGCGGACCTGAATGTGGTGCCCAACCCGACGGTCGACCAGATACTGCCGCCCGTCGTCGATCAGATGCACGGTCCAGATCTCGTCGGCCCGACCGTGCCGCTCTTCCTCGTACACCGACAGCTTGATCGTCGGCACGCCCTCGTAGCGTAAGGTCACGGCCTGACTGAAGAAACCGTCCTTGATGCGAACCTGACCGGCGCCCACAACGACTGTCTTCCTGGCCAGGAACAGCGAGGCGAACCCGCTGAGCATCAGCAGCAGCCCCAGCGGCGTGGTGACCAACGACGTGGTACCGTAGGACAGCCCGAATTGGCTAGCCAGGTAGGGCATCGCGTAATAGGACACCAGGCTCAGGAAAAGCAGAACCACGCCGGTGTCCCGGTCGCGCTGGGTAGGCAGAGAGATGGTCACGGTGGACATGAACGAGGCTTCGCGCCCACGCCCCCCCTCCCTCGAAAGAATCCCTGCGGGCTTCAACTTTTCAGCTTTTTTTGGGTCGAGCGGCCTAAGATGAGCCTATGAACTTCTCCTTCGCCACCCTGCAAGCCAGCAATCACGCCACCGCTCTGGTCGCCCGAGTGAATACGCAGATCGGCCAGGCCGCTGCCCTCGACGAGCAGCCCGACGGAGATCAGGCCCCTGGACAGCGCGGAGAAGTGCTGCTGGATCAGGCGGACTCGTTCATCCAACTGTCCTATGACCCGGCCACCAACGCTCCCAAAAGCTTCGCCTTCCAGGCCAATCAGAATCTGCTGACGCCCGAAGGCCAGGTCGTGGTGCCGGCCGGAACGCAATCGTCCTACTCGGCCGCCGACGGCAAGGAGTCGTTCTCCCTGCAGGTCCCCGGCGAAGGCGGCGCTGTCTCGCGCCAGCAGGCCACCCTGGACAACTCGGCCGGAATGCTCTTGTTCTCGGACGGGACCGCCCAGGTCGAAGTCCCCTTCTCCACCCTTCCGGCCGCCCAGGCCACCACCGCGCTGGTTCAGAAACTGCAGCTTCAGATCGCTCAGACCGCCGCGCTCGACGAGCAGGCCGGGGTCGACTTAGCCGCCGGTCAGCCGGGCCAGGTCTCCGTGCAGGACGCCGGTTCGACCGTCTCGCTGAACGTCGACGCGGTCACCGGAATGCCCAAAGCTTTTGCCTTCAAGGCCATTCAGAGTCTGACCGCCGAGGACGGCAGCGTGGTCGTCCCCGCCGGGCTCGAGACCTCGTACGAGCGCCTGGGGCTGATCGAAACCTTCCGCCAGGACGTCCCCACCGAGCAAGGCATTATCCGTCAGCAGGCTGTCCTGAACAACGCCGAGCAGACCGTCGACTTCCAGGAGTTTCTCCTCAACGCCTGAGCCCCGCTTAGGGGCGCTGGAACCTCCAACCGCCTTCCCCCTCCCACAAAAAAACTCGGCCCCCCCCCAGGACCGAGTTTTTGCATGGAGAGAGCGGAACGGCTACTCTTCGCCGCCCTCGCCGCCTTCATCGTAAGAGATGGCGCTCTTCATCTCCGGCCCGGTCGACATCTTCGGTTCGGGCGTCTTGTTCATCTGATTCTGCTGGTTCATCCAGGTGCGCTGCTGCGAAATGGCGCGCGACTGCAACATCATCATGTTGCTCTGGAACATCATGTTGTCGTAGGCCATCTGCCCCTCGTAGTAGCTGTTGATCTGCTCCGACAGTTCGACCTGGGCGTCGGCCCAACTACCGTCCGGCATATGAGTGTAGGACTCGGGCCGGCCGTAAGAGGTCGGGGTCGCAGGGGAGGCCTGAGGTTGAGGGGAGGCCGCGGGGGCGGTGGGAGGGGTCAGGCCGGGGGCGATTTGAGGGTTCAGATGGTTGTTGATCGGCTGGCTCATCGAGACGCTGGTCACTCCTGAAGGCTAAAAGTTCGTCAAGTTTAGCATGTCCGGAAGGCCATGGGGAGGGGGTCCTGGGCCCCAGACAGAGCAGGCCTCAGTCCTGGCCCGCGCCTCGGGCTTCGGCGAAGCTGATCCCCTCTAGAAAGCCCCGAGCTCGATCGGTCAGAGGGTAGCGGGCCAGCAGTTTCCAGAAGGCGGGGCTGTGATCGGGGATGATCAGATGGGCCAACTCGTGCACGATCACGTAGTCGATCACGTAGTCCGGGAAGGTGCGCAGATTTTCCGACAGCCGAATGGTGGCGTCCATCGGGGTGCAGGAGCCCCAGCGCTGGTTCTGCCGGGAGGACCAGTCGATGGTGAACTGCAGGCCCCCAAAGTAGTCCTGGGCCAGGCGGCGGGCCCGCACCTCGAGCGCGTCGTCCGAGCGGTTGGCCTGATGACGCTCGCGCTTGGCCAAAAGTTTGTTCCGCATGTGCTCGACCCAGCGCGCCTCGTCGGCTTTGCTCATGCGGGCGGGAATGCGGACTACCAGCACCCCTTTGTCGACCGTAGCCGAAACCGTCTTGGTGCGCTTCGTGCTGCGAACAACGCGTACGCCCGTAAAATCGGGCTTTTGTCCACTCACTCGCGCCCTCGGAGAGGGAGGAGGGTTCGGAAAGCGAAGCGCAGGCCATCCCGCGCCATGAGGCGGGGAAAGGGAAAGTCGTTTTTGGGAGCATCTGCCATATATCTGGCCACCGTCGCCTCCCCCATTGTGGGAGCGTTAGAAGGTGTTAGCCGGTACTGCCCGCTGGTCATAGCCCTGCCCTTTCTGGCGTTCTTGATCATCAGTTTCGTCACGCGTTCGCGAGGGCCTATCTCGGCCGTTGTGGCCATAGGGTCGCTAGCCGGCTCGTTTTTCCTGTCGTTAGCCATGGGCCTGAGTCGCCTGGGCGGCCACGCCCCCACCTATGAGGTGGACCGGGTCTGGCTAGGCGTGGGAGAGCCGGTGATGGGCGCCATCACCTTTGGTCTGCTGGTGGATAACCTCAGCGTACTGACGTCGACCATGGTCTGCTTCGTGGCGACCCTGGTCGGTATCTACTCTTACAGCTACATGACCACGGAGATCGGTCACTTCCCCACCCAGGGATCGGCCTCGCTCTCGCGGTTCTTCGGCTACCTGTCGCTTTTCGTGTTCTCGATGCTGGGGCTGGTGTTTTCGAACAACCTGCTGCAGATGTACATCTTCTGGGAACTCGTCGGCGTCTGTTCGTACTTCCTGATCGGCTTCTGGTACTTCAAGACCAGCGCCGCAGCGGCGAACAAGAAGTCGTTCGTGGTGACCAAGTTCGCCGATCTGTTCTTCCTGATCGGCGTCCTGGCCGTGGGTCTGGGGGCGGGAACCTTCCGCTTCACCCAACTCGACGCCCTGGAAGTGCTGCCCTGGGCGCTGTTTGGCTCGGTCGCGCTGCCGCTTATCCTGATCGCCTGCGGCCCTATCGGCAAAAGCGCTCAGTTCCCGCTGCACGTCTGGCTGCCCGACGCGATGGAAGGCCCCACGCCCGTGTCGGCTCTGATCCACGCGGCGACGATGGTGGCGGCCGGTATCTATCTGGTGGGACGCCTGTTCGGCCTTTACCAGTTGGCCCCGGCTGCCGCGACCTTCGTAGCTACGGTGGGCGCGCTGACCGCCTTGATGGCCGCGCTGATCGCTCTGGTGCAGAGCGACATCAAGAAGGTGCTGGCCTATTCCACCATCTCGCAGTTGGGCTTCATGCTGGCCGCTCTGGGCTCGGGAGCCTACACCGCCGGTCTGTTCCACCTGTTCACCCACGCCTTTTTCAAAGCGCTGCTGTTCCTGGGCTCGGGCGCGGTCATCGTGGCCTGCCACAGCAACGACATCTGGCGTATGGGCGGCTTGAAGAAGCATCTGCCCAAAACCCATTTCGCTTTCCTGATGGGCTGCCTGGCGCTGGCCGGCGTCCCGCCGTTCGCCGGTTTCTGGTCCAAAGACGAGATCATTGGTGGAGTGTTCCACAACCACCTGGTCTTCGGGATGCTGGTTTGCGCCGCGTTCCTGACCGCTTTCTATGTGACCCGCATGTACTGCATCGCCTTCCTGGGCGAGTATCGGGGTGACGATGCCCCCAGCGAGATGGCGGGGCCGGTGCCCTCTCCCACCATGCTCGGGCCGACCTCGCCTTCTCGCGAAGCGCTGCAGATCGAGCCCGAGTGGACGGAAGCGCAGGCCGAACCCGGCCAGGTGCCCGACGCCTGTCTGGGAGCGAAGATGGAGCACGCTCCCCACCATCACGGCCCGCCTCACGAGGTGTCGCCGCTGATGTACGGACCGCTTCTGCTGCTCTCGCTGTTCGCGGTGTTCCTGGGCTTTGCCGGAATGCCGGACGGGATGATGGGTCAGGAGCATCTGAACGTTTTCCACGGCCTGATCAGCCACGCTCGCCAGCCTGTTCACGGCTTCAGCCTGGGATTGATGCTGGGCAGCATCGTGATCGCCCTGGCCGGTATCGGCGCCTCGTACAGTCTGTTCGGCAAGGATCCCGAGGCGGGTGAGCGCAAGCTGCGTTCGACCCTGGGCGGGGCCTACAAAGTGCTGGCGCAGAAGTTCTATATGGACCACTTCTGGGCCCAGATGGTGGCGAGCACCATGTACCTGGGTGCTCGGGTCGCCGCCTGGTTCGACGACGACGGTGTCGACGGCGTGGTGCGGGGCGGTTCGAAGTTCACCGGTAACCTGGCCGAACGTCTGCGTCGCGAGCACTCTGGTCAGATTTCCCACTACCTCTTTATGCTGGTCGCCGCGTTGCTGCTGGTGACGGCGCTGATGGCGATCATTCAGCCCGACTTCGTGCTTAGCCCTCAGCGCCTCTTCACGCCCTCCCCGACCGCTCCGGCTTCCGAAATGGGAGGTCTGCTGCCGTGACTCACGCTCTTTCTCTGCTTCTCTGGCTGCCGATGCTGGCAACCCTACTGATCATCTCCCTACCGGCGAACAAACCCCGACTGTACCGCGGCATCGCGGTGCTCACCGGACTGATCGTGCTGGCCCTTTCGGCGGCCTTGACCTGGCTGGGTGCGCCCATGCTGGCGACCACCCCCGCGGGCGGTTTCCTGTTCAAGGAATCGCTAACCTGGATCCCCTCGCTGGGGATCACCTACAAGCTGGGCGTGGATGGCCTGTCCCTGGTGATGATGCTGCTGACCGGCATCATCTCGGCTTCGGTCCTGCTGATGAGCCATCGGGTGACCCACCGGGAGAAGGAGTTCTACGCTCTGACCCTGGTCGCCATCTGCGGCAGCATGGGCACCTTCCTGACTCTGGACCTGTTTTTCTTCATCCTGTTCTATGAACTGGCCTCGATCCCGATGTTCTTCCTGGTCGGGATCTGGGGTTCGGACAAGAGCGGCAGCGGCCGGCAGATCACCCGGAACAGCGCCGCCACCAAACTGCTGGTCTACCTGCAGGCAGGTGGAGGTCTGGTGCTGCTGGGTCTGATGGGCACCTACTACGCGGCGGGGCTGAACAGCTTCGACCTCGAGGTGCTGCGGTCGGCCCAGTTCAGCACGAACTGGCAGTTGGGGCTTTTTGCTCTCCTGTTTATTGGCTTCGGTATCGAGTCGGGCCTGTTCCCGTTCCACACCTGGCTGCCGGACGGCCACTCTTGCGCGCCTACCCCGCTCTCCATGCTGCTGGCCGGCGTGTTGCTAAAGATGGGCGGCTACGGCATCCTGCGCTTCGCCTTCGACCTGTTCCCGATGGCGGCTCACGAACTGATGCCGTACTTCGCGGTGCTGGGGCTGATCAACCTTATCTATGGTGGTCTCTGCGCGCTGCGTCAGACCGACATCAAGGTGATGATCGCCTATTCCAGCGTCAGCCATATGGGTATGGTGTATCTGGGGCTGGCCTGCGTCAACTCGCCCACCGAGTCGGGGGCGCTGTTCGGCTTTACCGGAGCGATGTTCCAGATGTTCTCGCACGGGATTATCACCGCGCTGCTGTTCGGCGTGGCCGGTACCGTCTACGAAGCCACTCACGCTCGCGACTTTCGCAAGTGGGGCGGCCTGGCGGCCCGGACCCCGAAGTTTGCTGTCTTCTTCGTGATGGCGGCGCTGGCTTCGCTGGGGCTGCCGGGCTTCACGGGATTCCCTTCCGAGCTTTCGGTCTTCCTGGGCCTTTACCAGACCGACCGCACGCTCTGCATCATTGCGATTTTTGGACTGATCTTGACCACCACTTACCTGCTTCGCTCGGTGCAGTTTGGCTTCTTTGGCCCGCTGAACCCCCAACTGGTCGACACCCGGGACGCCGACAAGACCGAGATGGTCGTGTTCTCTGGCCTGGCGCTGACCACTCTGGCCTTCGGGCTCTACCCTCAGCCGCTGGTGGCGATTTTCCAGACCGCGCTGCAGAATCTGGGTGGGGGGTTCTCGCTGTAGATGTCGGCCGCACTTCTTTGTCCCCTCGTTTTGGTTCTGGGCCTGGCCCTTCTGATCATCACCGACCTGATCAAGGTCTCGGCTGTGCGCAGCTACCGACTGGCCATGCTGACCCTGGCTCTGGCCTTCATCAGCAGCATGCTGAGCCTGACTCGCCCTACGGGAGCGGTCTGGCCCTACCTGGACCTGGTGCTGGCCTTCGACCCCATGTCCGGGCTGTTCTCTGGTCTGGCCGTGTTCCTGGCCTTCGTGGCCGTGGGCTTGTCCTGGGGGTCGTTCCAGGAAGAGCATCAGAGCGCCGGCGAGTACTACACCCTGCTGGTGGCCGCGACCCTGGGCGCCGTGCTGGTGGTGCACGCCAAGGAACTGCTGACCTTCTTCATCGCCTTCGAACTGCTCTCGATCCCGCTCTACATGCTGGCGGGCTTTCGCCGCTACCATCGTAAGTCGGCCGAAGCGGGCCTGAAGTACTTCCTGTCGGGAGCGCTTTCGTCGGCCCTGTTCCTGTTCGGAGCCTCCTGGGTCTACGGCGCTTGCGGTAGTACCCTTTACATCGACCTGCCGCTGGGCATGGGCCCTCACGTGCAGCCGATGGTGATGGGTCTCTTGCTGATTCTGGCCGCCTTCGGTTTCAAGCTTTCGGCCGCCCCGTTTCATATGTGGGCTCCGGACACTTACGAAGGCGCGCCGATCCCGATCGCTGCCTTCTTGTCCTCGGTTCCCAAGGCCGTGATGTTCGCCGCCGCGATTCGCCTCTTCGGAACGGTCGCGCCGCTGATGCACATCGAACTGATGATGGTGCTTTCGGCCCTGTCGGTGCTCTCGATCATGTTGGGCAACCTGGTGGCCATTACCCAGCGCGAGGTAACCCGCCTGGCGGCCTACTCTGGGATCGCCCAGGTCGGCTATCTGCTGATCGGGCTGTCGGCGGTGATGTACACGGCAAGCCCTGAAAAGAAAGAGTTTGCCGTCACTTCGATGGGGGCGCTGCTGTTCTACCTGCTGGTCTACACCGTGACGAACATGGCGTTCTGGATGATCATCCTGACGGTCGGTAAAGCGCGCGGTCGGACCGACCTGGACGCTTTCGACGGGCTGGCGGAAAGCTCGCCTTTCCTGGCCTTCGCGCTGATGATCTGCGCGATGTCGCTGGCTGGTGTGCCGCCGCTGGCCGGCTTCGTGGGGAAACTTTACCTCTTCCGCGCTGCGGCCTACGTGCAGCCCATGATGGCCGTCTTCGGCGTGTTCGGCTCGGTGCTGAGCCTGGTTTACTACTTTGGAATTTTACGCCGCTGCTACTTCCTGAAACCGCCGGCCGAGGCGCAACCGTTCCGGCTGGCCGGGTCGACGCAGGGGCTTCTGTCGGCCCTGCTGGTGCTGGCCGCCGTGGGCGGTATGGTGCCTCAGATCGCCGATACCTGTATGCAAATCGCTTTAAGGATTATCCCGTGAGTACGTCTCCCCCAAAAACTGGCGACCCCAACGCCCTGATGCGTTCCGAAGAGGTCTCTCTGACCCAGATTCTGCACGCCAAGATGAAGCGTCAGGGTTGCTTCGACGAAAGCGACCAGGAGTCGGTCGCCTACCGAATCTCTGAAATCATGGTGGCGGCCAAAGAGCTTTACACCAAAGATCTCCCTCGCCTGATGGACGAGGTCAAAGGCGACGAGCCCGAGGGCCAGATTTTCGACGACCTGGCCGGTCTGCGCATGACGTTTTTTCACCTTCGCGACCTGATCACGGACTTTGACGAAGCGTTCCTGGACGCCATGACCCACCAGCGCGAAGGCGACGGCACGGGAGAGTTCGCCGAAGCCGAGGACGAGGAAGACGACGAGGATGAGGATGAGGAGGACGAAGAGGAGTCCTCAGAGTCCGAAGACTCGGCTGGCGAGGCGCCTCCCACCCCTTAAGGCCGCTCGAGCCGACTAGCCCGGATCCGGCCCCACGTAGGGGATCCCGGGGTCCGGGGTCAGATCGCGGTTATGGCAGATCTCGCGGTAGCCCACCGTTGGGCCTCGCTCGATCCCCTCGCACTCTCGTCCCGCCTGTCGCCAGGTGCGCGGACTTTTCAGGTTCTCCGGCCAGAACGGCCAGGTGCGGCACTGCATCGGGCGCTGGCGATGGACCGTGCAGCGGGTCATCCCTGTTTCGGGATCGCGGGCCAGCAGGGCGCAGTCGTAGCCTTGCTCGCTTTCCACTTCGGCCAGAGTCCAGGTCGGGCCGTGACGGATGGCGTAGCGAGCCATGAACTCGTCGTAGCCGATACCCAGCGCCGACGCCATGTCCTGGGCTTCTCCATAGGTGAACTCCACCGTTCCGGACCCGCCGGAACAGCACTCACCGCACTGCGTGCATTCGAAGCGCAGCCCTTGCGAATACCATATGTCCCTCTTCGAACGTCCCATGACTGTCGTGCCGGCCCTTTCTAAGCCCACCTTAATCGCGCCTCCTGGTTCAAGAAGCGCGTGGCTGTAACGGTTTGGGCTGCCCCATGTAGGAATGGTCTCCCCCCTTCGCCAACCACCTATCGTGGCTCAAACGTTCAGCCGCATCGGAGTTCTGCTGGCGGCCCTACTGGTTCTGGGTCTAAGCCCATTGGGCTTCATCAGCGTGGCGGGCGTAGGGAAAGCGATCACGCTGCTGCACATCCCGGTGATCCTGGCGGCCACGTTGGAAGGCCCCTTTGCGGCCGCCCTGCTGGGCGCCGTCTTCGGTGTCATCGCGGGGATCAAGTATCCTATTCCGGGCGTGGCGATCGGTTTTCACGTGATGGCCCGCCTGCTTTCGGGACTCGCTGCGGCGCTGGCTTTCCAGGCGCTGAGTTCGTCCTCGCGCCGCGACTCGCGCATCACCATCGCCTCGACCGGCGCGGTGGTCGCGGGTACCGTCGCCAACACTTTGATCATGTCGCTGCTGGTGCTGCTGCTGACCGGCGCCTCGCCCGAGGAGTTGCTCTCGGTAGCGGTCTTGCACGGCATCGTGGAACTGATGATGGCCACCGTCATAGTCGTGCCGTTGACCATCGCCCTGGTAGGAGGACGCCCATGAGCGGCACACTGACCATCGACGCGGGGAATTCGCACATGACCCTCGCGCTCTACGACGAGCGACGCGAGTTACGGGCGACTCGTCGCATCCACACGCGACCGTTCCGGACAGCCCCCCAGCTGATCGCGTGCTGGACCGCCATGCTCACCGACCACGACCTGCAGCCCCCGCAGGTTCACCTGGCGATTTCGAGCGTGGTGCCAGACTATAATATCTTGCTCAAAGACGCGGGTAAGTCGATGGAGGTCGGCTCCTTCCACTGGGTTGACGTCGACTCTCCCCACGGCTTCCGCATGCTCGATTCGGTGCGCAAAGAGATCGGGGCTGATCTGATCGCGGGCCTGGTGGGGGCTCGCAGCAAAACCTCGGGTCCGCTGGTCGTCGTCGATGCGGGAACCGCCACCACGTTTACCCTCTTGTCAGCTGCGGACGAGATCCTTGGGGTGGCTATCCTGCCCGGGATCAAAACCCAGATCAAAATGCTGATGGAGAAGGCGCCCCACCTGGCCGATAGTGTGCTCGTCGAGATCCCGGAAGCTCCCTACGGAACCAACACTATCGCCTCGATCCAGAGCGGTATCATGTTCGGCCACGCTCACATGATCGAAGGTTTCGTGCAGCGCTACCGCGGCTTGCCGGGGATGGAGGGGTGCCAGGTTTTTGGCTGTGGAGGGCTATTCACCACTATCGCCCGGTTGTGTCCCGGAGTGGACCGAGCCGAGGCCCATTTGGTGAACGACGGATGCCTGATTTTGAGCCAACGGCAGGTGCAGGAGGCCCTTTGAAACCCGTCGAAACGCGGCCCCCCTTCGAATTATGACCGTCGCGGCAACAAATATCTTTGCCCTCGACCAGCCCAGCCTGGCCGAGGTTACTCGTCTTTACCGCGAGTACATCTCTCCCGACCTGGCCAAGCTGCTGAGACTGACCGGTTTCGGCGCCCTGGAAAGCCGAGGGGAAGGCTGCTGGGTGTACGACCAGCAAGGCAAGCGGTATCTGGACTTCTCTGGCGGCTACGGCGTCTTCTCGCTGGGCCACCGTCATCCCAAGGTGGTGGCGGCGGTCAAGGACCAGCTGGATCACCTGGCGCTGTCTTCGCGCGTCTTCTTCAACCCTCTGCAGGCCCAACTGGCCGAACGGCTGGCTCGCATCACGCCGGGCAACCTGCAGTTCAGCTTTTTCTCGAACTCGGGCACCGAGGCTATCGAGGCCGCCCTGAAGGCGGCTCGACTGGCCACCGGCCGGACCGGTTTCGTCTCGACCCTGGACTCTTACCACGGCAAGACTCTGGGCGGGCTTTCGGTCTCTGGCCGCGCCCGCTATCAGGAGCCTTTCCAGCCCCTGATCCCGGGGGCCCGGACCGTGCCTTTTGGAGACATCGAGGCGCTGGACGCCGCGCTCGACGACAGTGTCGCCGCCTTCTTGATCGAGCCGGTGCAGGGGGAAGGCGGCATCCACGTCGCCTCTCCTGACTATTTGCGCCGAGCCAGGGAACTTTGCACCGAGCGAGGCGTTCTGCTGATCGCTGACGAGGTGCAGAGCGGTCTATGCCGGACCGGGCGCTGGTTCGCTGTCGACCACGCCGGCGTCGTGCCCGATATCATGGCGCTGGCCAAAGCGTTGGGAGGCGGAGTGATGCCGGTGGGAGCCACCGTGATGACTCCCGAGGTCGCCAAGGCTTACCAGGGACGCCCGCTGCTTCATACTTCGACTTTCGGAGGAAGCCCGTTGGCCTGTCGCGCCGCGCTGGCCGCGCTCGAGGTGATGGAAGAGGAAGGCCTGGCCGAGAAAGCCGCCCATTCTGGAGAGTACCTGATGGCGGGGCTTCGGCGGCTGGCCAGCGAATTTCCTGACCTGGTAGCCGAAGTGCGTGGACAAGGGCTGATGGTGGGGGTAGAGTTCACTGCCGACAAGTTCGGCGGCTCGGTCATCTTCGAGATGGTCAAACGGCAGGTGATCGCCGTTTATACCCTCAACCAGCCTAGAGTGGTGCGGTTTGAACCGGCGCTCAACGTGGAAACAGAGGAGATTGAATCGGTGCTTTCGGCGCTAAAAGAGTCGCTGGCGGAGACCCGTCGGCGTTTGGGGAAGGAGGGATAGAGAGACTATGCCGTCATTAGAACGCAAGATCGTGATCGAGGGAGAGCCTCGGGCCGTTTATGAACTGGCCAAGGATATGGAAAGCTATCCCAACTACATGCCCGACGTAGAGAGCGTCAAGGTGGTCTCGCGAGGCCCGTCGTCGACCGTCACCGAATGGGTCACGGATATCGACGGCACCCCTTTCCTTTGGACCGAGGAAGACCGTTTCGACGATGCCGGCTTACGTATCGACTACAATCTGATCGAGGGCGACCTCGACCAGTTCGAAGGCTGTTGGACGTTTGCGGAGCAAGACGGAAAGACCGAGGTGTCGCTGTCCGTCATTTATGATTTCGGCTTACCCGAACTGACCGAGCTGATCGGCCCGACTTTGCAAGAGAAGCTGGGCGAGAACCTCGAAATGATGCTGACCGGTATCAAGCGTCTGGTTGAAGCCGCGGAGAACCGATGAACCAGTTCGCTTTCCTGACCCACCCGCTGGGCATGAAAGATGTGGTGCGCTACGCCCCCAAAGCCAAGGGGAAGCGCGAGCCGATCGTGCTCAAGATTCTGGAGTGGATGCCGCCTTACGAGGCGTCGACCATTCGCGGCGTGCGCTCGCTGCTGGGGCCCGAGATTCTGGGTAACTTCGTCATGGTGCCGCTGATGCCGATCCAGTTCATCAACCTGGCCCGTAACGAAGTGGTGGAACGGGTCAAGAAAGCCGCCCTGCTGGGACAGAGCCTGGGTGCCAAGATGATCGGTCTGGGCGGCTACAATTCCGTCGTTGGAAGAGCCGGCAAAGACATCGCCCAGGCGCTGGACGTAGCCGTGACCTCCGGTAACTCTTACACAGTGGCGACAGCCCTGGAAGGCGCTCTGGCGGCAGCCGAGACGCTAGATGTCGACCTGGAGCGGTCCACCGTGGCCGTGATCGGCGCTACCGGCTCGATCGGCAGCGTGTGCGCCCGGTTCCTGGCTCAGAAGGTCAAGCATCTGGTCTTGTCGGCTCGCTCGAAGTCGCGTCTCAAGGCGCTGGCCGAGCTGATCCAGAAAGAGAGCCGCACCTCGCTGAAAGTCGAGATGGACCTGGGGCGCGCTCTGGCCGAAGCCGACGTGGTGATCACGGCGACCTCGTCCGGCGGTAGTATCATTCAGGCAGAACATCTCAAGCCCGGCGCCATCGTGTGCGACGTGGCGGTGCCGCACGACGTGTCGCGCGAGGTGCAGAAACTGCGCCCCGATGTGCTGGTCATCGAAGGCGGCGTGGTCGAAGTTCCCGGCAACGTCGATTTCGGGCTGGACTTTGGCTACCCCAAGGGGCTGGCTCTGGCCTGTATGGCCGAGACGATGGTGCTGACTCTAGAGAACCGCTTCGAGGACTACTCGATCGGTCGAGGGCTAGAGTACGACCGGGTGCAAGAAATTCAGCGTCTGGCTACCCGTAACGGCTTCCGCCTGGCCGGCTTCCGCGCTTTCGACGAGCCGGTTTCGGCCGAGAAAATCGAGCAGGTGCGGCACTTCATCAAAGAGTCGCGGCAGAAGCTTCGAGTTATCTCGTGAAGACCGTCGTCTCGGTCTCGCTGGGGTCGTCCCGGCGCGATCACGAGGGGCGCTTCGAAATCCTGGGCCAGACGGTCCAGCTTAGCCGGCGCGGCGTGGACGGACAGTTCAAGAAGGCCGTAGCGCTGCTCCAGGAACTCGACGGGAACGTCGACGCCATCGGCCTGGGCGGCATCGACATCTATCTGAAGTCGCGCCGCCACACCTATTCTTTGCGCGATGGTGAACGACTGCGCGCGGCTGTGACGAAGAGTCCCGTGGTGGACGGCAGCGGTCTGAAGAACACCTTAGAGCGCGAGACGGTTCGCAACCTGGAAGCCGGTAGCGGCATCAGCCTGCGCGGCAAGAAGGTTTTGATGGTCTGCGCCATGGACCGCTTCGGGATGGCCGAGGCGCTGGAAGAGGTGGGCGCCTCGACCGTCTACGGCGATATGATTTTCAGCATGGGGCTGGATAAGCCGATCCTGACGCTCGATGAACTCGAGGAGCGGGCCGAGAAGCTGCTGCCCGAGATCTGCAAGCTGCCGATCTCGATGATCTATCCCACCGGCAAGAAGCAGGACGTGATCGAGCCGGACGAGCTGACCCGCCCCTACTACGACGAAGCCGAAGTGCTGGCCGGCGACTTTCATATCATGCGGCGCCGCTTCCCCGACTCTTTGAAGGGCAAGGGGATCCTGACCAATACGGTGACCGAGGACGATCTCGACGAGCTACGCAAGCGCGAAGTCGCCTGGGTGGTGACCACGACGCCCGAGATCGAAGGGCGCAGCTACGGCACCAACGTGCTGGAGGCAGCCCTGCTGGCCCTTCTGGGCAAGAGCTGGGAAGAGGTCACGCCCGAGGACTATCGCCACCTGATCGCCCGCGCGAACCTTCGCCCCCGCGTGCTGCACCTGCAGCCCTCCCCCCGCTAGCCTCCCCCCTCCAACCTTCCCTGCTTCGGCTCATTTGAGGGTGAGCTTGAGCTCGCTGGGAGTTGAGCTGGCTCGTTCGAGAGTGAGCTTGAGCTCGCTGGGCGATGAGCCGGCTCGTTCGAGAGTGAGCTTGAGCTCGCTGGGCATTGAGCCGGCTCGTTTGGGAGTGAGCTTGAGCTCGCTGGGAGTTGAGCCGGCTCGTTCAAGGGTGAGCTTGAGCTCGCTGGGCGATGAGCTGTCCGCTCCAACCTGCCTCCCCTCTCCCCTCCAACCCACAGGATCCTATCCCATGGATGCCCCTAAAAGACTCTTCGGTCGGATGGAGCCGTCCCTTTCAGGCGGCAGAATGCCGCTATGGAACACCAATCTATCAAGATCTCCTACCCTGTCGACCGCCTCGCCGGTCGTCGCCTTGTCCTGTTCACATCCCTCGACGACTGGAAGACCCCTATCGAAGTCGACCACCTCGAGGGCGACCTGCATATCTTCCATCCTCACGCCGAAGAGCCTTACTTTAGCTTCAAGCCCTGCCTGCTGGGCACCGATGGCGTCGCTGACGCCTGGTCGGTCGGATCCGACTACATCGCGCCGCTGCCCGAGGACCGTCTGATCTATCCCTCGTTCGAAAGTTCGCCTCACGGCACCATCCTGGACCGCCGCGACCTGGCCGCCGAGGACGGAGAGAGCTACGGCTTCCGCATCTACCTGCCGCCGGGCTACGAGGAAAACACCACCAAGCGGTACCCCGTCTGCTTCATGCACGACGGGCACAACCTGTTCTTCCCTGAGGAAGCCTTCGCCGGGCAGACCTGGGAGGTCCAGAAGACCCTGGAACTGCTGGATAAGATGAACTCTATCGAGGCCTGTATCGTGGTGGCGCTATACCCCAACGACCGCTTCAAGGACTACACCGAGCCGGGCTGCGCCCGCTACGCCGAGTTCATCACCGGACGTCTCCTGCCGTACCTGGAGTCCGAGTTCCGCGCTCTCGATGGCCCCGAGCACCGCCTGGTGATGGGGTCGTCGCTGGGCGGTCTGGTTTCCTTCTACCTGGCCTGGCACCACGGCGACGTGTTCGGGCGAGCCGCCTGCATGTCCAGCACCTTTGGCTACGACAACAATCTTTTAGAGCGCGTGCGCTCTGCCGAACAGAACCCCGCCATCAAAGTCTACCTCGATAGTGGCTGGCCCGGGGACAATTTTGCCGAGACGCAGGCCATGGCTCACATCATGCTCAGTAAGGGTTTTGAGTTGGGCCGCGACCTGCACTATCTGGCTGTGCCAGAGGCCGAACATAACGAAAGCGCCTGGGCCCAACGGCTGCATCTGCCGTTCCAGTTCCTTCTCGGACTGGGCTACGGTCAGGATACCGTGATCGATATGCCTCAAGCGGCCTGAAGCCTTTCCCAACGACGAAAAAGGCCCACCGGGGAAGCTCGGTGGGCCTTTTCTATTGAATTTACGAGATGCGCAAGACTTCGGTGTCGGGGTCCGGGATATCGGGCGGCAGAAGCTGGCGGGCCGGCATCTCTGGCATGGCCGATTCGGGAAACTCGGTGCGCATCACCTTGTCCACGTAGCCGAAAAGCTCGGGGTTTCGAGCGGCCAGGCCTTCCTTAGAGTTGGCAGCGCGGAAAGTGTCGTTACCGTCGGCGCGGGCCGGGGTCAGGTACGCTTCCACGGCTTCGGCGAAGTACTCGCGCACGTTGTCGTCGGCGCGGTCCGAGGTGAACACGCTCTCCAGCGGCTGACCGTCAGCCATCCGCTTCTGGTCGGCTTCGAACAGGGCGTCCACGGTCTGGCGATGAGCGGGCCCGAAGCCGATCGACTCTTGCAGGTTCTCGAGGGCGTAGTCCAGGGCGTGTCCCACTTCGTGAATGGACAGCCGATAGTTGCCCAGTTCTGCGTTGGGCAGCGGCAAGAACTCTTCGTGCAACAAGACCATCCGCTCTTCCGCGCGGTTCAAGCCCAGCGAGCCTTTGACGTACTCTGCGGTCACGTCGGGGGCGTTACGCAGGCGCGATTCGGGGATGATGGCGCCGTTGTGGTAGGTGTGAGGCAGCACCAGAACGCCGAAATTGGCTCGGGTCTGCCCGTCTTCGGTGCTGATCAGGCCCTCGTTGAGGCTGTTGAAGGCGAGCTTCCAGTCGGCCAGGTTCTCGGCCGGGATGTTGCGCGCTTCGGCCAGCCCTTCCAGGGGGAACGGGTTGAGCGCGATGCCCAGGTGGTTGTCGATGTGGGCCTTGCGCAGGTCGCGGGTGATAGTGTTGGCGGCGGATTCGAGCTGTTCGTAGGTTTCCACGCCGTTGGCGAAAGCTTCCTTGACGCCTTCGTTGACCAGGGCGGAGGTACGCTGCCCTTCCTGGCTAGCTTCTTCGGGAGTCAGGGTGCGCAGGGCGGGCGAGTCCAGCATGGTCTGTCCGTCGCCAAGAACGGCGACCTGGGTGCCGTAGCGGCTGAGCATGTCCAGCACGGGCTGGGGGAAAGAGGCCAGGTCTTGCTCGGTCTGAGGGAAGTCTCCGGGGACCAGCTTCTCCATGGCCGGGGACGAGGCCGAGCCGGGACGGTAGGTCGAGCGGACGGGGAAGGCCGAGTTGGAGACGGAGCTGAGCATGATCCTAAGGTAGGTCTTCGTTGAGCAACTTGGGTTAGCGAATTGCTAACATCGCGTCGCGCTGGGGAAGGTCGGGGGGAGGGGACGAGCGGGGCTGAGAATGTTTCCGTCACCACCGGGAGGGTTAAACGATGGCGATACGTGAGGGGGCCTGGGACTGTCCCGCCTGTTTGAGCAAGGGGATCCCCGGCTCGCGCAAATACTGCGGAAGCTGCGGTACCGCGCGTGGGCCCGAGGTCGAGTTTTATCTGCCCGAGGGCTCGCGAGAGGTCACCGAGGCCGAAGAGATGCGCCGTGCCAACGCTGGCCCCGACTGGAAGTGCCCCTACTGTAACGGCGACAACCCGGGGTTCAACACGCACTGCTCGGGCTGCGGATCGTCCCAGGACGGCACCCAGAAGCGGGCGACTCGCACCATCCTGAACCGCGCCGAGAAGCCGCCTTCCGCCCCCGGGCCGAACTGGATCGGACGGATCCTGACCGGCTGCTGTCTGATGGTCTTGCTGTTCTTCGTGGGCTGCTGGATGCTGACGCGGACCACGGTGCAGGCGATGCAGGTCGACAGCATGGCCTGGCAGCGCAGCATTGATGTCGAAGTGCTGGGGATGGTCACCGAAGAAGGCTGGCAGGGGAAGGGGGAGGTGCCTTCGGGCGCTCGGGTTCTGTCGCGCACCAAAGGCGTGCGAGAGCATCGTAAGGTGCAGACGGGCACGGTCAGCAAGACGCGCACGGTCACGGAGCGGGTCGAGGCCGGCACGCGTAAGGTCAAGGTTGGCACCAAGGATATGGGCAACGGCTATTTCGAGGACGTCTACCGCGAGGAGACGGTCTACGAGAACCAGCGCAAAGAAGAGCGCTACGACGAGCCGGTTTACCGCGACGAACCGGTCTACGACACCAAGGTTCGCTACCAGATCGAGCGCTGGCACAAGGAGTCGACGGCGTCCGAGAAGGGTCAGGACAACAAGCCGCGCTGGCCCAACGTGGCGGAGGCGGCCAAGCGTCGCGCGGGGGCTCGTCAGGAATCTTATAAGATCGTGCTCAAGGGTAACGGGAAGAGCTACACCTTCGAGACCGACCAGGAGGGCCAGTTCACTCCGTTCTCGCCGGGCCAGTCGGTGCAGGCGGCGGTGACGGCGCTGGGTGTGGTCGAGGAGTTGAAGCCGAAGTAGGCGTCTGGCGTTGCGCTGGGGAGACGGGCAAGATTGTCGCTGGCGAGAGTGGCAACGTAGCGTTGCGCTGAGGAGACGGGCAAGATTGTCGTTAGCGAGCGTGGCAACGTAGCGTTGCGCTGGAGAGACGAGCAAGATTGTCGCTGGCGAGAGTGGCAACGTAGCGTTGCGCTGGGGAGACGAGCAAGGTTGTCGCTAGCGAGAGTGACAACGCGGGGTTGCGCTGGAGAGACGGGCAAGGTTACCG
>JAEXNA010000094.1 GCA_023447635.1 Vulcanimicrobiota bacterium | reverse complement strand
CGGTGTCCCAACAGAGCACCAAACCTTTCCGCCTCCCCTCCACCCCGCGCCAAGCCGCCAAACGCAAAAAGGACCCTGCTCCCCAGCAAGGTCCTCGCAAAACTCTATCTCCCTCGTCGAAACGACGGTCCGGTCTAACCTATCCCGGCAGGGCCAAAAGCGAGAGGGGCAGACCCACGATCCCACTGGCCGCCGCCAGCGCCGCCGCCTCGAACTGCTCCGGAGCCAGCGACATCGTCTGCGCAAAACTGGTCACCTGCTCCGCCGCGCCGAAGATACTGCGACGGCTGCGCTACTTCACCGTCCAGTCCATCTCCCTGGACCTTCAGCAGCAGTCGCTGCTGGCCATGAAATGGCTGACCGACGAACTCGGCGACGGCTCGTTCGGCAGCCTGAAAACCGACACCTCGCCTCGTGGGCTGGTCTTCGGCAACCCTCGCGGTAGCGACGGCCAACTGCAGACCATGCACGGCGGCGTGCTCTGGCGGCGCTTCATCTGCTACTACGTCGACGACATGGCCGGCGTGCCCGTGCTGATCCGGAAAGAGCGCGCCCTGACCGTGCCCGCGCTGTCGCCTCCGCCCATCCCCTCCGAACTCAAAACCGCCAGCTTTCGCGACGACCCCACTCAGCCCCGAATCGTGGCCCGCTACATCGCCTCGCTGACAGCCAACATCACCACCAACCCCATCAAACTGGTCCTGGATACGGACTACGGCGATGGCAGCTTCACCCTGAAAATCCAGACCGAAGTGCGACTTAGAGAAGAGGAAGACGCAGGATGAGCCGTTCACTCCAACCGTCCCGCGGCGGGACTCTCTACCTGACCATCGTCGGCGCCGCGCTGCTGCTCGGCGTGCTGATGTCGGCGCTTTTCTCCACCGCCAAAATCAGCGCCCAGTACGCCCTGACCGGCAGTGGCGAACTCGAAGCTCGCTACGCCGCGCATGCCGCCATCCAAAGGGCCTTCGGGGAACTGGCCAGGGACCCCGAGTGGAGGACCGGCTGGACCACCCGGACGCAGTTGGTCCAGAACCCCGAACTCACCTACACGCTCGAGGTGCGGGATAACGCCTTCGGAACCGCCCTGGCGGAAAACGAAGTGTTCCTGTACGCTCAGGGCTACTCCATCGGCGACCTCCAACCCGTCCCGCTGGCCGCATTGGCCGGAACCGCGGTGCGTCCGGGCGGCAAGTTCGGCGAGGCGGGATTTGGCTTTACCGAGTTCACCATGAAGGACAACAGCAAGTCCGACGCCTTCGATTCCCGAGTCGGAGACCACTGGTACAACCCCGACGAAGACGACGACGACCGCAAAACCCTGGTCGCCGATGCCGGCCACGTCGGCAGCGCGAAAGTCGTCGAACTGCACGACTCCCAGGTCGAAGGCGACGTCGTCTTACCCGACCCGACCTCTTTCCAACTCGATGGAACCACCTACAGCGGCCAGGCCGAAGTGCTGCTCAGCGGCAGCGGTGGGTTCAGCGGGGAAGAGCAGCGGCCCAAGAAGAAACGAGAGATCCCTCGGACCGTCTCGCCTTACCCCGAACACCTCGCCATCGCCTCCGTACTCGATGTCGACACGCTCGAAGTCGAAGACTCCTATCCTACTCTCGAGCCAGGACCCTATAACCGTCTCGAGGTGCGTCAGGACCAGAAACTTCGCCTCACCTCGGGTTCGTACTTTTTTCACGAACTCGACCTGAAGGGCGCCACCCTGGTCCTGGACCGCAGCGGCGGACCGATCAAGGTCTTTGTGGGCGAGTCCGCCTCGATTGTCGATTCGACCATCAACAAATCTCAGGTCGACGAGGACAACGAAAACCCCAAGCCTTCCGACTTCCAGCTACTCTTTACCGATCTTGAACAGCCTGCGGGAGCGCCCACCGCAAGTTCCAAAGCCAACATCGTCGACAGCTATTTCAACGGTGTGATCTCGGGGAAGGGGCTCGATCTCGAGGTCGAAGGGAGCGACCTGTTTGGGGCGATCGTCGGGAAAACCGTCCGTCTCGATTCCAGCAAACTGCACTACGACAAGGCCACCGAAGACATCGACCTCTCGAACCACGCCCAGTGGCGCTTGCGAGATCTGGTCTCGGTCCCTACCGGAAAGTAAGCGCGCGCTTACCCTTCGACCCGCCTGGGTTCGGCGGCCGGTGAGGGGGGAGAGGTAAGGATGGGAGTGGGAGCGCCCGTGCCGGGCGCAGGGAGGGTCTTGACCGCCGTCGGGTTGGGCCGGCCCTTGGGCCCCACGCCCCACTGTCCCAGTTCCCGGTCGCCCACCACGATGATCAGGTCGTCGTCGCCATCTTTGGCCAGGGCGGGCCGTTCCGGAAGCTGTCCCATCGCCGAGGTCAGGACCCCCTGCAGACGCGGCACCTTGTGCGACCAGGCCAGATAGCTCTCGCTGCTGTCGCGCTGGTCCTCGAGCGAAAGCGCCTGAACGACCACCCCGTCGAATCCCTGGTCGCCCAACCTGTCGGCCAGACGATAGGCGATCTCGGGCGCGGCGGATTTGAACAGGATGCGGATGCGAAGATCGCTCTTGCCCACCCAGTCCAGACTGCTCAACAGACGTCGCACCGTGCGCTCGTTTTCGGGAGCATACGGCTCGATGTAGGAAGCGCCGTAAGCGTCGATGGCATCGTCGCCCACCACCGCGCCGCCCTGCACCCGCTGAAAGTCGAAGCCGCTGTAAAGATTGGCCAGGTCCACCATCTCTAAAGGCGCAAGGTCCGTCTCCAGCGTCTCTTTGACGGCGCCCGCGATCCCCTGGAACTGCGCGATCAGCGCCGGCTCTTTGACCCGGCCGGCCAGCGCCTTGATCACCTGCTGCTGGCGACGGATGCGGCCGCGGTCGCCCTCTTCGTCCATCCGAAAACGAGCGTATCCCACCGCCTGCTCGCCGTCGAGAAGCTGCGGCCCCTGTTTCAGATGGATGTGCAGCTTGCCCCAGTTGTCGTCGTAGTCCAGGTCTTTTTCCACGTCGATCGGCAGGCCGCCGATCACGTCGACCATCTTCTTGGCGCCGGGCACCTTGACCACCACGTAGTGATGGATCGGGACGCCCAGGAAGCCCGAAATCACCTTTTTGGCCATCTCGATCCCGCCGTACGAATAGGCGCCGTTGATCTTGTCGTAGCCGTAGTCGTCGCCCAGGAACACCCGGGTGTCGCGGGGCACGCTGACCATATTCAGGAACTCGCCGGCTTTCGACAGCGAGACCACCATAATGGTGTCGGACCGAGCCCCCTTGGTGTAGCCGATCCCTTTCGAGTCTCGGTTGTAGTCGATGCCCAGAAGCAGGATGTTGATCCGGTCCTCGTTGCCGAAAACGCGCTGGCCGCCAGCCTCTTTCTCGAACACCCGGATGGGAGAAAACGAGGTCCCGCCGTGTTCGGCCACCGGCTTGACCACGTGCTCGGTGTAGATCACCCCCCCGACCAACGCCGCCGCACCGAACGTCCAGCAGAGCAAGTTCCAGAACAGGAATCGCCAGGCGCCGGGCAGCCGCTGGTGCCAGGGGAGGCGGACCTGGGCCGGGGCCGTCGTTGCAGAGTCGGGTGCAAAAGCCGAGCCGGAAGGTTCCGAGGGCTCTGCGGGAGGTACCGTCGTCTCAGTCATGACCAGCCTCATTCCTCGCCCCCACTCTGGCGAAACTTATCCCCATCCCCTACCAGGGGGCACTCGGGCCCTCAAAACCCAGGACCAAAGCCACCCATTCAAGTAACGACGGGGAAACCCCGCGCTCCTTTACAGCTTCTTTACGGCCCCTCTTTCCCGCTCGAAAGGCTCAGGTGCGAGAGGCTCTCTCCTCGCGGGGGGCCACCAGGTGGTTGCCATAAACACCCGCCACGGTGGCCAGCACTTCGGGCATGACCACGGGCAGCTCTTCGCCTCCGAAAAACGCCATCACTCCGACCACCCGGGTGCTGGCCAGCAGCGGATAGATCGCCGCGTAGCGCACCCCGTTGCGCTGCAGCCAGTCCTGGTCCAGCTGCAGGTCGCGCGAGTCGACCAGTCCCGCAAACGGCTGGCCGTAGCGAGCCACCCAGCCCGTCTTGTAGGAATTGTAGCGAACGTCCAAAGTCCGGGCCAGCATCGGAGAGCTGTCGTCGAGCTGGTAGGAACCGGCCAGCTCCAAAATGTTCGGGCTACTCGAAACGTGCCAGATCCCGGCCGCCCTGGCGTCGAGCGTCGACACCAGCAAATTCCACAGGATCTCCATCAGCTCTTTCGGCGTACGGGCCAGGCTCATCTGCGACGCGGCCCGGTTGGCCGACCGCAGCAGGTGCACCAGACGCGCCTGGGTCTCCCGCTCCTCGCGCAGCTTGTCGCGCTCTTCGGTCAGCTGCTCGCTGAGCTGCGTCGCCTCTTTGCGCGAGCGCTCTTCCGTCTCTAGCAGACGCTCGCGCTCTTCCCGGTAGGCCCGCAGCTCTTCCACGTCGGTGTGGGTCCCGAACCAGCGGGTCACCTGACCGTCGCTATCTTTGATCGGCTCGACCTGGGTCAAGAACATACGGTAGCGACCCGAGGCGCCCCGAATCGGGAACTCCTTGCGGAAGGGCAAACCGCTGCGCACGCAGCTGCTCCACTGCGCCACCACCTCTTCCATCCAGTCGGGGTGGTGGGCCTTTCTCCAGCCCCAGCCCTGCATGTCCGCCTCGCCGGTGCCGGTGTACTCGTACCAGCGCTTGTTGAACCAGAAGATGTAGCCGTCCGGCTCGGCCATCCAGGCCAGCTGAGGCAGACTGTTGGCCAACAGGGTAAATTCGTCGACCCGCTGCTGCAGCGCCTGCTCGGTGCGGGCTCGTTCCAAAACGATGCCGGCCAGATGGGTGGCCATTTTTTTCAGCTGCTGGTCCTCCAGGCTCGGCCGGTAAGTTCCGGGATAGTGCACCACTAGCACCCCCAGAGCCTCGCCCTTGCTGGCCCGCACCGTCACCGCGTCGACGGCCGTCCAGCCTCGTCCTTGAGCCAGCCTGGCCAGGGTCGGCCAGACGCCGCCAACCCCGTCCGCCTCGGGCAGGTCGTCCAGGGTCAAACACAGCTCGTCAATCTCCCCAGAGTGTTCCGGAGGCAACGAAGGAGCCGCGCAGTGACGTAAAGTCTGGCTACCGTCAAGAATCAGAAAAGAGGCTCGACCGCCCGCGCTCGACTGCGCTTCCAAACCCAGCGCCACCGATTCCAGCACTTCGGCCACCGGAGCGCCGTTGGCGATCATCTCCAGCACCGACTTCTCCGCCGACAGCGCCAACTCGGCTCGATGCCGCTCGGTCATGTCGACCACCAGTCCAGGAAAGCGCAAAGCGTTCCCCTCGGCGTCGCGCTCGATAAAGCCGCGCGCCACCACGCGGCGGACGTCGTCGGATCGCACGATGCGGTACTCCGCCCGATACTCGCTGGAGCCGCTCTCTACCGAGCTAGCGATCGCCTGGTCCACCCGCTCTCGATCTTCGGGATGGATCATCGAGATAAACTCGCTCAACGGCCGAACCGCCGCCGAATCGTCCAGCCCGAAGATGGCAAACAGGCTGCTGTCTCCCCTCACCTGGCCCGAGGTCAGGTCCAGCACCCAGGTGCCGACCTCCGTCAGATCAAAATCGGTCACGGGAAGGCGAGAAAAGGTCTACTCAAAGTGGGGGAAACTCCTTGAAAATCTAACCCAGGGCATTCTCTACCGCCCAAATGCCTCCTCCAACCCCCAAACGGCCCTCTCAGTTCCGGGGCTGAAGTACCACCTCATAGGTAAAACGCTCTTCCTCCACCGCCGTCCGGTCGGTCCCTCGACCTCCCAAAGTCACCCGCAAAGCGTTCTCCTCCCAGCGGGCCAGCAGGCTGTCCACCCCCGCCACCAGCTTCCGGCCGTCTTCGAGATAGTCCGCCAGCGGCTGCACTCCCGGCCCCGCGTCGTAAAGCTCGATCGGGGTCGGGTAGCGACGCTGAGCCGCCCCCGCCACCAGCGGCACCTCGCGTTGGAAAAGCTCGCCCGATCCCTTGTCCAGCCAGACCAGCAGATACTTCTGCCACTCCGGGCGAAAGCTCCCAGGATCGACGGTGAAGCGATCCCCGGAAGCCTTCAGAGTGCGCGCCGAAAGGAAGCTCAGGGCGCTCCCGTCGGTATCGTTCTCAAGGGTGAAGCTCGGACGACTGGCAAACGACGCCTCCCGCCGCAGCATCACCGCTACCACCTGCAGGTCGGTCAGCAGTTTGGTCTTGCGGTCGGCCTTGGAAAACGCCCTCACGCCGGTGCGCCAGGCGCCAAAGCACAGCCCGATCAAGAGCAGAAGCAAGCTGCACACCACCACCAGCTCTAACAAGGTATGTCCGCGCTCTGGACGCCTCAAGGGTGAAACAAGCTCTCCAGCCGCGTGCTCGAGGTTTTCGAGAACACCGTGACTCGGACCCGACGCAGATTCCGCCCGGCCGGCTCGCTCTCGACCAGCAAACTGTACTCCGGGGCGTAAGCCGGACGGGGATACGGCGAAGGAGGGAACCCGTCGACCGCCGGTTGCGCCTCTCGTCCGTCAAAACTCTGCGCGTCGGGCGGAATGGTCAGGTAGCCGTCCGCCCGCACCCTCTCTAACAGGTCGTTAGCAATCTCGGTCCCCACCGTGTGCTGCTCGCCCTGCAGCTGGGCCGACAGACCCGCTCCCACCAGGCCGATCACCACCAGCGCCACCGAAGCGATGATGCCCAGCGCCAGAGTCACCTCGAGCAGCGAATAGGCTCGACGACCTATCCCCGATCTACTCGGCAAAGGAGAAGAGAACTTTCAGAGTCCCCGTGCGGCCCAGCGGAAGCTCGCTGCGCAGCAGCTCTTCCACGTAGACCAGCTCGGAGTTCGGAGCCAGCTGAACATCGCCCGGCTCCAGCGTCACGCCATCAAAGTCGCGCGAGGCGATCCCCGGCACCCCCTGAGCCTCCAGCGCCCCCACCACCGTCAGCTCGTTGCCCACGTAGAGCGGACCGTTGGTGTAGACCAGCCCCTTGAAATACGACATCCCCGGCTGCTCGGCCGCTTCCAGCTCGATCTGAGCTTTCAGCCGCGCGATCGCTTCTCGCTCGATCGGCGTCAGATGCTCGTAGGCCACATGGATCGAGGTCGCCGTATCGCCGGGGCTGCCCTGGTCGGGCTGTTCGGCCCCGCTCAGCCAGGCCGCGATCACGGTGTTGATATAGGCCCGGCGTTCGTGATCGGTGCGACTCAGGAACGGGAACACCACGGCGTCGTCAATGTCGTTCCAGGCCATATGGTACATGGTGCGCAGGTGCAGGAACCGCTTGCGCAGGAAGTCGGCCGTAGCGCCGCTGGGCAGCTGCTCGGAAAGCTGCCCGGCCGCCCCCATACGGTTCCCCAGGTTGCCCCGGTGGTGATCGAAGGCCAGGCTCAAGGCGTCGTCGGTGGTGGTCCCGTTCTCCCCGGCCCAGGTGTCGGGCGGGTGAGAGACCACGTCCTGCAGCCCCTGGATCGACTCGGTGTAGCGGGTCAACTGGGTCGCCACCACCGAATTGCTGGCGGCCAGATCTCGCAGGTAAGCCGTGCCGTCAAAGCCGGTCAGCGAGACCCCTCGGCGGCTGAGCAGCGCCGTGTACTGCCCCTGCGGAGCGGACACGTGCGAACTCCCTTTCAGCGAGGTAAATCCCGTCACCGCCAGCGTCCCCACGCCCGATACCGACCCATTGATGGTCAGATCGCCCTGGATAAAAAGCTGAGCCCCATCACGCAGCACCAGGTCGCCGTTCAGCACCCGGTTGCCCGTCAGGTAGTAGTTGCCGGCCGGTAGCTCGACATTGCCTACGGAGGGGAAGGAAGGTGGAGGGGGAGAGGAGGCGTGCTGCTGCACCAGGTCGCGAATGTCGATGTTGAGATGCGGTCGCTGCGGCTGCTCGGTCTGCACCGAGGCGGCGTGAACCCCGCTGGAGGGCAGCAGGGAGACCGAGGCGGAGGAGGAGGTCAGCGAGCCCGAGGCTCTCAGCTGGTGGCTTCCGCCTCCGCCGCCTGCTGCGCTACTACCCGCTGGTGATAGCGCTGGGCCGAAAACAGATTCCGATGAGCCACCGCCAGCATCGCCACAATCGCCACCAGCAGCACACAAACCAACTGCAGCGCCATCATCATGGCAAACGCTCGCGGCCGTCGCACAGGGAGTCTCACCGCATCAGTTTAGCACTGATAAGACCCTTCTGCTAGAAGGATAACTCGCCCCACGACAAGGGGGGAGGAGACCCCAAATCTCCGCCGGGGACGCGCTGGCCGCCCAACGAGCTCAGCCCGGCCCGGGCGTCAGCCGCTCCAACACCGCCGCAGAAAGCTGAGTCAGCTGAGACAGCATCGCCTGGCGAGTCCCAGAGCGTCGCCGCGGGTCGACCCCGACCAGGCGTAGCACGGCCAGAGTCTGCCCGTCCTCTCCCTGCAGGGCAAGCTCCCACGGATCCAGCTCCTGGAACAGCGCCGCCTCTCCCTGCAACTGGCAACACGCCTGGTCGGCCTCGACCAGCAGCCCCGCCTGCTCTGCCGTTAGAGTCAGAAGTTCGCCGATATCCTGGGCCTTACCCACGGCCAGCGTCGCCTGCGCCAACTGCGAAAAAATTCGAGCTGTCTCTTGCTCGCGCCGCGCCTCCAGGCGAAGCTCCCGCGAGCGTTCGAGCAGCGAGCGAACCCGACTTTGCAGCTGACGGCGGCTGAACGGCTTGACCAGATAGTCGTCCGCTCCCGACTCCAACCCGACCGCCTGCGACCCCTCGCCGGCTCGAGCCGAAATCAGTAGCACCGGCAGCGCTCGCGTCGCCTCGTTCTCGCGCAACTGTCGCAGCATCTGCAGCCCGTCGCAGCGCGGCATCATGATGTCGGACACGATCAGCTCCGGCATCTCGCCCTCGATCAACTCCAGCGCTTCCAGACCGTCCCTGGCCAGGCGCACCTCGTAGTAAGGCGCCAGGGCGCGGCGGGCAAACTCGCGCATGTCGGCGTTGTCATCGACCACCAGGAGGTTACCGAACTTCTCCTCCGAGATCGGCGGGGCGGCCTCTCCCTGCTCTTCGGGCAGCATCTCCGTGAGGCTACCCAGCACGGCCGGGCTGGCCCTTCGCGGCCCCTGCGGCAACAGTTCGGTGCGCAGACTGGGCGGCAGGTGGACCGAGAACAAGCTGCCGCGGTCGGGCTCACTCTGCACCGTCACGGTGGCCCCTAGCAGAAGGCTCAACTCCTCGACCAGGGAAAGACCGATGCCCGCTCCCTCATGGCTGCGAGCCAGGGTCGTCTGGGTCCGGTGGAATCGGTCGAAAAGATGGGGAAGGTCGTCCGCCGCGATTCCGCTGCCGCTATCGCAGATCGTCAGCACCGCCCCCTCGTCATCTTCCCTCAGAGACAGCCGGATTTCGCCCTCGAGGGTAAACTTGAACGCATTCGAAAGCAGATTGCTGACGATCTTCTCCCACATGTCCGGGTCGATCTGGTAAGAGTGCGCCAAAGGCGGGCACTCGATGCTAAAGGTCAGCCCGCCGCGCTCGATGGTCGAACGAAAGACGCTGGCGATATCGGCGGTCAGGGCGGCCAGATCGACCGGTTCTAAAACAGCGGTCAGCTTTCGGGCCTCGAGCTTCGACACGTCCAGCAGGTTGTTGACCAGCTTCATGAGCCGGCCCGCGTTGCGTTCGACCATCTCTATCTCGCGGCGGGTCGAAGCGAGTAGCGACTCCTGGTCCAGCAGCACCCGCAGCGGTCCCAGCATCAAGGTCAGTGGAGTACGGAACTCGTGGCTGACGTTGAAGAAAAAGTCGGTTTTGGCCCGGTCCAACGCCTGCAAAGCCTGCAGGCGGCGCTGCTCTTCCCGGGCCGCGACGGCTCGGGACAACGAGGCCGTCAGACTGCTCGCGATCAGCTCGAAAAACTGCCGGTAGTCTCCGTTGTCTCGGCGGCGCGGACTGGCCCCCAGGATCACCACGCCATGCAAGGCTCCAGCCGAGCGCAAGGGAAGCAAGACCGCCTGCTCGGGGATTCCGAAGTCGGACTGGGGAAAGCCCTGGACTGTCAGCCGGTGGGCCAGGTTGTTCAGGCGAAGCGGCTCCGAAGCGTCCGAAGCCAGCAAGGCTGAGACCTCCAACAGCAGCTCCGTACCAAAGCCCTCGAGGTCGACCCCCTCCGGGCCGCACCGAGCCGCCAGAGTCAACGCCTCCCCTTCATACAGGGCCAGTAGCGCGAACGGAACATCGTAGCGGTTCCTGTCCAGCGCTTCGGTTACGGCCAGGCAGGTCCCCACCTCGTCGAGCGCCTCGACCTCACCCAACTCCCGCAGGGTACGAAGCTGCCGTTCGGCCACCACGCGCTGGGTCGTCTCGACCACCACGTCGAGCACCGCCACCACCTCGCCCGACTCGTCCCGCACCGGGTTGTAGGAGAAGTCGAAATAGTTCTCTTCCAGGAAGCCGTCCCGTTCCAAGAAGAACAGCAGTTCGGGAAATCGGGTGCCCTGCCCGGTCCGCCGCACGCTCTCCAGAAGCGGGCCGATGGTCGACCAGACCTCTGGGAAAATCCGCCGGGCGCTTTGCCCCATCGCCTCGGGATGCTTGCGCGGACCCAGAATGTCCACGTAGGCATCGTTGTAGATCAGGATCCCGTCGACACCCCATAACAAGGTCATAGGCGTCTCACAACTCAACACCAGGTCGACCGTTGTCTTCAGGCTCTGCGGCCAAAGGCCGCGAGGACCGAGAGGGGTCTCCCCCCAATCGATGGTCTCTACGAGCTCCACATTTC
Organism: Vulcanimicrobiota bacterium; assembly: GCA_023447635.1. Taxonomy (GTDB): domain Bacteria; phylum Vulcanimicrobiota; class Xenobia; order Xenobiales; family JADMJV01; genus JAEXNA01. The sequence goes on along the minus strand of JAEXNA010000094.1, from coordinate 203 downwards.
TCAGGCCACTATGCATCTCGAAGAGCGATATTCCCGCACCATCCGCCGACCAACCTCTAACCCTGTTCATCTTTTGGCAAGCTTTTGGACACGATCTCACAACAGGCTGGACGCATGCCGTTCATTTTCGCAAACTAGGGTAGAGGGGTGAACTCCGCCGGGCTCCACAGGCGAGCCCTACTTGGAGATCCCCTTGCGAGGGA
>JAEXNA010000063.1 GCA_023447635.1 Vulcanimicrobiota bacterium | reverse complement strand
GGCGAGGAGTAGCGAGAGGGGAGCCGTGTCTCGGGGGTGGCGAGAGGAGCGCTCGACACCCAGGTGAAGGGAGGCGGATGAGGAGATTCGCTTTCGAGGCGTGGGGGGGGCGGGCGGCCGTAGAGTGGAGTTCGCTCGCCCTGGATGCTCGACACCTCTACATTGCCAGTCAGACCCGACAGGTCGCCTACGTCCACGCCGGTGTTGTCGGCTGGCAGGGTCGAGCCGTGCTCTTTCCCGCTCGGAGCTGGTCGGGCAAATCTCGGCAGGTGCACGCCCTGGTAAAAGCCGGCGCGAGCTTTTTATCGGATGAGTACGCGATCATCGATCCCCAGGGCGTTGTCTATCCCTTTCCGCGCCCCCTGTCGCTGCGAGCCCGCTACCATAACGACCGAATTTCGGCTGAAGATTTAGGTTGGAGGCCAGAGGCACCGCCACTGCGGGTCGGAGCGATCGTGACCACTCGGTACGTCGAGGATTCTCTTTGGAGCCCGCTCGCGATCAGTCAGGGCGAGGCGATGCTGGAGATGCTCGACAACACCGTCTCGGCGCGGGAGGCGCCCGCCCTGGTGATGCGCTGTCTCGGCGAAGCCGGCAAAGGCGCCGTCAACTGGAAGGGGCCCAGGGGCGAGGCCGGGCCGACGGCCGAGAGGATTCTGGCGGATCTCACGACCGTTTTCGCGCGGACGGCTGGCGGGGCTCCGGGCGCCACGGTGGGGGATCCGGGATAGCGGCTACCCGGATATCTCGAGGCCCGGTCAGCCCGGCGCGAAGCGCGATGGGTAGAAACTCTCGTCGGGGTGGACGGGCGAACGTTTTCCCCTCGACCTCCTTCAGCAGCCCCCGCCTGGAGCACGCGGCCAGGCATCCTTGCAGAAGGACCGCGGCCGACTCTGCCGGCAGCCGAAATCGCTCCTCGAAGCGGTGCACCGGGCTTCGCAGTCAGGCTCGAGGGGCCTTCCCGAGCAAAGTCCAGGATGCGGTCGGTGATGACCAGGTTGTCGGAGACCTGCAGCTCTTCTTCTCGCTGCTGCCACAGGTCAACGGGGGGCGTCTCGGGCTGGTCCCAGGCCTCCGTCCCGTCGGTGATGTAGCCGGAGGGGGAAACGGTGGCGTGCGGTCCGGCCAGAGCGTTGCGCCCCACCATGACGGGAAAGGCATCCTCGAGACCGAGCAGGTGAAGTAGGGTCGGAGCCACGTCGACCTGGCCCAGCGAGGGGGGAAGTTCACCCTTCGCACGGCTCCCAGGAAGGTGGATGAAAAGGGGAACCCGGTCGAGGAGCGCTTTGCTCTTATACACGCCGAGTCGCTGAAGTTCGTTCTCTTCCAGACGGCCGCGGTGATCTCCACACAGCACCAGCACGGTCTTCTCCCACAGGCCCTCCTCCCGCATCCTCTCCACCAGGCCTTCCAGGGCCTCGTCCCGGAGCCGGGCCAGCTGCAGATAGTCTCCGGCCATGGTGTTTTGCAAGCCCCTGGGGAGTCGCAGCCGTTCCTGATCCGGATTTAGCTCGTCGAACGGATGGTGCATCATCACGGTGGTCAGGTAGCAGTAGAACGGAGCCTTTTGGGCCTTGAGCCTTGGCACCAACTGTTCGAAGGTCGCCGCGTCGCTGAGCCCCCAGCCGATCATCTCGCTCTCGTCCTTAGAGGGGAAGTCGTCCACGAAAAGCTGCTGCTGGTAGCCGTAACGCTTGCCGATTCCCCGGGCGTTCCAGAAGGCGCCGTCGTACGGCATCGCTTTCAGGGTGCTCCAGCCGCGCTCGGCCAGCAGGGTCGGGAGCGAGCGGTAGCTGTTGCTGGCATAACGGAAGCAGAGGGGGCCCTGGAGGGGAGGGAGCAACCCGTTGAGCATCACGTACTCCGCATCGGACGAGGCGCCCAGAGACGTCTGGTCGAGCGCTTCTCCGTAGAGCGACTCACGGCGAAGGCGGTTCAGGAAAGGCGTGACCTCCTGGCCGTCGACTTTCATCCCGATGACGAACGACTGGAACGACTCGAGCTGCATCATCAGGACGTTGGCTCCTTTGGCTGCGCCGAAGTGGGGGGCCCTGGGGTTGATGCTATTTCGGCTCAGGGTCAGTCGTCGCCACACGATAGCGTCGGGGATCGGCTTGGGGTGGGAGAAAAGGGGCTGAGCCGCCTGGTAGAGGTCGTAGAGATGATAAGCCAGCAGTCCGTTGCGCGCTACCTGCACGCGATTGGACAGGCGCTGCTTAAGGAATTGGCTGGACAGGGGGTCGTAGGCCAGGTTTCCGATCAGGAAAATCGTTGCGGGCAAAAAAGCCAGAGCCACATCGCTCCTGGTCGCCGACCTCTCGCGATCCGGGGCAGCAATCAGTACGGCGGGGAGAACGAGAAGCAGGTTGACCAGAAAGACGAGATCGGCCGCAGAGACTAGATGGCGGAGGGAGTCGGTGACGGACGAAGCCTGGTGAACTCCGCTCCAGAGAGTCAGTGAGAGGAAGTCGTCCATGGCCCGGTAGTAAAGGACGTCGGCCCAGAGCAGCAGGGTGACAAGCGCAACAAAGATCCAGCAGAGCCATCGGCCGGCGCGCAGCGGCAGCAAGATGAGCGGCGCGGTGACCGCAAGCAGCAGTCCGATGGTCCAGAGCCAGGCGTACGGCCAGGGCCGAAGCGAGTCGGACAAAATCCTGGCCGCGTAGTAGCTCTTGGGAAGACAGCAGAGGGCGGCCCAAAGAGGGAAAGCGACCCGCGCCAGAAGCCACAGCCGACGGTTGGTAGAGAGGAGGACGGCCGCCCAGAGGGCTACGATCAGGGTCAGATCGAAGAGGGCGGCTTCCGACGGCGACATCCGACCCTCTTCGCCGGGACTCGCGTCCCCCTCCTATCGCCTTCGGTATGGTCCGAGTTTCACCCACTTTTCATCCTGGCGGCCAGGGTCTGCCTCTTGAGGTAAAGAAGGTGCGCCCTATGCCCTGGTACATGGTCCTGGCCATGCTGATTTTTTCGGCGGTCATCTATTTCGCGAATTGGGTTCAGGGGCTGTACTGCTTGCGCGCCCTGGGGCTGGCCTGGCTGGCCACCGTGGGCTTCCTGGCGCTGACCCAGCCGGGGCTTTTGCGACGTCGTCGGCTGGCTCCGAAAGAGGGGCCGACCTCGCCCGAGTGGGACAGCCGGATCCTGGGCTACCTTCGCGTCAGCTTGCTCCTGGTGCTGGCCGTGGCGGGGTGGGAGACAGGTCGGGGCGATACCCCCTTCGACGCCGAACTGTTTGGTTACGGCGCGGGCCTGCTGGTGTTCGGCACGCTGGTCATGTGGGCTAGCTTTCGCAGCAACCCGTTTTTCGAGACCGGGGTCCGACATCAGGCCGAACAGGGACAGAGAGTCGTGCAAACGGGGCTATACTCTCGAGTTCGTCACCCTGGCTACCTCGCAATGATCTTCATGCTGGCCAGCCTGCCGGTCATGCTCCACTCGGGGGCGGCCGTACTGCCCTGGGCTCTTTGTGTCGGGGTGCTGGTTGCCCGGCTTCAACGCGAGGAAGCGTACCTGGTCACCCACCTCGAGGGCTACGCGGACTACCGCCAACGCGTTCCGTTCCGTCTGATTCCTTATCTCTGGTAGATCGGCGTTTTAGCCAGCGCCGGGGACGTGTGAGAAAGGTTGGGAGATGAGCGACAGCAAGGTAGACCGGGACACGGACGACTGGCGGCTGGCCAGAACTTTGGCCGTCGAGGTTGTCAAAGAGGGGGACTTCGCCCTGGCCGGGATCAGCGACGACAGCCTCCTCCTGGTGAATCGCCGTCAGGCGCTGGTCTTTTTGCCGGTCGCCGAACTGAACTCCGCCACGGTCCAGCAGCAGCAGGCGCTGTGGAAGGCGCGTCTGCTTTCGGTAGACCTGGGGCAGCTAAAGAGCGTTCTGCTGCTTTTTTGCCCTTGCCATTCTCATCCGGAGGCCGCCGCTCTTCGCCAGATTCGCGAGTCGACACTGTGGGGCGGCGGTGTTGAGTGCGATATCGTCGACCCGCACGGAACCTGGACGCCGCCCAGGGCCATTCCCGATGGATCTCGACGAGGCTTGATTCGCGGCCTGTCTCGTTTACGGCACGGTGCTGCGGCGTCGACCTGGGAGCTTCAGCAGGAGTGGCAGGGAGCGCTCGAGTCCGCTCGGGCGCTAACGGCTCGACTGGACGGGGTAAAACCTTTAGGGACCTACGCTCTACTGGCCCTGTGTCTTGGAATGTTTGGCTGGGCCTCGCTGTCGGGGGGCAGCGAAGATATGGTTACCATGCTGAGATTCGGTGCCAACTATCGCCCGCTGACGGTCGGGCAGGGGCAGTGGTGGCGCCTGGTGGGGGCGATGTTCTTGCACGCCGGGTGGTTGCATCTGGTGTTCAACATGCTGGGGCTGTGGTCGGTGGGACCGACCTTGGAGAAGGTTTACGGGAACTGGCGCTTTCTTAGCCTCTACGCTCTGAGTGGGCTAGGCGGCTCTTTGCTTAGCGTGTGGAGAGGCGATTACGTTTCGGTAGGAGCGTCAGGAGCGCTTTTCGGCGTGTTCGGAGCTGCGCTGGTTTTAGGTGCACGCCACCACGAACACTGGCCCTTTTCGCTACGTCGCCGGCTGAGTGCCGGGATGGGGCCGATGATCGCGTTCAATCTGCTTTACGGTTTGGTCAACGACGGGATCGACAACGCGGCCCACGTTGGAGGGCTGCTCGTTGGCTTGCTCTTCGGCTGGTTCGTCGGACCTGGATCTCCAGACAAGCCGGTTGCGGGCGCCCGGCGATGGGTTGTTGTCGTGCTTGGGCTGTCGCCTTTCCTCGTTCAACTCCTGGCGGTGCAAAACGCGCTCATGGTAAGGAGACTGGAGGATTTTCCCACTCGGGAATACCGCAACCCCTGGGGGTCGGTCACGGTGACCTTACCCGCGCTTTTCGAGCCGAAGCGTAACGAGGGAGAGGACTTTTTCGCCGGCCCTGGCTTTTCTGTAAGCGTTTCCGAATACGAAGACACCAATATGGTGGTGATCGACAACCCTTTCTTCGTGAACCAGATCCGGACGGTAGAGGGCCAGAAGTCGCTGTCTGTCACCACCGGCAAGGTCGATGGGCGAACCTGGCTGCTGCACGACGCGGCGGTGGATGGCGTGCTGGTCTTCCAGGGCTACGCCTACATCGGGGAAAAGGCGGTCAAGGTCGAGGTGGGCGTGGCCGAAGGAGAAAAAACTCTAGGGCGTACTCTGTTGAGAGAGGCGATCGAGACCGCTCGCTTGAGACGTCACGATCGCAATGCATCGGCGAAAGCGCTGTTCGCCAAGAATCTCTATCGGCGTTCGGCCGAAGAGTTGGCGGGTCAGGGCGAGACCCCCGATATAATGTTCCGACGGGCGGCGGCCCTGCTCGAGACCGATGCCGAAGAGGAAGGCCAGGCTCTGCTCGAGCAGGTCCGCAAGAAAGAGCCCGACAACGCTTACCTGGCTCACACCGAGGCCTACTTGTCGAGGCGGCGCAAGCAGTACCCGAAAGCGCTGGCCGCCTTTGACGCTCTGCTGTCCAAAGCCAAAAGCGATAAGGAGCGAGGATACGTGGACCGTGCTCGGATGGGCCTGTTGGTCCTGCTCCGTCGCGAGGTCGAGGCCAAGAAACTGTTCGCCAGGTTGTCCGGTGAGGGAGACGTCAGGGCCAGGAGCGCCGTCTACAACGAGATGGCCTGGGTTTTGGCCATGCAAGGGCGTTATAAAGAGGCGCTGCCTTACGCGGAGAAGTGCGTCGAGTTGCTTCCAGACTCGAACAATCTCGATACACGAGGGACCGTCTACTACGGTCTTGGACGGTTCGAGGAAGCGGAGGTGGACTTTGGCGAGGTCCTGGACCACGAGATCAATCTGGGGAATGCGAACTTCTACACGGCGAAACTGCTAGAGCGTAACGATGAGACCAGAGGGGATGCCGTCTTCTTCTACTACCGTTACTTGCTCTTGGACGGACCTAAGAGTCCCCACGCCGAAGAGGCGCGGAAGGCGCTAAAAGACCTGGGTGAGGGACGCGTCAAGCTGTAGGTGCTGCACAGCTTTCGGTTCGGCCGGTCGTGGAAAGAAAATCTTCAGCGTTGCGACGTTGGCGGATATGAGAAGACAGGTCGCCCTGCTCGGGCTGGTTCTGGCGGTTTGCGCCTTCGTGATGAGCTTCGGGATGTCTGGTCAAGGAGGCGGGGCCTCAGCGCCCGGGCCGATGGAGACGCCGGGGGCGCCGGTATCGGCCAGTCCGACCCCGCAGAACCCCTGGCGGCTGATCTATCATCCCTGGAAGTCTTCTCCTGGAGAAGGGCAGCTCGAGGACCCGGAACGACCCAGGATGCTTCATATAGCCATGGTTGTGGAAACATCCTTCGAGCTTCGCTTTCGAGAAGGGGCAGAGGTCCCCCATCGCGCTCCCGACCTCCTTCTCTTCCGGAACGACAAGCTGGTGAAGACCCTGAAGGGCTACCCCCTGTACGACGAAGACCGCCGGACGGGCAAACGCGGCCGCCTGATCCGCTACGACTATCGCTGGCTGGGCAGCACGAGCTACCCCGACGGAGGCTACGAAGCCCGAGTCTCTGCCCCGGAAGGCCAGGCCCGCCTGGATTTCCGGCTGGAGTACCACGAGCGGACCCGGCTCAAGCGAGAACGAGCTCTCGAAGGGATGGAGCAAGACCGGACAAGATGACACCGGGAGATTGAGGGAAAATCACCCTTCACCAAGGCTGACTCTCCAGATATTCCGTTTCCCCAGCCAGGCCGAGGAAGATCTGCACCCCCAAGCAATTCCCCGCCGGGGACGCGGGGTGCCTCGGAGCCATCCTGAATCGAGCTTGGGTCCGACGGAAGAGTCGCGAGGGGAGGCGACGAAATAGCCTCTATGCGCAAATCTCTTTTGCTCTTTGGACTTTGGGTTGGGCTTTCTTGCTGTGCCCTCGCTCAAGACGGTTGGATGATGGACCCACAGCGGATTCGGCGGATTGAACTCGGCTCTATAGCGCCAGACCAGGTTTTAACGGCTCTTCGACTTGGTTGGCCGGAGCTTCAGCTTCGCGTTGTGGACGGCAAGAGCCTGATCGCTGCAGGTCCGCCCCAGAGGCTGGACGAGTTTGCCAGGATTCTGGACGTACCCTTGCAGCCCGGTGTCATCGTCCGGACTGAGAGCGCCATACCTTACTGGGAGCTACTGACGTTCCTCAGCGACCGGTTTCCAGATGTCACGATGAGGTCTTCTCCTGACTACCAGACCATCATTATAAGCGGAGGTGCGGAGGGCGTGGTGTACGCATGAAAGTTGGTCGAGGAGACGGATTGCTGGTTCCAAGACCAGGCCGAGCGAAAAGCTGCCACGCGGGTCGAAGTGAAGACGGTTTTCGGAATCACCCCAGTTCAATGCGTCGAAGTCAGGCCGATCATCCAGTCTTTCAGGACATGGGATACCCAGTTTGTTTCGGGGACGTCAGTGAGCCGCGATACACCGGACGACCGGGTAGAGTGGGGACCTGAAGGTCTGGTTCGTCCTCCTTATGTCTGGTTCAAAGTGGTGAGCGAGAGGTAGACTGCGGATAAGTCGAGAGCGAGTTTCGAAGTGTTCAGAATGCCGTTACGCGTTAGGTTGAGTCTCTATGTCCTACTCTGCCTCACAAGCGCGGCCTTGGGCAGACCTACGGTGGGTCAAGGGACATTGTTCTGGTCACCCTACGGCCACGCGCAGTTCGCTGACGGATGCCGGGCGATGGCTCACTATTTGGCCTTTTATCCCAGCGCGGCGATGTTCGACACATATGACTTGCCTTACCAACTCAGGGGCGATGTCGTGACCTTCGATACTCGAAAGGCGAAGTCGTGGCCGGTCGTCCCGGTTCAGGCTGTTCGGCAGGCGGACGAGACCTGGAGGGTGACGCTGTTCTCGCCTAAGAGCGGCGAGAAGAACGTCATGATTTTCGAACGCTACCCCGGCAAGACTCCGTGATGGAATCCGATGAAACTGCGATGTCTGACGAGGACCGCCCGCTTCCTGGATTCACGACGGTCGAGCAACTGATGGACTCCCTGGGGGAGAACCTGGCGAGCCTTCAAGGATAGCGGCTACAGAGGATTCGGGCGCAGTGGGCGGTGCGAGACGACGCTTCGGCAGAGTGGTGGGTGGATGGAGCGATCGCGCTAGAGTTCGAGGGGCTGCGGCTAGAGTTGTGGTCTCCCGGTCCAGGACTCTGCATAGCCACTGGTCATTTTTTCGGCGAAGAGAGCTTTCCGTATGAGCAGGCCGTTGTCGAATGGCGAGACGCTCCCTGGCCCGAACTGGTCGCTTGTTACGGTCAGCCTCTACAGAGCCTTGTTGCGCTCGACAACGGCGAACCGCTGGGTTGTCGCTTCGTCTTCGAGACGGGTCATTTCTGCGTCTACGGCGACAACGACGAGACCCGCTGGACATGTGATCCCACGCCGCCGTGGCAGACCACCCTCGGTGAGACGGTCCTCTTCGCCAGAGGCTGACTCCCCAGATCTTCCGCTTCCCCAGTCCTGTCGAGGAAAATCTGCACCCCCAGGCGATTCCCCGCTGGGGACACGCACGAGAATCGCTAGTCCGGCCAGTGCTGGGGCCGGACGCAGGTGGGTTGCTGGTCGAGCCAGGGGGCGAAGTCGGGGTAGAGGGTTTGCATTTCTTCGAGCCACGGCTCCAGGGATGGCCTGCGGCCCATTTTGCGCGAGCGGGCCAGGTAGATTCGCAAGACTTCCCGGCTGTTCATCTGCCAGAGCAGGCGGGTCAGTTGACGGAACGGCCCGATCGGCTTTTCGTAGGGCGGGGCGCAAAGCGAGTCCAGCAGATGCTCGCCAGCTTTCTTCAGGTTGCCCTCTCTGAGCGCGAGGAGTCCCAGGACACAGTGCGCGTCAGCGCAGTGTCGGACCCGGGAGCGGTCGGGGTCGTCACCGGCGCCCTTCAGAACGCGGAGGGCGGCCCGATGTGCCGTGTCATACTGCTGGGCCGTCCAGGCGTGGTTAGCGATGTTGGCCTGCAGTTCCCGGCGAGAGTGGCCGACGGGCGGATGCTGGAGACCGTGTTCGAGTTTAGGGAGAAGCTCTTTGGAAAGACGACGCCGCTGGCTCTCGCTGCGGCTGGTCTTCAAGAGACGATCCACGTGGTCGATTTCGTCGGTCAACCAGCGCCGATGCTCTGGAACCATGGAAGGTATGAGCAGGTTGAGTTCTCGCGCTAGACCAGGATACTCCCACTTGAAGAACTGCAGGGCCTGGGTGAGAACGTCGGGGTCCCCGATGCGGTCCTCAAGAACCGCCGCCCACTGCTCGACACAGGCCCGATGGCCGGCCGGGTTGGACGATAGCCAGTATTCTTGCGTTCGGGCTGCGGCCGGGTGCTGGCGGATAAGCCAGAGTTCATGAGCGATGCCTTCTTCACCCGCGGGATGATATCTGCGATGGTAGTTGCTTAGCGCGATTCGCAGAAAGAAGCTGTCGGGTCGCTGAGCCAGCAACTCTTTAAAGAGTTCAGCCTGCTCTTCCACGAAGCTATAGCTCGTCATCCGGGCAAACGTGGCCCCCATCAGCGAGAAAGGCCCCGGCCGGCCGACAAAATAGGCGCATCGCAGGTAGAGAACTTCGAGGGGTCCCCGACGCTTATCGGGGAAAGCCCCAGCCGCTTTGAACAGGCGCTTCATCCAGTTGGCGACGTTAAGCAGCCAACTCAACTCATCACTCACCGAGTCCGCGTTCGACGAGCCTTCCTCCGGCAAGGACCTGGCCTCGTTGAAGGCTCGCTCTTGCTCGCGCGCGTCGCAGAACGCCTGCCGATCGAACGGCCCCTCGAACAGCGCGGTCCCCAGTTCGCCGACGCCGACGACCTCCCGACCTCGCTCCTCGGCGATTCGGCGCGCGCGTTTCCAGACTTGCCTGGCATCTTCGTCGAGGTTGTTTAACAACGCTGCTGCGGACTGGACGGGGACCAGAGGAGCGACGTGTTTCGCGTGGTGTTTGTTCCACTGCTTGACGAATTGGCGGGTCACGAAAGCGTCCAGGCGCTGGCTCTCCGCTAAACGGTTGCAGACGCTGCAGAGCGGTTCACCAAATTGTAATAAGGTGTAGGGCTTCCGTACCCGACAAAGCCTACAGCGCCGCGTCTCGCTTCTTAGCAAGATCTCGACAGCCAGGGAGCGTCCGCCATTCTGTCTCCAGGCCATACGCCGGAGATACTCTAACAGCGTCCGGCGCGCGGTCGTCCGCTTGCCGGACGCTTCTTCGAGCACACCCTGGTACAGGAGAGGCCAGAGCGCTTCGTGTCCTGGCTGCAGATGCGCCAGCGTCTCGTGGGAAGGGCGTCGGCCAAACTCCAGAGCGTCGAGGACCGCGTGAAGAACGGCCTGCCACTTTTTCTCGAGTCCCGCACCGTGAGCTTCCAGTGCCGAGCGCGCCAGACGGTAGTCGCCTCGACTCAGATGCTGCTGGTACAGCGCTTCGACGGCGCTGGTCGAGTCGATGGCTACGGCCTGTTCGAGATAGGCCAGAGCCGACTGGTGGTCTCCCGTCGCCGAGGCGGCCAGCGCTCGGGCCTGAAGAAGAAGCGGTTTCCAACGAGCTTCCATCGGGGGAGAGTTCGTTGGCCTGGCGCGATGGCCTGTGGTCGAGCACGAGCTGTTTTCTTTGTTTACATTCTGGCAACAGCGAGGTGTCCCGGGTCCAGTGGGGGTGAAGTTCGAGGGGGTAAGGTGATGTCAAGAAGTTCCCCCGGAGAGTTGTCGTGAAGATTGGTTCCGAAAAGGCGCGCGAGCGCTCTAACGCTACGAAGAGTTTGACGGCGAAGCTAGGTCGGCCCCTGGTCAGCCAGCGCGCCGGGGCCTCCAACCCCTCCGTCTCCCCCTCCCCCGGAAAGAAGGCCTCCCGTCAGGACCAGGCCTCGGTCTCAAGCGAGGCTCGTGAAGGCAGTGCGGGCGACGGGCGTATCAGCAACCTGATCGACAGCCTGCAAGACGCCTTCCACATCGGCACCAAACGCGCCGAGAACAAGGACCGCGACGCCTCGGTCGCCGTCTTCGACGACTTCAGCGACGCCGACAAAGAGGGCGTCTCGACCCACGGCGAGCAGGTCGAAGGGGTGATCCAGCAAGAGGGCGGCTTCAGCGATGAGGACATCCAGCGCTACCAGATCAACAGCGGCGGGTCCAAAGACGAACTGGCCGACCGCCTGGCCGACAACGACGACGACGCGCTGAACGATTACGTCGAGGACCGCTACACCAGTCTGTTGGACAACACCAGCGACGGTCTGGAAGAGATCCTCAACGATGACGATTCCCAGATCCGCACGGTGAACCAGTCGCAGAGTGTGGCCGAAGGGCGCATCGTGCGCGACCTGTGGGACGAGGCCAAGGCCAAGCCCGAGTTCCGCGCTGACCTGGCCCGCCACCTGGGGCTTGGCGAGAACGCCAGCGACAAGGACCTGGCTCAGGCGCTGGCCGACGGTGTGGGCGATGTGGTTGCCCACAGCGACGACATCGCCAAGTCCAAGGAGCGTTTCGATAAGGTTTCGGAACGCGCCTCGGCCGCCGGGATCACCCACGTCGTCACTTCGGGCAACCTGGGCAGCTTCGCCAACGAGATGGAGCGTCTGGGCGTCGAGACGGACAGCCAGTTCTACGATAGCGCTTTCCTAAACCGTCATACGCTGGTGGTGGGAGCGGTCAACGCCAACGGGTCGACCCCGACCAGCGCGAATTTCAACTCGCCCAGCGCCAACGCTGACGTTTCCGCCCCGGGCGTCAATGTCGATATCACCACTCAGGACGGCCAGCACGAGACCAACTCGGGCACCTCCTTCGCCGCTCCCGCTGTGGCGGCGCTGGTGGCCAGGATGAAAGCCGAGAATCCCGATCTGACCTCTCGCGAGATCGAGTTGATCCTGCGTCGCACGGCCGACGACGTCAACGGTCCTTACAGTGAGGTCGGCAGCGGGACGATCAACCCGGAAGCCGCGCTGGCTGCGGCTGCTTAATGCGAACTAAAATCCCACCTGCTTCAATAAATTAGTCAGCTGAGTCTCGCGGGCCTGTTGCTGCATCTGCATCGCCTTCAGGTGAAAATCGTTGTAGGACTCCGTTGCTGGTCCACCCTGGGCTTCGTTGCTCAGGGTGACCGTGTCCTCGCATCCCGGGGAAGGACGAGAAACGCTTTGTCCCGCTCCAGACGACGGACGAGGAGTGCCGGAGGAAGGGCGAGGAGTGCCGGAGGGAGTGTAATGTTTGCTGTCGAGAGTGGTGTTGAAGGACCTGCTGAAGGAGTCGCCGCCGCCGAAGAATGCCATCTGAAGTTGCCTCTTTTCGTTTGATTCTTGCCCTCAGTATTGGCCGAGGCGTTGTGTGGCTGGCTTAAATAGGCCCGACCGGATGTGAACTTTTGGTGAACGTGACCGGTTGCGCGTTGACTTGGTCCACGGGCAGCGCTGAAGATGGCGGCATGCGCATCGTCTGCATTAGCGATACTCATACTTTGCATGATGAGGTCGACGTTCCCGACGGCGATCTCTTGATCCACGCGGGAGACCACTGTAATCGGGGGACCCAGTCCGAGGTGAAACGGTTCGACGCCTGGTTGGCCAAGCAGCCTCACCGGCACAAGGTTTTCATCGCGGGCAATCACGACTGGCCGTGGGAAAAACAGTCGCGCTACGCTCCAATGTGGATCAAGAGTGGCGCGGTCTACCTCAGGGACAAAGCGGTGACGGTCGAGGGTTTGAAGATCTACGGGTCGCCCTGGCAGCCCGAGTTCTGCAACTGGGCTTTCAATTTGCCTCGCGGGCGGATGCTCGCGCATAAGTGGGAGCAGATTCCGGACGACACCGATATCCTGGTGACGCACGGACCTCCGCTGGATATTCTGGACCGTAACCGCGGTGACGACCGCACCGGCTGTGCGGACCTGGCGGAAGCGCTAAAGCGGGTCAGGCCGCGCCTGCACGTGTTCGGGCACATCCACGATGGCTACGGCCAGGTGGAACAGGACGGCACGCTGTTCGTCAACGCCTGCGCGCTCGATTACGAGTATGAACCCGTCAACCCGCCGATTGTGGTCGACCTCTAGCGGTTCGGACGGATCTTGTTGGTCAGTTCCATTTTGTGGTCGTAGCGGCCAGAGACGGCAAACACCATACGGATGTCGATAAGTTCCGGTGAGGTATCGACGTCGATCGCTTCGATATGGCGGGCCACGATGCGGGACGGAAGCGAGGCGTTCCCCCGGAAATAGGACGGCGTCCGTACCGGGCCGCTGAGGGTGTCCGAATAGGGATCGGGGACGAACTCATGCACGGGAGGGAAGAACTCTTCCTTGCGCACCAGATTGGGTGGGGAGTTTTCCGTTCGGTGGGTGTGATAGCTGACGAACTTCTGCCACTTGGTCTTTCCCGTCACGCTGTCGTACTCGAGCAGATTGTCGGCGGTTTTGGTCGAGGCAAAGACGATGCCGTCTTCCTGGACCTTCAGCGAAGAGATCGCGGTATCTCGCAACTCCTTGGAAAGTCGCGCCATGCCCAGCAGCGCCTGCTGGCGGACTTCCAGAGCATCGACGGATTCGCGATAGCCGGTCGCTCCTCGCTCGATGAGCAGAAACGCGCTGTAGAGCACGGCCGAGAACAGCCCGAGTACGATGAGCAGTTCGGCGAAACTTTGCCCTTGGTCCGGGCGACGCAGGGGTCTAGCCATTCTTCGCCAGCAGAGATTTGTATTCGAGCTTTCCCGTTCTCCCTGACTCGCGCCAGAGGACCCGTACGGTCACTTCCTTCAGGCGGGGGGTGCGGTTTTCGACCAGCACTGCCGAGGTGTACTGCACCTCTTTGGGGACATCCCGCACGGTCTCTTTGAGGGTAAAGTTCTCAGGCGAGCCCTGTAAGGTGTCGACGCCCTGCCAGCCGGCCGCAACGCACTGCTCGGTCAGTTCGCTCGCCAGGAACTGGGCGGCCAGGCGGCCGTTGGCTTTTTCCATGCTCTTGTAATGCATGACCCAGATCGAGACCACGCCGATCGCTACGAACGAGAAGATGAAGACGGCAACGATCATCTCCAACAAGTTGTGACCGCTCTGGGCGCTTCGCATCAGGTGTGACAGTCCACGCAGTTGCCGGTGTGAGGAGCGTCCGGGGCCACCGGAGGGTCGGCTGGAGGGTCGGCTGGAGGATCAGCCGGGTCGGCTGGAGGATCGGCGGGAGGATCGGCGGGAGGGTCAGCCGGAGGTATAACTGGCGGGTCGACCGGGGGATCGGCCGGGCCCGGCCAAGCGGCCAGGGGAGTCTCGGGCTCGTTGAGAGTCGGAGGCTTCGCGGCCATAGCTTGAGGTGCTCCTCCCGCTTGCTGCGCGAGCAGAGCGGTCGAGGTCGGCAGCTCGACTATAGACTGGATGGCCAGTTCACCTACGCCTTCGAGCGGAACGGAGCGAAGGCGCAGGTCGAAGTGCAAGTCAGAATTGCTCAGTCTGACGTCCTTGCCCAGGATCGCTCCGTAAAACTGAACTCCATCGAGGTGGGCGAAGAGGTCGCTTCCCGCCACGGTCATGGCAAGCTTGGAAGGTGGACCGCTGGCGCGCAGGCGTGTGTTGGCACCGGCAAAGTACAGTTGCAGCGCCTCGGCCTTGAAGGGGGCGTCCGCGTCGCTGTTCCAATTCGTTCGGTTGCCGCCCTGAAATTCTAGCGCGTCGCGAATGAACACCTTGATCGGGAAGCTATCGTTCGGCGGTATGCGCCCGGCGCCGGGCGCTCCTTGCACCACGATGGAGGCTCCGGGCTCCAGGGTCAGGGTGTCGAAAGAGTAGGTGGACAGCGCTTTGATCTGCCCGGACCCGACGGGTCTTTCGGCTGCCACCGGAGCGAGTAGCAGGGTTGCACCAGCAGGAACCGTCACGTCTTCGTACACCCCGGGGTGCAACAGGTAGCCGATGTAGCCGTCGCGGTTGGGAGTGGCCGGTAGAGTCAAGGCGCCGGTCATGGTGAAAGGGTCGGTGAAGGGCGGGATGTCGGTGAGTACCTTGGCCTCGTCGGCGATTTTTTTGCCCTGGTGGGTCGAGTCGGCGTCGTTGATCAGGTCCAGGCTGCCTCCGACTCCGATCCGGAGTTCGCCTTCGATGCTGGAGCCGCTCGTGGCCAGGATGGGGGAGGAAGGGGAGGCGGGGAGAACGGTGTTGCTGTTGGTCCCCACGTGGGCCTGGCGACTTCCGCCCTCGGAAACGCCATCCTGGTCCCAATCGAGCACTTTCGAGTTGTCGATGACGACCCGCTCGGTTCCGAAGATTGCGTGATTGAACTTCATCTGTTGGGGTCCAATCACAGCCGCAAAGGCGGCTACGGCTTCGTCAGCGCGGTTAGGTATCTCTCCGATGGAGAAGAGGTAGGCGGAGCCTGATGGGATCCAGGTCACGTTGTCGACGGCGTAGCGCCCTTCCGTTCTGGCCAAGTTGTTGTCGAAGCGGACCGAGTATTCCGCTCCGCCTTCTTCGTCGAGGGGAACGTCGAGAAGCGGGCTGGCCCAGTTGCGGTCGGTCGCCAACCGTTCGAGTCCGTCTTGCACGCCAGAGTAGGCGGCGTAGCGAGCCTGCTTCTGCCAGTTCTGGGTGGCTACGCTAGAGAGCTGGCGCTGGGAGAGGCTGCCTACCGCCCCGGCGATGAGCACGACAAATACGGTGATCACCATAATGAACAGCAGTGCAGAGCCGCGGCGCGCGGTCCGACCGCCTGTGACGTTGGCCATAGGACGATTCCCCTCCATCCTATAAGCTTAACACATGGAAGATAGTCCTGTTTGTGAAACGCTCGCTTGTGCTGATTTGCGGGGATGCGTTATAGTGGACGCGCCAACTTCTGCCTTAGGGCGCGAAAGGCTACTTTATGGGCCTAACAGAGGCCACTGGCAGCTCCGCCCAGTTCCACTCTTCCTCTGTCTTGATGTGTCCTCCGACCCGGCGTATCGTCCTGTATACGCGACGGTGAAGCCTACTTCTCGGGGGGCTGGATCTCGATGATCATTTTTTCGTCCGGGGCTTGTGCGGCATGGTACTTCTTCATCTCGGTCAGCGTGGTGGTGAGTTTCTCTTCGTGAAACTCTCGGATCTCGCTCATCCGCTTATCGTTGCTCTCTTTGACTGAGGTCAGGAAGGTGACCTTGTCACCGTCGACGGCCTCGATCTTGTCCGCGTACATCCAGGACTTGTTCTCGTCAGACGCCTTCTGATAACGCCAGATCACGACGTCTCCGGGCTTGATGGCGGCAATCTCCTGTTCGGTGACGGTGTTGATTCCACAGCCGCAGACCAGGCAGGTCGCGGCCAACGCAAAGAGCAGCTTTTTCATTCCCTTGGAATACCCATGTTTCTCAGCTTTAATCTCGTGCTGCGAGGAATGCTTAAATCGAGGAGAGCCGCTTGACCTTCTGTAGCGTGGTGTTGAAGGCCGAGGCGAAACGGTGCAGGTCTTTTTTACTGTAAGGACGGGGGCCACCGCCTTGCACCACGTTGGCGCCGCGCAGGTCGTCCATCAGGTTGCGAGTGGCCAGTTTGGCGCCGACGTTTTCTTCGGTGTAAACATCGCCTCGCGGGTTCAGGACGGTCGCCCCTTTGGCGACGGCGCGACCCGCCAGTGGGATGTCGGCGGTGATGACCAGATCGGCAGGGCCGGCCTGTTCGGCCAGCCAGTCGTCGGCCGCGTTGAAGGCGCCATCGACCACGACACTCGAAAAGAGCGGGCTCTCGGGATGCTTCAGAGTCACGTTGGCGACGAGTACCAGCGGGACCGCTTCTCGCTCGGCCGCGCGGAACATCAGGCGTTTGACATCGCCGGGGACAGCATCGGCGTCCACCAGGATTCGGGGGGTAGGGCTCATCTGGGCTGAATTTTAGCCTTTCCGAGACGCGGCTGCAAAGCGATCTCTATCGTGATTTTGTAACATCCGTCGGTTAGGATAGAGCCATGCTGAATTTCCAACCGACCCGGCCCCAGAGCAGCGCCGCCCACGAGTCCGCTCGTCTGGATGCCCTCACCCGCTCTATGATCGGGGCGACGTCGGCCTCGCTTGGTCTTCCTCAAGACAGATTCGTGCCGAGCCAGACGGAAGAGAAGTCGGGTTCGTTCTTCAAAAACGCGGCTAAGGCCGCAGCCGATTTCGCCAAAGGCGGTTGGAGCTTTCTGGGGTAGACCCTCCCATTTCCAGCTGTCATCACTCCGAGAGCGTAGCGAGGCCACCTGCGACCGTGGGTCGCTGGTGTCTCTTAGAAAAGAAAAAGCCCGGCGGTTAGACCGGGCTTTCTTGTTCCTGGCAGGGGCGACAGGACTCGAACCTGCGACCTACGGTTTTGGAGACCGTTGCTCTACCAACTGAGCTACACCCCTAAGATGAACAGGTCATCAGGGGGTAATCCCTGCGGAACTTCGCCATTATAGGGACAGGTCGAGCAAAGGTCAACTAGGCGAGGTCAAGTTTGCCTAAGTCGCGCTTCCCGGCTGCACGGGCGACTCGCTACCAGGGCGTAGCGATGGCGTCCGAGGAACCGGCGAAAGCCAGCAGCAAGAGTTGGCAGACGAGGATGGCCACCGGGACGGCCAGCATCAGCTTCAGCCTGGTGGGCAGGCGTCGGGTCTGTTCGGGGTGGTGATTGGCATGCATAAGTTCTTTCCTCCTGGCCCTACTGTGCGTTATGGCTCGGGCGCTGAGAGTATCACCTGGGATAAAGCGACCCCCTCGAGCGGAGGGGGCGACAACCAGGAACCCCATACTCTGGCGGTGGTGAGCGCCGAGCCGAGGGATGGTCTGACGGGAGCCGACTCGGTTTACCCTCGGGGAAAGTCCCCTTCGCGAGGTACCCCTGTGTTCGAATGGATCACGTCCGTCATCGATAAAGGCAGCTACCTGGGCATTTTTGCCCTGATGCTGCTGGAAAATCTTTTCCCTCCCATCCCCTCCGAGCTGATCATGCCGGTCGGCGGCCTCCTGTCAGAACAAGGCGAGCTTTCGCTGCTGGGCGTCATCGTGGCTGGAACCCTGGGCTCTTTTGCGGGCCAGGTTTTCCTCTACTACCTGGGGCATAAGGTTGGAGAAAAGCGGCTGAAGCGGTGGGCCGAAGAGCACGGCCACTGGGTGGCGACTTCTCCTGAGGAGATCGACCGGGCCAAAGAGTGGTTCGGCAAACGCCGGGGCGGCGCCGCAGTGTTCCTGGGGCGCCTGGTTCCGGGACTGCGCTCGGTCATCTCGTTCCCCGCCGGCATCGTGAAGATGCCACTACCGACGTTTCTGACCTGTACCCTGGTGGGGACGGCCGCCTGGACCACGGCTCTGGCGTATGCCGGAAAAGTCTTAGGCGACAACTACGACAAAGTCGAGCAGTATCTGAACCCCGTCACCTATGCCGTGGTAGGCTTTATGGTGGTCTCCTACCTGTGGAGAGTAGCCAAGAGCTTTCGCCACGGTAGCGGGAACCGCAGCACCAGCCACGCCTAGCCCGGGGGCTTCTCGGTGGCCCGCCTGACCACCTCGACCCCGGCCCTCGCCTTCTCGACCTGTCCCTTCTCTGCCCCGGCCTCTTCATAGAGGTGCAGAGCCGCCTGGGCAGTGCAGAGCCCCGCCTGGGGACGCCCCGCCTTGACGTCGGCGGTGGCCTGAGCCTCTAACTCCTGGGCCTGCTGCAGCATCAGTTGCCGGGCCCGCTCCTTCATGCGCTTGGACTCGGTCGAGGGGCCGTTTCTGGCCTCTAACCCCTTCCACAGGCGGTAAGAGGCCACGTTGTCTCCGGCTTCGACCATAGCCTGAACGCACGCCGCCCGGGCCTCCTCCAGCTGAACTGTTGGGCCTTCCCTGGCCAGCAGATCTACCGCCTCGCGCAGGGCCAAAGCCTCTCCTTCGTGGTCGGAAGCCTGGTGCGCCTGCGTGGCCTTCAGCAGAAGGGTGGAGGCCGGATTGGCGGTGGGAGTTGGAGAGGGGAGCGGCTGCGAGGGGCAGCCGAGGAGCAGGGGGAGAGCGAGGAGAGGCCAGAGGCGCGAACTCATGGGGAACGTTTATCTCTCGGCCCTGGAGTCTTCCTCCCACAAAAAAGGCCCCCGCCTCCGCTGGGGAGACGAGGGCCCTGTCGAGGGTGAGAGACTACAGTCCGACCGCCAGGGCGCGAACGCCGCTGAGGTTGCCGGCCACCAGGGTGGCGACACCGTCGGTCAGGTTGATGGAGTAGAGACCGGTGTCGCCAGCGACCTGCAGCAGGGCCAGGGCCGAGCCAGAGGTGACGGCCGCGTTGGCGGTGGTCACGGTCACGTCGCTGCGGATGTCGAAGCCGTTGACGGCGTTGAAATCCAGGGTCGAGCCGCCCAGAGTGATCACGTCCTGCAGCACTTCGGTGCCAGCGTTGGGCGGATTCTGCAGGTAAAGCGAGTTGGTCAGAGCGTCGATGACGTAGAGGGTGGTGACCCCTTCGGTCGGAGCGGTGGCGAAGCTGTTGGTGTAAGCTGCGCCGTCAGCGCTGGTGGTGCCGCCGTTGAGCGCACCGTCAGGCTGGGTGCCGGCGGTACCCGGGTCAGCATCCACGGCGGTGCCGGTCACGGGGTTCAGGCGCAGGTTCAGGCCGCTGCCCGTAACGACGCGAATACGGTCGACGGTCGGGTTGAAGTCGAAGCCGTAGCCGGAAGTGTTGGGGTCGGGCAGGTCGACGCCGGTGAAAGAGACCAGTCCGTTGGCGCCGCCCACGGGGGTCAGGGCTCCGCCGGTCTGGGGGTCGACGACGTAGAGGGTGGCGGTGTCGGTGGCAGCGTTCACGCCCAGGGCGTAAAGCTGACCGTTAGCGGGGCGCCAGTCCAGGCCGGCCAGGACTTCACCGGCGGCGAAGGTCAGGGTGGCTCCGGCGGCGTTGGTGGTCCCGGGGGTGTTGGTGTTGAAGCGCAGCAGGCCCGTGCCGGCGGCGTCGAGAGCTACGGCGGTGTTGCCGGTCTGCAGGGTACGAACGGCCAAGGCGCGGATCGGGTTGCCGGCGACTTCGCCGTAGTTGCTGGCCTCGCCCGTCACCAGATCGATGGCGTAGAGGTAGCTGGCGCCGTCGACCGTGAGGATAGCGGTAGCCTGACCAGAAGTCACGGCGGCGTTGTTGGCGGCCACCGAGACGTTCGAGGCGATGTCGAAGCCGCCGACGCCGGTGAAGGGCAGGTCGACACCGTTTTCGGTCACGACCACAGCGTCGGTCAGAGTGCCGTCATTGGGCGGGTTCTGCAGGTAGATGCTGCCGGTCACGCTGTCGATGACGTACAGGGTGGTGGCCGTGGTGTTCGGGACGCTGTTGGTGTAAGCAGCGCCGTCAGCGTTTTCGGCTTCGCCGTTCAGGTCGCCGTCGGGCTGGACATAGGCGCCGGTGTTCGGGTTCATACGCAGATTGCGTCCGTCGCTCGAGACGATGCGGATCCGGTCCACGGAAGGGTTGAAGTCGAAACCGAAGGTGGTTCCAGGAGCGAACACGTCAGCGTTCGCGGCGCCGACCGCGGTGGCAAACACGCTGGTAGCGTTCGGCGCGGGGGCGGTCTGGATGGCGATATTGTAGAGGGTCAGGTCGCCCGTGCCGTCGTTGAAGGCCAGGCCGTAGAGGTAGCCGTTCTGGGGACGGAAGTCGACGCCCACGATGTCATCACCGGCGGCCAGGCCTTCGATAGCGTAGGTCGCGGGGTTTCCGGCCTGGTCGCTCTGGAAGGCGACCAGGTTGTTCTGATCGTCGACGGCGTAGATGTTGGCCAGGTCGGCCACGGTCAGGGTCGCCTGACCGCTGACGCCGTTGAGGCTGGCGGTGATGGTGGTTTCCCCCTGGCCCTGGCCGGTGGCTAGACCGGTGGCCGAGATGGTGGCTGCGGCGGGGTTCGAGGAGGTCCAGGCGACCTCGTTGGTGGCGACCTGCTGAGTTCCGTTGCTGAAAGTTGCGGTGGCGGTGTACTGCAGCGTCTCTCCGTCAACGATGGCGGCGGTGGCGGGAGCGACCGTGATAGAGGTTAGGGCGACGTTAGGAGCGGTGCCGGTGAAGACGAATTCGTTGTTCGAATCTCCACATCCGGCCACTACGAAGAGCAGGCTCAGTAGCGCGAGCGCGCGTTTTATGGATAGCAAAGTGAGGTTGTTCCTTTCGGGCTCTGATAGCAGAGCGAGTCGCGAAAGGTTCTCGGGGAGCAGCACAAGACCTGTACATGTCTAGTATAAATAGTTTTACTTTGGCATATGTAGGGGGTAGCCTGGCGAGGGGTATCCGGATGCCGTAGGGCGACAAATCGGACTTCCCTCCGGCAGCCTGGAGAATTGACCCGGAAGGTGTGGTGAGGTATTCAGAAGGCCGTAGAGAGGGTCTTTTCGCAAGCCGACCCCGGGTCGCTCAAGCTGGAACGGATTTTTTTCGCGAGGCCTCGGCCAGGAGGTCGCGGAGGTCACAAAGACCTCCACTTGCGGAGGAGCGTAACCAGATACCTCCGCTGGCCTGCGCTAACTGGGCAAAGCGGTTGGTCTCCAGGTTGATGTCGATCATGACAGCTTTGCCGCCCGATGCCAGGTTCGCTAGCCTCTGGGGAAGATTGGTCGCTCCTGAACTGCCCACGGTGATGAAGGCTCGGGCTCGCTTGACGGCCTCGATGGCGCTGTCGTAGCCGTAGTGCTCCTCATCATAGCACTCGTCGAACCAGAGCATATGAGGGCGCGCAGGGCCTGAACAGTGCGGGCACACGAGCAGAGCCTTCTCCAAGTCGGAGAGGTTCTCGCCTCTAGCTTTTGAGGCGATGGTGGAGGGGATGGGAAAAGTGCCGGGTCGGCACGTTTTCCAGCAGCGCATGAGATTCGCGTTGCCGTGGATCTCGAGGATTCGGCTGTTGCCCGCGCGACGATGAAGTTCGTCGACGTTCTGGGTGATCAAAAGGAAACGCTGTCCCAGCATCTTTTCGATTTCGGCGAGGGCAAGGTGAGCAGCGTTGGGCTGCGCCGCGTTGCAGACACTCCGCATATGCAAGGTCCAACTCCATACGACATCGGGCATTTCCTCGAAAGCTCGGCGAGTGGCGAGGTCCGTGGGCAGATAGTTGGCCGACCCTGCCGTCCAGTAGCCCTCGGCGCCTCGAAAGGTGGGGATTCCGCTTTCGGACGAGGTCCCTGCGCCGCTGAGAACCACAACCGGGTCATGACGAAAACGGTCCAAAAGTCCACGGAGCTGAGATGTCATATTTGATGGGTTTCTGCGCTGCTCTTGGTGAGCCTCCAGGCTTTGTCGGTTAACAGGCTAGAAATCCAACCCTGGGTCGGCTTATTCGCCGGGCCGGGGTCGGCTTTTCGCGCTTGCCCACCCCGGGTCGACTTATTCGTCGGGCTCAGGTCGGCTTTTGCCGTTAGCCCACCCCGGGAGTCTATCCGTTGAACCAGGGAGTTTTCTAGAGGGGGTTGTCTCGACTTGGGGAAGGCTCCGAGATGTTAAGCAGAAGACCAATCGTTGGGGTTATGGGTTCCGGGACCACGTTTACGCCGGAAGCCGAAGAGGTGGGGAGACTGGTGGCGCGCCTTGGCGCGCATCTGCTCACGGGCGGCGGCGGCGGCCAGATGGAGGCCGTCTCGCGTGGTTTCACGCGCTCGGAGTTGCGCTCGGGTTTGAGCATCGGAGTACTGCCCAGCAAAGAGGAAGGCTCGCAAGAGCCGCCCCCCGGCTACCCCAACGCTTATGTCGAACTTCCGATCACGACCCATCTGTGGCTGCGTGGCGACCGGGGCGCCGAACTGGGAAGTCGTCACTCGATCAACGTGATGACCTCGACCGCGGTGGTCGTGCTTTACGGCAACGAGGGCACCGTGTGGGAAGCCAAGCTGGCCCGCCAGTGGGGCAAGCCGGTCGCGCTGTATCTGCCCGCCAAATCTCGGGAACTGCCGGATGCGGACAAGTTGATGGCGGTCTTCGATGACGAGCCGTTGGGCACCCTGGCGCAGCTCGAGCAGTGGCTGCGCGTCCAGTTCGACCTGTAAGACGACGATTCTAGTCCCGCGGTCGCTCGGGGAAAAGGGCGTCGTAGCGGGCGTTCATTCGCTCGAGATGGCCTCCGGCCCAGAACAGGCGCTCGCATTCCGGACACCTCCAGAGGGGGTCGTCCGTCTCTACCACCCAGTCGGGAACCTGACCCACGTGGTCGGCGGGCGCGACGACATGGACGGCGCAGTTGCAGTTCAGGCAAAGGCTGTAGCGGTAGCCGTGCGGGTCCAGGTTAAAGTGGCGCACGACGGTCTGCAGCTGCTCTTGCCAGTCGACGCTTTCCAGGACCAGCGCGTTGGCCTCACCCAGAAAGTCCGAGTCGCAAGAGAGCAGCCAACGTCCCTCTTCGCGGCAAAGTTCACGCAGCACATCGTCCGTGCCCTCACCGTACAGTTTCGTGTCGTACCCCAGGGTCCGCAGCCCTCGGCCGAGGCGATGGACGTTGTTATCGGCGTAAAACCTGGGCGAAGGAGCTGGCTGGCTCCACTGGGTGTTAGGGTCGGAGAGACTGGGAGAAGACATCTCCAGGCCGCTTCGACCTTCGGGGTCGGGATGACTGCCTGAGGGCCTCGGGGCGAGGAGTTTGCTTTCGCGTTGAGAATCCGCGTAAGAATCCACATCTTGGGAGGGGCCTGGAATGACGAAGCGTTATCGAGGAGTTGTGGGAGGCGCGCTTGCCTTCGGACTGATGCTGGGAATGGTGGCGCCCTCGCTGGGCTGCATCGCCATCCCGCGCGACCTGCCGTCCGTGCCGGATATGAGCTTGCCCGAGCAGCGCGCTTTTCTCTACGCTGACGGCAAGACGCAGCACATGATCTTGTCGGTGAAGTACGAAGGGGCGCCCAACGAGTTTGCCTGGGTGATCCCGACCGAGACTCAGGCCAAGGTCGACGTGCAGGGCGGCGCCCCGTTCCACGAACTTTGGAAGGCGACCACGCCTCGCTATCCTCAGCCGGTCGGGGCCAGTATGGAGACCCGGGGCGCCTCTGCTCCGGGGGCGGCGCTGCGGCCAGAACCGGACGTGAAGGTGCTCGAGCGCAAGGTCGCTGGACCTTACGACGTCGCGGTGCTGCAGGCTAAGACCAACGGTGGGCTGTACGACTGGCTGAAAAAGAACGGCTTCTCGACCGACCCATCGGTGCGTCAAGCGCTCTCGAGCTACGTCGACAAGAACTGGTATTTCGTCGCGGCGCGCATCCGCCCGGCTAAGGCCGGACAGGTGAGCCAGGCGCTGCAGCAGGGCACTATCGCTCCGCTGCATATCGCCTACAAGGCCAAGGAGCTAAGCTATCCGCTGCGGGTCACGGCGGGCAACCCCGGAACCTCGAAGTTGGAACTGTTCGTGCTCGAAGACCAGCCCCCGGCCCACGCCGGATTCACGGTGACCTCGTTCCAGATGGACCCGCAGCAGAAGGGCCAGTTCCAGGTGCAAGGGCCGCCTGGAACCATCACCTACACCGAGCCGTTTCCGACCTTGACCAAACTGTTTCCCAAGGGCGGGAATCTGTCCAAGTACGCAGCCACGCTGTCCGCCGGGGAGCGCAAGCGGGAAATGGTTTTCGCCAAGCTTTAGCTCAATGGCCCTACGGGCCGGAAATCCCTACGTAACTATTGGAGGATGGGTATATGAGATCGAAATTTTGGGCGCTCGCGCTCACCCTATTTTTCGCTTCGACGGCGTGGGCTCAGCCCCGCGCCGAGGTCGTGATCCTGCCGCTCGAGATGCCGGGCTACTACGACCCGATGGATTCGGCGGCTCTGACGAAAACGCTGGAAGGCGCTCTTCACGAGATGGCGCCCTCGGCCAAACTGCAGGTGAGTCGCGCCGCTGACCTGACGGCCTACGGCTACCAGGCGGGGGGCGAGCAGCCTCCCACCCCGGAATTGGCCGATAAGGTCTGCCGAGCCTACGGCGCCAACTACGTCTGCTGGGTTTCCGTGCGGTTCCAGCCCGACTACAAGCCCGAATCCGGGGCTCTCGCCCTGGGCGGCGCCGCCCGCCTCTGGGCCTACAGTGCGGATGGTCGCAAGGTCGTCGTGGACCAGCCTCTGTCGCTGGTGCGCGTGGGGCAGGTCAAGGCTGGCAGCAGCGACCAGGTGGCTCAGGCCGAGGCTCGCGAACTGGCCGGTGGCTGCATTAAAGATCTGGCTTACCAGATTGTGGGCATCGCTCGCTCTCGTAACGCCCGCCCTCCGGCGGCGATGTCGTCCTGGCCGGTAGCCGCCGCTGACGACCCCACGCAGAGCAAGAACTACCGCAACATGCTGAAAGCTACGCAGGCCTATCAGAGAGCCGTGCGCGACAACAGCCTGGTGGATATCACCACCAGCCAGGCCAACCTGACTCGCTGCTGGACAGTCCTGAACCAGGCCGAGCGAACGGCCATTTCGCAGAACTACCCGGATCTGAAAGAAGCGATGACCGCCGTGCCGGTGTACAACTACGGCGGCTACGGCTACCCCTACGGCTGGGGCTACGGCAACTAGCGCTCGTCGTTTCGGTAAGGGAAAAAGACCGCGGCCTCCTCGGAAGTCGCGGTCTTTTTGCGTCCCGTAGACTTAGAAAAAGTCGGGGAGATCCGGAGGTCCGTTGGAGCCGAAGACGGCGGTTGCCAGAGCCAACGGCTCCGAAGCTCCGGACAGGCGCCCGGCCAGCGCTAGACTTTCGGCGCTCATGAAACCTGTGTAGAGAGCGGCCAGGGCGCCAATATCCAGGCCGACGCTCCCGTCTCCGCCGCGCTCGACGGTCGCCCTGCCTCCCTCCACCTTCACCAGCCAGCGCCCACTGTTCTCCTCGAACCACGGATCCTCGACCTGCAGATGAAGCTCGCCCTGCAGATGCGCGGCGTACCCGCGCTCGGTCAGCGCCCTTTCGAGATGGACGATGCGGAGCATCCAGTGCTCCTCGAGCTTCAATCCGTACTGCCAGATCTCGGGGATCTGCAGGAGCAGAGCCGAAGACGCGGGGCTCGGCCAACTGGCGTGGGTGAAGAAGGCGCGGTGGCCGGCCAGCAGGCCGAGAAAAGTCTGCACGGCGTCGGGCGTGGTCAGGACCACATCGGTAGCCTCGAGCGTGTTGTGCTTGAAGTCGCCCAACTCTTTGACCAGGTAGGTGTACCCCTCCAACCGTCCGTCCCGGTAAAAGCCGTAGCCCTGGGCTGTCTTTCCGCGCGGACCCCGGACCCTGACCCAAAGGTAGGGGCAGCGCAAAAGCGCTCCGTGCTGACGGACGTGCTGGGCGTAGAACGCTTCGACCTCGGCGTGGTCGCCTTCGCTAAGATCGCGCACTTCGAGGGGGCCAGAGCGGCCGGGAAGTTCCCGCAAGGAAACCTCGGCCATCAACCGACTGCCAGCGCGCTCATAGCCGCAGCGACGGTAGAACGGAGTGATCGAGCCGTACAGGGCGGAGAGCGCCGTGCCCTGGTCGCGAATCTCTTGCAGGGTTGCTCGCATCAGTTCCTGGCCTGCGCGACGTCCTCGTCCTGCGGTCGAGATGGCGACCCCGGCCAGTCCGGTGAGCCCGACCGGGCGCCCCCCGTACCACTGCCCCATATCGAAGCGCAGCAGGCCACCGAGGATCTGTTCGCCTTCGGCCAGGGCGCGCCAGTTTTCGAGCTTGCTACGTTCGATCCAGAGGGCGCATTTGGCCTCGTCCATATTGAAGGCGTCGGAAACGATGCGAGCCATGGTGGGGATCTGGCTCTCCTGAAGGTGGGCAAAGCGAGTCATGCGTCAGCCTTCCTTTCCGCAATTGCGGGAGCCTGCTCCAGCCCGTGCGAAGGCACGGCTATGAGCGAACTTTATGCCCCTTTGATCACACCGTTCGACGCCGAGGAGAGCCTGGACATCGACGGCTTTCTGAAGAACCTGGCCTGGTACGAGGGGCAGCCGCTCGACGGCTATCTGATCAACGGCAGTTCGGGCGAAGCCGAGATGTTGACCCGCGAAGAGCAGCGTCATCTGCTGAACGTGGCGCGTCGCCATAGCGAACGCAAGCTGTTCTTCGGCATCGCCCCCACTTCGGTACGCGGGGCTATCGAAGAGTTGGGTCAACTCGAAGGGGTCGCCCTGGAAGGGGTGCTGGTTCGTACGCCGTCTTACTTCGGTTCCCAGCTGGACCAGAGTGGCTTCTATCGCGAGGTGGCCGACGCTTCACCCTGGCCGATCTTCATCTACCAGATTCCGCAGAACACCGGCGTAAAGCTGGACGAGCGGGTGCTCTCAAAACTCATGGAGCATCCCAACATCGGTGGTATCAAAGACAGCCTGGGCGACCTGTCGCTGCTGGGCGAGGTGAACCTGCGGCCGGGCTTTCGCTATCTGCTGGGGGCTGCGAACCTGCTGCTGGCTGGGGTTCGGGGAGGAGCAGGTGGAGGCATCCTCGCCCTGGCCAACGTGGTGCCGGAAGCCTGTCGTCACCTGCTGGATCTTGCCGGGGCGGGGGAGTGGGAGGAGGCGGCCACGCTGCAAAGGCGGCTCAACCCCTTGAACAGGGCGATCGGCGGCAGTCGCGGCTACGGCATCGCCGGACTGAAGGCCGCCGTGG
>JAEXNA010000055.1 GCA_023447635.1 Vulcanimicrobiota bacterium | reverse complement strand
CACCGCGCCCCGCTAGCGGGCCCCCCTCTTCAGGTTTTGATTTGGTTCTGGGGTCGGTAGCGAGTGCTATCCGAGGACTTCGGCGAGCGTGTCCAGGACGGTTTGTCTGACTTCAGCTCTCTGCTCGTCGGTCAGGCCAGGGGCGGGGGCGGGGGCTACGGCTGCACGCTCGGTGTCGCGGGCCAGCAGTTCGCCGGCCGCCTTAGTCACGGCGTCCATCCGCTCGATGAGTTCTTTGGGAATCCGGTCCATGTCGGTCTCCTTTCTCTCGAGTTGCTCTTCTGGGCCACGCAGGATGGTGGCAGATTCTTCACTGATCCAGCCATCCTCGACGGCGCGAGAGAGGGCGTTCTGATTGCCGGGGATCGTCACTGCGCTGATCTCGAACAGCTCGAGGTCGGTGATGACGTAGTCACATTCCTCGGCGTCGAGGGCGTCATAAGCAGCCTCGTCAATCTTGGCCAGGTCGGCCCGCTCCTTTGGCGACTGCCAGTACAGGAACAGCTGGTGCGCGCGTCCGGAGATCGAGAAAGCTCGCATCACCTTCTCTTTGTAGAGGCGGAAGACGTCAGCCGCGAACGGGTTGCCCATATCGAACCGGAAGACGGCGTAGATCTTGTCCTCGTCTCGCCAGAGCTTCGAGACGCTCCCGATTGGAACGCCGCGGTTGTGCTGCCAGAGGAACATAGGGTTTGCAAGGAACCGGCTCAGCAGCCGGTCGATTGAACTCGGGAGGATGATCGAGCTATATCGGTCGACGTCCCTCGTCGACACGACGGCTTCGATCGTGCCTTCTTCCTCGTTGACCGCCCGGAGCTGGAAGTCGCGGACGATGCGCGACGCTTCCGATACGATATCCCGCTGTCCGTTGAGGACGCTTCCGCCGATGGTGATACTCACGCAGCTCTCTCCATTTCGAAGTCGATCATTACGCCGCCCCTCATTGCGTGCACCCTGACGGTGTTTCGTCGGGTCGGTTTGCGCTCGGGTCTCGGCCCCCGGGATTCGGAGTCCGCCGACTTCTCGCCGGCGCTTTTTCGCGTGTCCGGACGCGGGTCGTTGGGCCCGACGGCGAGCATGTTGAGCGGCTGAAGGATCTCTTCGCCGCGCTCGCCGCCCATGGGGTCCCAACCAGTGGCGTCACGGCACTCATCGCGGCTGATTGCTCCGGCCTTGAACAGCCTCTCGGCGCGCTCCAGGCGAAACTCCTCGGTCTCCCTTACAGGCGACTCAAAGCCCAGGTAGACCGGCCGCCCATGCGCGGCTGAGAACATCGGTACCAGCAGGCGGTTCAGGTCCTCGCAGAGCGACGTGACGCGTGGAAGGATACACTGCAGGGCGTAGATATATAACGCCGCCTCGGCAGTGGCGCGGTTGCTGTTTTCGATGACTCCCAAGATTTCCGGGGGAATGCCGAGCGTCTGGAAAATGATGTCGCGCAAGAGCTTCCTGCCCTCGGCCCACTCCATATCCTTGTGGGACGTGCCAAGGCTATGAACCTTGGCGTCGCCTGTTAAGAAGGCGACCTTGAACGCGTTCCAGATGCCGCCGTGACGGCTGTTCCACTGCTCCTGGACGCGCTTCTGGTCGGAACTCTTGGCGTCGCCAGCGAGCGAGACCAACAAATCCGGCCGAGCCCCATTGCGGAACCACATGTTGTTATATTTGGCGGCCCAGTTGTCCTGACTGACTTCGTCGTCGAGCGCCTGAACAGCGCCCGCGCCCTTGCCATTGGGGGAGAGCAAGTTCGGTTTCCGGAACCAGATGATCTCGTCTGGCCCGAGGCGGTCCAGCGCTTCTTCCCCGCAAGCCGAGCTCAGCAGGTAGTACGGCTGACCTTTGCACGGAACAGAGGCGACTAGGTGCGGTGAGATGGGCCAAACCTCTGTGGGCGGCCCGGTCTTCGGCTTGCCGGGCTTCCAGCGCATCCGCCAGAAGGCATTTCCGTCCAGCTCCAGGTACGCTGCCGTCATCCAGAGCAGCGTCGACCAGCTGCCTCCTGCACTCCTCACCCACGGCGCCGCCATCAAGGTGAGCAGGGGATGGTCCTTGACCTCCCGCGGCTTCCCTGTAGAGGGGTCATCCTCAAGGAGCAACCAGCGAGTCTTGCCGACGTCTGTCGCGATGCGGTTGACCGCGGCCTGGACTCTGGGGTGGGTGCGGAAGCATTCGAGCCAGGCTCGAGTATTTCGCACCACACCCCCCAGGCCGTCAGAGGAGCTATCGCCCCATCCGATCTCCGTGAACGACTTGGCGGCGTCGTACTCCGAATAGTCGGCCCGTCCTACGAGGACCCGGGCTGCGAGCCCGAGCCCCGATCCAATGCGACCGAAGAGACTCATGCTGCGAACCCCAGCTCGATTTTGCGTTTCGGTGAGAAGAACAGCATAGTTGCGTCCGCGTCGTTGGGCGACGGGATTCCCTTCTTTCGCAGGTCTTTCTTGGTATCGGCCTTGATCTTGCCTTTGGCCGTGAGCGTCCAGGCGCGCGCTGTAAGTTGCTTCCGCAGTTGCTCGTCGCGGATGGCGATCGGTGCTTCGCCACACGGGTCTAGCGCCAATCGCATCGACCACTGGGCCTCGTCCAAAGCGAACTCGAAGACGTCTTTGTCCTTGGGACGTCGGCCGAGCACGACGGCGTCGATCTCGGTCTCCGGATCAAGCGGAGACTGACCGTTGCTGATGCGTTCCTCGAGCATGTCCGGGATCGTCTTGCCCAAGCCTGTAGCGTCGATCCGCACGATCTCGGCTCGCTCCTTAGCGGCCCAGAACTCGATCTTCTCGAGCAAGACCTGTGTCTTGCGCGGAACGAAGCGGTCGAGGATCTCCACGCGTCGGCCGTGTTTACGAGCGATCACCGTCTCGTCGATCGTCATGCCGATATCGACTGCGATCTCCACAGGTCCGAGATCGTTGTTCTGCTCCCACTCGAGCAGTTCGGGCGAATCCCAGCGGTCCATCGCTGCCTGTGCCCATTCGAGCGGCACGATGAGTTCGACGCTCTGGGACCAGAAGAGACCAAGCACCTTTGTGGTCCAGAAGGGGCTCTTCTCGCCGTAGCGCCTCCTCTTGTGTTCCACCCATTCGTGGTCGACCAGGCCGGGAATTACTGCCCTTTTCTCCTTGACGTTGGGCACGTCGAAGGCGCTGATCGGGATAACGTTCCACTCGGCTTTATCGGGTCCCTCACAGGCAGACCAGAAGGGCCCTTCCGCGACGATCGGATTCCCGATTTTGAGGTGCCGGGAGTGTTCACCAGCGGTGATCCCCTCGAAATCCTCGAGAAGCTCTTGGCACATCCCCGCGGCCTCGTCTTCAACGAACAAGACGTTGGCCGCTTCGTGGATGCCCTGGACCGACGTGCCGTTGCTGCCAGCGAAGCCGAAGCCTTGCCAATCGTCCGCCAGCACCAATTCGGTCTGGTTCAGGCGTCCGCCCAGCTTAACTTTCGCCGCGCGGTAGAGCTTGCGGATGTATCTCCACAGCAGCTTTTTGACTTGCCGGTTCGTCGGTGCGGTCGATACCACAAGCGCAGGGCGCCTGGTAAAGAGCCACCACAAGCAGATCGCAGCAGCAAGATAGGTTTTCCCAGAGGCGTAACACGCCGGCACTGCGGTGCGCGGGTTGACCAGGACAGAGAGCATGATCTCTTCCTGTTTGTCCCAGAGCTCAATGCCGAGGATGTCCCTGCAGAAGTCGATGGGACGGTCCGCGTACTCGACGAACGGCTCGAACTCGTCGTCGACCAACTTCAGAGCCGTGTGCTTCACGGCGCTGGTGATGTTCTTGCGGATGGTCGTCTCGAGAGGGTCGACCAACTTCAGTGCGCTGGGTTGCCGCCACCTGTCGAGGTGCGCGCGCGACAGGAGCGGGAGAGCCATGGGCTACCTACCTCATCAATCGGAGAACGGAAGGAGCCTCATCTCGCGGATGGATTCCCACTTGGCGACAAGCTTCTTGTAGGTCCTGGCGTCGATTAGTTCCTGAGCGGCCTTGAGCATGTCGGTCATCAAGGGGCCGAAGATCCTCTGGATCATCTCGGCCTTGATCCTGCCCCAGGCCGGGTGGTTGTTGTTCAAAAACGCGATCAAGCCGGTCATCGCAGACTTATCGATCTTGCGATTCCCCTTTGCCGCATCCAACAAGAGGAACTCGATGTCCTCAATGAATCGGCGCTGTGCGGCTCTGTAGGCTTCTTGGAAGAGCGGGTCGGCCTCCAGCGCCTCGGTGATGTCGGCGGGGTTGACGCCGGCGACATCGCAGCTCCGGCCAAACCGGTAATACTCCTCGACCGCTGATAGGAACCTAATCTGTGGTGGGCGGTCGTCGTCGATCTTGCTGGCGAGGTCGCCGCCAGGCATGGCGCGATCGATGATAGCGCGGATAGTCTGGCTGAGATTTGGACCCTGTTCGTGGAGCCACTCCTTCTGCTCAGGCGCAACATCGGCGCGGATTTGGCACTTGGCGTTGGACAAATGGACACGCTCCTTTTTTGCTGGCACCCTTTGTTACGCACGCCGGGGAACCACTGGCGCTTCCCAGGCTCCGAGGGCCGATCCGGGGGGACCAATGGACCCCCCTCCCCCCCTCCCCGAGGGCCCTCAGGCCGCGCGTGGCGGGCCGTCAGGGCTCGCCAGAGGGCGTCTGGCGCGCGCCGCCAGCCGAGGGGGCGAGGGCTTAGAGAGGCTCTCAGTGCGTCTGGTGCGGTCGCGTCCCCGAGCCGCCCCGCCGAGGCAGGACCCTCGGACGGGGCAGGGGGTGGGTCGGGTC
>JAEXNA010000050.1 GCA_023447635.1 Vulcanimicrobiota bacterium | reverse complement strand
CCCCCAGCGCGCACCTACCGTCCTGATCAGACTGGAGTGATCAAACTGGGTGGAGATCACGCTGCCGGCCTCGACCCAGGGAGAGACCAGGATAGCCGGGACACGAACCCCCAGACGGTCGAAGCAGAATCCCGCCTCCCCTGCCGCCCCATCGGCCAGGGGAGGCGTCGCGGCAGGCGGAGGAACGTGGTCGTAACAGCCGCCGTGCTCGTCGAAGGTCACCACCAGCAGAGTCTTCTCCCAGCCCGGCCCCTTGCGCAGAGCATCGTACACACTGGCCACCAGAAGCTCCGCAGCGGCCACGCTCGAGGTGACCAGAAACTGTTTGGTCAGCGGCGGATGGGCGTCGTTGTGGTCCAGGAAAAACCTCGGCTCCAGAAACGAGTAGCAGGGCAGAGTGCCGGAGGCCGCTTGCTCAAAAAAGCTCCTCATGCCCTTGAAGTGCCCGTCGTAGCCTCTCCAAAGCGTCGGCTGAACCAGCCGGGTCAGAGGCATCAGATCTAGCTCGTCATAGAAGACCGACCAGTCGCGTCCCCCTTCGGAGAGAAGCTCAAAGACCGTCTTGGACCGGGTCAGAAGCCACTTCGGAAGCGGCGCGTTGTTGACAAATCCGCGTGAGGTGGCCGACTGGGAGAAGACCCGGTTGCACAAAGTCTGGGAAGGCACCGAGGCAAACCATCGGTCGCAGACGGCAAAGTTGCGCGCCAGACCGCAAAGCACAGGCAGTTCGGTTGGAGTGAAGCCGCTCATGATCACTGACAGTTCCTTTGCTGTCGGTGGCCGCCCCTCGCTCTGGTCGAAGTGCTCCATATAGTCGACCACGAAACCGTCCATCAGGCCGTCGCCTATCTGGCGCCTCACGTTGTCGAACTCTTCCCCAGGGTCCGGGCTCGGGTCGCAAAGGTCGCGAGAGATCCCAGCGGAGACCACGCCCTTTCCCCCAGGCAGCGGGTTGGAGAGATTCTTGCCCGCGACTCCGTCGAAGCTCTGCCCGCGCGGAGGGGTCCGGAACGGCTCCGCATTGTCCGAGGCGTAGAGCCGACCCAGCACGTTGTCAAACGAGCGGTTCTCCAGCATAAGAACGACGATATGGTCGATTTTTTGGAGGTTGGTGGACATCACAGAGAGCTCTAACTCCCTAGTTTGAAAGGTCACGCAGTTGCACCTCCTCAACGCCCCAGCCACCAACCCACACCGCGAATCCGCAGCCGCCAGCCTCCCACTGCCGTGCCGCGTAGGAACGCCGTCGGAAAAACCCGAAGCCCCCTCCCGGAGTCATCAGATTTGAGCAGCGGCGGGGCACATACGAACTTCGGGTTTCTGGAAAAGAAGAGCCCCGTGCTGTACCAGTCGGCCATGCTCGCCGAGCGCTACTTCGCCGACGACCCCAACACCTCGCTCTACAAACTGCGCCTGTTCGGCGAGACGCTGGCCGCTCAACTCGCCGCCTACCTCAACATCCGTCTTCGCCCTAACGCCAGCTTCCTGGACACCATCAACGCGCTGCGCTACGAAGGCAACCTGACCTCGCAGGCCGCAGAGGCGTTCCACCGCTTGCGCAAAACCGGCAACGAGGCCGTCCACACCGCGGCAGGGGCCCACAGCGACGCGCTGACCATGCTCAAGATCGCCCGCGCGCTCGGCCTGTATTACTACCAGCTCACCGTCGACCGGAACTATCAACTCGGCCCGTTCCTCCCTCCCCCCGATCCCCGGCAGCAGGCCACCGCCGTGGCCGACGAGATGGCCGCCCTCAGGGGCCAACTCGACGCGGTTCAGCAGGAAAAAGCCGCCCTCGAAGGGCGAGCCGAAGAGGCCGAGCAGAAGCTGCTCCAGGCTGAGCAGCAGCAAGAGACCCTTCTGCAGCAGATCCGGGCCGAAGCCGAGGCGAAGCCTGCGGAAGAGCTGCAGCAGGCCAAAGTCCAGGCCTCCAAGCTGAACCTGAACCTGGACGAACAGGCCACCCGCGCGCTGATCGACGAACAGTTGCGCCAGGCCGGATGGGAAGTCGACTCCCAGACCCTTCGCTACGCCAAAGGCGTCCGCCCGCAGCGCGGCCGAAACCTGGCCATCGCCGAATGGCCCACCCAAAGCGGCCCCGCCGACTACGCGCTGTTCCTCGGACTAACTCCCGTCGCCGTGGTCGAGGCCAAACGGAAGAACAAGAACGTGAAGTCCGCTCTCGAGCAAGCCGAGCGTTACAGCGAAACCTTCAAGATGCCGGAAGGCTATGCTTCCCCCGGCGGTCCCTGGGACAAAGCTCGGATCCCGTTCCTCTTCTCGACCAACGGGCGGGGCTTCCTCAGACAGCTCAAAGAGGCCTCGGGGATCTGGTTCCGCGACGTGCGCCAGACCGTGAACAGCGGAAAGCCTTTGGAGGGGTGGTACACCCCCGACGGCCTGCAGGCGCTGCTGAAGCGGGATATCGAGCAGGCCAACGCGACTCTCGCCAAGGAAGATCCGGGCTATCTCGGGCTCCGCCCCTACCAGAACGAAGCGATCCGCGCCGTCGAAACCGCCATCGCCGAGGGGCGCCAGGAAATTCTGGTCGCCATGGCCACCGGAACAGGCAAGACCCGCACAGCCATTGGCCTGATCTACCGTCTGATCA
>JAEXNA010000020.1 GCA_023447635.1 Vulcanimicrobiota bacterium | reverse complement strand
TCGTCGAGGTAGGGTTGCCCGGCGAGTTGAGCAGCAGGGCGCGACTCTTGGGTCCGATGGCGGCCTTGAGCTGCTCGGGGGTGATTTTGAAGTCGTTTTCGACGGAGCCGCGGATCGAGCGGGTGGTGCCGCCCGCCAGCTTGACCTGCTCGGGGTAGGTGACCCAGTAGGGCGCCGGAAGCAGCAGTTCGTCGCCCGGTTCGAACAGGGTCAGGAAGGTCAGAAAAAGCGAGT
Source organism: Vulcanimicrobiota bacterium (assembly GCA_023447635.1). Classification (GTDB taxonomy): domain Bacteria; phylum Vulcanimicrobiota; class Xenobia; order Xenobiales; family JADMJV01; genus JAEXNA01. The sequence continues at coordinate 23,750 of JAEXNA010000020.1, read as the reverse complement.
GTTTTCCGCCGCAAGAGATCAGCACGTTGTTGGCCGTCAGTTCGCAGCCGTAGCGCTGGCTGTAAACCTTGGCGACGGCGTTGCGGGCATCGGCCGACCCCTGAGCAGGTTCATATTTGGTGCGACCAGCGCGAAGCGCCGCGATGGCGGCTTCTTTGATCCCCTCGGGAGTATCGAAGTCGGGTTCGCCGGCGCCGAAGCCGATGACGTCGCGGCCAGCGCTCTGCATCTGCTTGAACTTGGCGGTGACGGCCAGGGTAGAGGAGGGGTTGAGGGTTTTCGCGCGAGTAGCTAGCGTGATCATAAGGGCAGCGGATTCTTAGAGCGCAACGAGCGGTCCTGCCAGCGACTCGACGCAAACGCTCGGGAAAAGAAAAAGGACCCGGACCAGGCCGAGTCCTTTCTCGCTCTCAGGTTGGCCCTTACTGCCAGCTCGGGGTGTCGCCTTCGAAGCGGGCTTTCTGATTGCCGCGAGAGTTATACTCGATGAAGAAGCGGGGGTTCACTTCGTCTTCGGCAACCACGTCCCAGCGGAAGGTGATCACCTTCTTTTCGCCCGGCTCCATCTTCTCGATGGTGCGCTTGAGCGTTTCTACCTTGCGACGGTTCTTGTTGTACAGCTCGACTTCGATGTTGACGCCGTCAACAATGACCGAGGTGTAGTTTTGCAGCCAGATGGTCAGGTTTCCACGGGCCGACACCGCCGCGCTGCCACGCACGTTGTCGCGCTGCGCGCGGGCCTTGAGGACGCGCAGCGGATGCTCTCCGCTGAACTCCTTGTCGTCAGCCTGAACCGCCACCAGGGCGGACAGCACGAAGCAGACGGCCAGAAGTACCGGAGCCAGCTTTCGTGCCGAAAATAAGGAACTTTTCATAGAACAAACCTCTTTCCCATTGGGGGGCGTAACCGCTGTAGCGGGGCAAAGTTGCTCGCCCGTGTTGTGCCTTTTCTACACGACTTCCCGGCGATCCGCAACCTTTGCGGCCCGCCCGAAGAGGTCGTCAGCTCGGCAGAGGCTGGGGCTCGACGCCCAGCTCGCGAACCAGGACCGCCAGCGCCTTTTCCAGCTCTTCCGGGCGGGACGACTCTAGCACTAGCTCCAGATGCCACTGACCCTCTTTCAGGGTAGGGTAAGAACCTAGCTGGACAGCCGGGTGGTCGTTGGCGACGGTCGTCAACAGTTCCGCCAGGTCCGTCTCCATAGCGATCAGCTGCAGGGAGCGTCGGCCGATCGGCGCGGCGGGCGGCCACAGCTCTTTGAGTTCGAGAAACTTTTTCCGGAACAGATCAGGGATACCGGGCAGCGGATAGACGTTCTCGATCATCATCTGCGGGTACTGTGAGCTCTCTCCGTAGTGCAGCACAGCGCCCTCTGGGACCAGCGCCAGCCGCTGCTGCGACGGGGTCAGCAGTTCGACACCGTAAAATTTGCGCAGCAGCAGCTCGAGAACCGGCGAAACGACCAGCGGGCGCTCCATGGCTTCGGCCACCGCCGCCAGAGTGATGTCGTCGTGCGTGGGGCCGACCCCGCCCGAGGTGAAGACGTGGTCGAAACTCGCCGCCAGGCGACGGACGGTGGAAATCACCGCCTCCCGCGTGTCCGGCACCACCGCGACCTCGAGCAGGTGCCAACCTAATTCGAAGAGCTGTTGGGCCAGGAATCGCCCGTTGGCCTCTTCGACTTTCCCCGAGAGAATTTCGTTGCCGATGATCACCAGCGCCGCCGTGATCGGTTTGTCCTTTTGCTCCGTCTCGCTCATGGCCTGGGAGGTTCCGGACACCGCTTAGTATCCCTCTGCGAAGGCCGGGCGACGCGGGTCCAGGCCAGCTTCCAGGTGGCCGTCCGGCTGGCGCACGATAGCCAGCACATGAGCCACCGCGTTGACCTTCTCGAGCTTGTGCCCTTTGGCTTCCAACAGGGCCCGGGTGTCGGCCGAGATGCCCACCTCGAACCCCAGCGCGTCGGGCTGCCACTGATGATGGGTCCGGGGCAGCGAAGCCGATGTCTGGGGGTTGAAGCCGTAGGCCAGATAGTTCAGGATCCACTCGAAGACGCCGGTGATGATGCGCGAGCCGCCGGGAGCGCCGACGCTGGCGACCAGTTGGCCGTCTTTGGTAATGATCGTCGGTGTCATCGAGGAGACGGGCCGCTTTCCGGCCGCCACCGAGTTCGCCTCGCCCGCGACCAGACCGTACGAGTTCGGCTTACCCGGGCTGACGTTGAAGTCGTCCATCTCGTTGTTCATCAGGATCCCCGTCCCCTGGGCCACGTAGTCCGAGCCAAAGGAGAAGTTCAGGGTGTAAGTCAGACTCACCGCCATACCTCGCTCGTCGACCACGTTGAAATGCGTGGTGTCGAAGGATTCGGCCGGCTGGCCCAGCAGTTCGGGCGCTAGCTTTTTACTGTCGCCTGCTCGCTCGGGGTCGATCAGCTTCTCCCGCTCTTCGAGATAGGCCGGGGAGAGCAGACGCTCGAGCGGCACCTCGACAAAGTCGGGGTCGCCCAGGTAGCGGGCTCGGTCGGCGTAAGCCAGTCGCATCACCTCGGTCAGCATATGGATGTCTTTGGCGCTGTTGCGGTCGAAGGCTACGGTCGGCCAATCCTCGACCATCTCCAGCATCTGCAGCAGATGCACGCCCCCCGAGGAAGGCGGCGGCATAGAGGCCACTCTGTAGCCTCGGAATTTGGTTTCCAGCGGCTTGCGCCAGACCGCCTTATAGTCAGCCAGGTCCTGAGCCGTCATGACCCCGCCCGACTCCTTCATCGCCTGGGCCAACAGACGCGCCGTCTCGCCCTGGTAGAAATCGTCTTTCCCGTCCTTGGCGATCCTGGCCAGCGTTTTACCCAGGTCGCTCTGCACGAACGGCTGACCCGGCATGGGCGGCTGCCCGGCGGGCAGAAAGATGGACGAGGTCGAGGGGTAAGCCTGGAAACTTTCCCGGCGGGCGGTGATCCCGTCCGCTTCGTAGGCCGAGATGTCGAAGCCGTCCGAGGCCAGCTTCACGGCCGGGGCTACCAGGTCGGCCCAGGGCAGCTTTCCGAAGCGCTGGTGCATCGCCCACATTCCTGCCACCGTGCCCGGTACGCCGGCCGCCGTGGGCCCTTTGGTCGAAGAGTGGCCAGGGGCGGCGTAGAACCCCCGGAACAGCGCTCGAGGGGCGGCCTCGCGGAAGTCCAGGGCGTAGATCTGGTTGTCGGTGTCCCGAATCAGAGCAAAGCCGCCCCCTCCGATGTTGCCGGCTCGGGGCAGCGTCACCGCTTCCGCGAAAGCCACCGCAATGGCCGCGTCAACGGCGTTGCCGCCCTGGCGCAAAATCGCCTTGCCGACCTCGGCCGAGATCTCTTCTCCGGTCGTGACCATGGCCTTCTCGAAGCGCACCGGCTGATGCTGGTCGCCCTCGAGCAGGACGCTGCTCGGCTCTCCGTAGGCCGAAGGGGCCGGGGAGGCCGGAGCCGAGGGGGGAGGGGAGGAGGCGGGCTGAGCCAGAGAGAGCGATGCCAGGGTCAAGGCCGCCATCAGCGAGGCGGTAAAGCGCTTTGGAATACTCACGGTGGGTGGCCTTCGGGACGAACGGCGCGATCCTTCCCGGGATGGCGCGAACGATCAGCCCTCGGGGTGGTAGCCGCGATAGCTGAGCCAGGGCCGGAATCCGCAGCGCTGGTAGAACTCGGGAAGCCCCGTCCAGTCGACCCCGATGCGCTGGGTCCCGACCTTTCTCAGGTAGGCCATCGACGACTCGACCACGCCGGCTCCCAGGCCCAGGCCGCGGCAGTCGGGGTGAACGCCCAGCGGCCCCACTCCCCCCCAGCCGGGCCGGCTTCGGTCCAGCCAGAAGGTCGAAGGTCCCAGCCCCCGCGAGCGCTCGCTCCAGATGTGGCAGAAGCCGACCAGACGCCCCTGATGGTAGGCCCCCATCATCTCTTCTTCGCTGCCGTCCCGCAGGGCTTGAAGTCGGCTCGCGGTGTCGACTTGCCATCTCCTCCCGAAGTGGCTAAGCAGTGAGCTCAGGCCCTGCGCCTCTTCGACGGTCACCAGGCGATAGGTCGTCTCATCCCAACGAGAAAGCCCCGGAGAGGGCGCCTCCCAGAGCAGATCGTGAGCATGCCAGTCCGCCACCAATCCATGCGAGGAGAAGAAGCCGTGGAATTCAGCGAGGCTCTCCGGCAGGCCGGGGACGAAGTGATGGTCGCCCCCTCCAAACCGCCACGGGGTCCCCTCCACCTCCTTCCGGAAGCTCTGAAGAAGCCTCGAGCCGACCCCCTGACGCCGCTCGCCAGGGAGCACCAGCAGAGCGTCAAGGGTGGTACCCAGGTCGCCCCTCCGCCCCCACAGGACCCCCCGCCACGGCTCGCCGTGGACCAGTAAGACGGTGCCCGAGCGGAGGAGATACTGCCTCATCAAACGCTCATCCATGCGAAAGGGGAGAGGAGCGCAACGGTTCCAAAATGCGACCAGGGCCGAAACCCGTTCCAGGGAGTTTTCCAAAGAGCCAGTCACTGGCGAGGAGACCTTTCTTCGGACGCGAAGGCGGCGCCAGAAATCCGGTCCGCAGCAGCTACGAAAACGAGCGGATCGAGAGGAGACCAAAGTTCTATGACCACGAAAACCAGCAACACCCGTATCGAAAAAGATTCGATGGGAGAGATGGAAGTCCCCGCCGACGCCCTGTACGGCGCCAGCACGGCCCGCGCCGTGCGCAACTTCCCCATCAGTGGAGAAGGGCTTTCGCGCCGCTTCATCCTGGCCCTGGGCACCCTGAAAGGTTGCGCCGCTCAGGCCAATGCCGAACTGGGTTTCATCGACGCCAAGAAGGCAGAAGCGGTAGCTCAGGCCGCTAACGAAGTCGCTTCCGGCCAGTGGGACGCCGAGTTTGTCGTCGACGTCTTCCAGACCGGGTCCGGCACCTCGACCAACACCAACGCCAACGAAGTGATCGCCAACCGCGCCGGTGAGATCCTGGGCAACGCCCGCGGCAGCAAGGCCGTGCACCCCAACGACGACGTCAACCGGGGCCAGTCGTCCAACGACACCATCCCCACCTCCATGCAGGTCAGCGCTCTGCTGGGTATCGCTCATGACCTGAAGCCGGCCCTGGCCGCCCTGGAGAAGAGCCTGGCCGCCAAGGCCAAAGAGTTCGACGCCATCGTGAAAACCGGTCGTACCCACTTGCAGGACGCTACCCCGATCACCCTGGGCCAGGTGTTCCACGGTTTCGCCGGACAGATGAGCCGGGCCCAGAAGCGCCTGGACTTTGCCATCTCGGAACTGGCCGAACTGCCCCTGGGCGGAACCGCTGTGGGCACCGGTGTGAACACCCATCAGGACTTCCCCTCTAAGACCATCGCCCGGATGAGCAAAGAGCTGGGCGTCGAGATGCGGGAGACCGACAACCACTTCTGCGGCCAGAATAACATCGACGCCGTGATCAGCGCCTCGGGCTGCCTGCGCACCGTGGCGGCCTCCCTGTACAAAATCGCCAACGACATTCGTTTCATGGGCTGCGGCCCTCGCGCGGGGCTGGCCGAACTGGCTCTGCCCGCCGTGCAGCCTGGTTCGTCGATCATGCCCGGCAAGGTCAACCCGGTGATGTGTGAAGCGCTGCTGATGGTGGTCGCTCAGGTGTTCGGCAACGACACCGCCGTCGCTCACGGCGTGTACGGTTCGAACTTCGAACTCAACACCATGATGCCCGTTTCGGCCCAAAACCTGAACCGTGCCATCGACCTGCTCAGCGCTGCCGTCAAGGTGTTCACCACCGACTGCGTCGACGGTCTGGAAGCCACCACCGCCGGCCCCGACGGTGTCGAGCGTGGGCTGATGCTGGGCACCGCTCTGGCCCCCGTGATCGGCTACGACGAAGCCGCTCGCATCGCCAAGCAGGCGGCCAAAGAGGGCAAGTCGATCCGCGAGGTCGCTCTGGTCGAGACCAACCTGGGCGAAGCTAAGCTGGGCGAACTTCTCGAGCCGCTCTCCATGACCCGGCCCGAAGGCGCCTAGGCGCCCCTGTCCCTCGGATGGTCCGCTCAGGGCTATCCGGGGGATAGTTTTTTCTAGCCAGCGGTTGACGGCAGGTAGGATTGGGTACCGTTAAAAAGGTGCTTGATCTCATTATGCCTATATGCTATTCTGTGACTACAGTAGAGCGTTACCCCGAACGGGTAGCGCTCTCTCGGTTTCCGGGGCGTTTTCGATGAGCCGTCGCTCTCACTCCCTGGACAGCCGCCACTCGGCGGAACTGGGCCGTCGCCTGATTTCCAAGAAGACTCTGGTGCGAGCTATCTCTGCCCTGCACGTCCTCCTTTTCCGATGGACCCGCGGCCAGATCGGGGGGCGTCTTTCGAACCTTCCGGTTCTGCTGCTGACGACCCGCGGACGCAAGAGCGGGCAGCGACGCACCGTTCCGCTCTGCTACCTTCCCGTCCCCTCACCCGACGGACGCGATCCCCGACTGGCCATCGTCGGCTCCTACGGGGGCTCCCCCGTGGCTCCGGCCTGGTACAAGAACCTGCAGGCCACCTCGGTGGCCGAGGTCGAGATCAAGGGGCAGCGACTTTCGGTGCTGGCGCAAGACGCCGAGGGGGGACAGGCCGACGACCTGTGGGCGGACTTCTGCGAGTGTTACGCCGGGTATGAAGTTTACCAGGCGGCCACCTCTCGGAAGATCCCGATCGTGCTTCTGGAACGTTACTAGTCCCGGGCCCAGGGCGGCCCAGGAGGCGGCCTTCTGGCGGAGAAGGGGGCGGCATGAGCGAGCCCTCGGGTTGGCAGGCCGTCACAACACATAGCGAAGCAGCCCCGGCCGACGGGGAGGTCGTCGACGATCTCCTCTGTTGGGGGCATCTGCTCGAGGCGACCATCGCCGGGGTAGCCCCGCTTTTTGCTCTCGACGACCTGCTTCTCTCCGAACATCCGGCCCGCTCCGAGACACCGGCTCTGGCGGCTCTGCAGCAGCAGTTTGGCCGGGGTTCGCAAGGCGAGACGTTCCTGTTCTGGTGGCTGGGCCGGGTCGCCGACCTGCCCGCTCCTGCCGAGTTCACCGAGGGGTTCGTGACCCATCAGGCGCTGGCCGCTCTGCGCGACCGCCTGGCCCCGATCGAGCAGTCGGCCGAGGCCGCTTTTCGAAGCTTCTGTTCCACCTGGTCGCTCTCCGCCGATCGCCTGGGCCCATACGACGGACCGCCTTCGGAAGACTATCGGCTCGAGATCGATCCCGAGGTGTGGGAACGGGTCGCCCCTCGTTTGCGACGGCCTGTCGCGGTAGCTCTCGATGAGGCGCCACTCTCGGCCACGCTCGACCACGCCATCGCTCGAGTTCGCTCCTTCTTCGAACCGCTGGAGTCGCCGCTTTTCGGAATGAACCCCGAACTGCTGGCGCACCACGTCAAAGAGACCATTCCCAGGGAGGTCCCAGGGGACATCGTGCCACCCATCGTACCGATCTTCGGAAACGCCCACCGCTCCTCGCACTTTTCTACCGCGAGCCAACTGCCCACTCACCTGCGGGTGATCCTACGTCGACTCGAGCGCTCGCAGGCGCAAGAGGAAGTCGTCACCGGATTGCTCGCCACCCTCGAAGCGATCGATTTTACCCTTCGCATGGCCACCGGCCTGGCTCAGGGCTGCTGGGCTGCGGTCAGCGAAACCGAGGTCGCCGGCTCGTTTGCCCCATCCACCGCCGAGCTGATCTCGGACCTGGCCCGAGCGGCCCGCCAACTTCGAGCCTACTGGGACCACCCTCAGGCTCAGCCCGCCATCCACCTTCTCTATCGAGGCCAGGAGTTCAACCCGTTCCTGAAATGGGCGGGGTTGGAGGCCCAGCCGCGACTGCTGGCCTGGATGATGGAAGCCGAAGAGGCGATCCGCGAGGACAATCCGGCCCGCTGCGCCGCGCTGAGCCACGAAGTGAGCGAGCCGTTTGTCCTCTGGCTGGGCGAGTTCGTTCTGCTTTGCTCGTCCTGGGACCTGACCACCCACACCCGGGCCGACGGCTACCTGGGCATGAGCCTGGCTCGCGGCTCCGTCGGCATTCACGCCAAACCGCTGGTGGATCCGACTCGCTATTCGGTCTGGCTCGACCGTAGCGAACTGGCGGCGGTAGGGGGGCGGCTCGAAGTCGAGCGCGCCAAACCGTCCCCTCGCCTGGAGCCGCTGGACAGCAGAATCTTCCTGGTTAGCAACGACCCTCCGCTGCTTAGCGAGGCTGTAGCTGGGCTGCTCAAAGCCCACGAACAAGGGCAGGTGCTGCCGCTGGGACGCAGCCTGTTCCAGGGACTGGAGTACCTGGTACGACTGCACGCGTCGCTGGCCGGCGGCTTCCTGCGCCACCAGTTCGACGAGACCTCGCTGCTCGACCCCATGCTCAAACCGGGCGGCTCGCTGCAGCACACCATCTACTTTCTCTGCTACGCTCAGCGAGTGCTGGCCGACCTCGACGATCCGGAAGCCACCCTGCTGCGATCGGTCTTCTTCACGGACAGCGGGCAGCCTCGGCGGATCACCCGCTGGCTGGGAATCGACGAAGGCGTGCCCGGACCGCTGCAGGGGCTGATCGGCTGGAGTCTCTCTTTGATGCGCCCGGACGCCACCAACCGTCTGGACGAAATCCGCGACCAGATCCCGCATTTTTCTCGCCTTTTTGCCGAGTTTAGCGAGGCCAGTCGGCAGCTCTGGTCGCGCGCCCGCCTGCGCACCGAACCGGGAGCGGAAGGCGCTCAGGCCACCGTCTGCCAGTTCCCTTCGGGTCTGCGGGTGCGCGGAGTGCCGGATATCATGGTGGGTCGCCGTGGCCTCGAAGCGCCCATGGGGGTCGTGGTCGGGGGCGCCGAAGTGAGCGACCGTTTCTCTCACTGGGACAGCGACGAACTGCTTTTCGACGATGAGCCGGACGTGGTGACGTCGGACCAGGAAGGGGGAGAGGACTCCTTGGAGGCGCCGCCCTCGCAAGAGTCGTCCTGGCCTTCGTTCTTTGATGACAACGTCACTCCGGCCGCCCAGTGGAACGCGGCCCTCAAACGAGAACTCGAAGTGCGCTGCCGAGAGCTCGACTATGCCGGTCCCGAGCATCGTCCTATCGACCTGGCCGGGAAGCTAGCCGACTTTGTCACGGGAGCGCCGACCGGCACGAGCACCATCAGCCTGGTTCGCGGCGAACGAGGTAGCGGCCGAACTCTGCTCTGTCGCACCCTGGTTCATCCGCAGTGTAGCCCGCTACCGGCCGACTTTCCCGTGCTCTATCTGCGGGTCGACCGCTTTCCGGAAACGCGCCTGTCGACGGTGGTCGAACGGCTCAACGACCACATCGCCTCCGAACCGTCCATGCAGCGCCTGGACTGGGTGCCCGTACCCACCGAGACTCTGCAATCTTTAGGTTCGGAGGTCGACCGACTCTCGAACGACCTGGCCGACCTGGGCCAATACGCCGAGCCGCTCTCCTGTCGCCTCTCCTCCTACCTGCGCTGCCTGAAGAAGGTCAACGGCGGCCGAGACTTTCTCCTCTTGCTCGATGGGTTCGAGACGGTGCCGGCCTCGCTGGTACCCCGAGTTCTCACCCCCGGCGTCCACCTGCTGATCACCGGCTCGGAGTTTCCCCAGCGAGGCGAAACCAGCCCTTATCTGCAGCAGCAGTTCTGGGATCTCTCTCACGAAGTGACCTCGCGCGCCGCCTTTGCCTCCCAACTGGCCGGGACCGAGGACGATCCGGATCGCCAACAGGCGATCTTCCAACGCTTTCACGGCTCGCTCCTCAAGGCGCGGGCTTACGCGAACCTGGTGGAGAATGGGGAAGGCTATGCTCCCACCCCATCGGTTCTCGAGGACCTGCTGGTGCTCGCCCGCCGCCTCTTTACCACCAAGGTCCAGCGCGAAGGCCTGAGCGAACTGCTCTGCGTTCTCGGTCTGTATGAACGTCCCGTCCCGCTCCGCGTGCTCGAAGGGCTGGGAATCGACGTTGAGGTCGCCAACGAAGTCACCTCGAGTATCCCCTCGCTCTTTTCTTTCTGGGCCGAACCCGAACCGGCGCTGGGTCTGGCCCACCGAAGCCTGTTCGACATGCTGCTCGACTCGTCAGGGCAGGGAGAGGCCATGGCCGAGCGGTTGGCCCGCAACTTTCTCGAGGAGCCCCGTCGCGGCGACCTGATGCCGGCGCTGCGCTGGCTGTCCTACTCGAGCGTCCCTGCCGACCTGGTAGAGCAGGTGTTCGCCCGTCCTGAAGTGCTCGACCTATGGCGCGAAGAGCTGGCCAAACTGTGGAAAGAGGGCCTCTTCTTCCAGCGGGTGGCCCTGCTCGACGCTACCGAAGAGCCGCTTCGTGCGGCCATCGAGGCGGGAGCCGGCCATCTGCGAGAAGAGTTGGGCTGGCTGCACAACGCCCGCGGTCTTTCTCTTATGAAGCTGGGCCTGCTCGACGAGGCCGCTCAGGACCTCGAGACCGCGCTCGAGCAGTTCCAGATCCAGTTCGCCGATGGCGAGATGACCATGATCTCCTCCATCGGGTCGGCCACCAACCGGCTCAGCGAGGCGGCTCTGAAAGCTCAGCAGCCGGCCCGGGCCGCGCGCCTTTCGGACACGGCTCTGGCCGTTCTCGAAGAAGGGCGGGCCATCGCCGATTCGGAGGCGCTGCGCGCCCTGACCGGAATGGCGCTGATGCAGAAAGCTCAGATTGCGCTTCGCGAAGGCGACTTCGAGGCCGCCCTGCAAGCGACCGAATCCGCCTTCGAACTGTTCCGAGAGCTGGACCTCGAGCGCCACGCCGTCCCCATGGGAGAGGTCGGTTGGTACCGGGCCGAGGCGCTCACCGGGCTGGGTCAGGTCGACCTGGCGCTGCGGGAACTGGAAGGGACCGTCGACCTTCTGTTCCGCTCGGGAACGATCGAAAGCGGCGTTCAAGCGCTGCTGCTCCGGGCCCGCCTGCGCGGCCGTGCGGGGGCTCGCGAGGCCGCCTACGCCGACCTGGACCGGGCCGTCTCGGTGCTTCGCTATCAGGTGTTCGCCGGCCGTATCGACCTGGAGCCGCTGCTGGCCTACACGGGCGCGCGACGGGCCCTGACCGGAGTGGGCTCGCCCGAGGAGCAAGCCCGCTCTCTGGAAGAGTTTATCGAGTGGGGCCGCCAGGCCATCCGCCTGGAGGGGCGGAGCGATCTGCGCGCCCTGCTGGCTTACCTGCTGTTAACTCGGGGCCAATGCTGGAAGGACGCGGGCGCCTTCCCTCGAGCGGTCGAGGATCTGCGCGCCGCCACCGAGCAGTACGATGGGCTGGTCTCAGCCGTCCAGCGCGCCGATGTCGAACCGGCCTGGAACGGTCTGCGGGCCGCTTTCGCCCAGATGACGGCCCTTTATGTTAGCCTGGACGAGGCGCCACTGGCCATCCTGGTGGGTCGACGAGCTCTGGAGCTGGGGCAGCGAGCCGGCGGCGAGAGCCCTCACTTCGAGAGCGGCCTGGAAGTGCCCAGCTTCCCGCTGCTTCCGGCCCCGATGGCCGAAGGGGAGGGAGCTGAAGAGCACCTGCCCGAGAATGAACTCTACCTCACCGCCCGGCTGTACTTCCATCTGGGAGAGGCGACCCGACGGCTGAATCAGGAAAAGTTTGCCACCGCCTATTTCGAGCAGGCGGCGCTGGGGTTCGAACGTCTGCTCTCGGGTCAGCCCAAGGCCCCTGCGGGCCGCTGGGAAGAGTATCGGGTGGTGCTCAAGTATGTGGCCAAGAGCGCCGAGATTCATCGCGACTTCTCCGGTCTCGAGCACTGGCTGGGCAAGCTTTCCGACCTGCCCTCCTCGGTGCTGACCGAGTTCGATCGCTACAGCCTCTATAGCTGGAAGGGCGCCTGTCTGGCTGCCCGCGGCGATCTGGACGGCGCCCTGGTGGAATACCGGGCCAGCCTGGAATCGCTGGAGACGCTGGCCGAACACCCGCGCTACGGCTCGCTGCGCGCCGAGACGCTGTTGGCCCTGGGACGAGTCCTCTCTCTGGCGGGCGACCACGCGCCGGCGCTGGCCCATCTCGAGCAGGCCAGCGAGGTCAGCCAGGCCGCCGTATTCGAAGAAGGCGAAGAGAATCGAGAACTGCTGGTGCGCAACACGCTGCACCTGGCGGTGGCTCATCTGCGCGCCGGCGAGCGGGATACCGCGCTGGAGCAGCTTCGCATTCTGACCTCTTTCCGACCGCTGGGCGGCATGCTGGAACTGGAAGGGCTAACCGATGACTGGGTGGCGGCATGGCAACAGTCGGAACGTCTGCCGCTCCCCGAACTGGCCCATCGCCTGAGCCAGATGTGTGAACTGGGCGACTGGCTGCTGCGGACCCCGCTGGGGCTGTGGTTCCGGGAACTGGTGACCGAGTTGACCACCCACCCCAGCTTCGGGAAAATGGCCTGGGACAGCGAACGACTCGATCAGGTGATCGAGACGTTCCTGGTGGTCGCCTTTTCTCAGACCGCCGCCGACAACGCCACGCCGGGGTTCCGAGGCACCTCGGTGAGCGACACGGGCGAGCTGCAGCGACTTCTGAAGTCCAAGTACCGCGCCTTGCAACGCGAGGGGCGCCTGGTGGAAGCCGAACTGGCGCTCAGCCATATGCTTCCGGCCCGCACCTCTCCCACCAGCGGAAGGCTGCTCCTTTTGCGCTCGGAGATGGCCCTACAGCGCGGCGACCGCGGCATGGGGATCGTCGACCTGCTGCGGGCAACCGAAGGCCGGGGCAAAGCCAAAGTCAAGGCGCACCTGAGGCTGGCGGAGTTTTTGCTCTCTCGCGACCTGCAGTCGGCCACCTCGCTGCATCTTCGGCGCTCGCTCTTCTCCATCGACGACAGCTACGGCGATCTGGCGCCCATGCTCGAGCGCCTGGGCGCCCTGATGACGGGCCTGGTGCGCGCCGGAGCGCTGCTCGACCCGGCCATCCTCGAAGAGTATCTTCGGGTCTGCCGACAAGCGCCCGGGCGGGCCGAAGCGACCCCTCATCTCGACGGAGCCTGGCTGCGCGCGCTGGGCGACTATCGCGACTGGCCCCAACTGATCGATACCGTACTCAGCCTGTTGGCCTATCGCCAGGACCAGCGATGGGACGGCGAGAGCGACTGGCGCTTCCTGGAAGAGGTCCTGGAGCGGACGATGCTGGGCGCGGGACGCCTGAACCCGGTTGCCCTCAAAGAGTTGGGCAAGCTCCTGGTACTGGGCGGACTGCGGGACGACCCGTCGACCTACGCCGTTCGGGAGTCGGTCTGGGGCCGCTTCCTCAACCTGCTCCCGGCCCTGGGACGGCGCGACGGATTCCCACTGATGCAGAGGCTTTTTGAGTTTGCATCCGGAAGGGGAGTCGCTTCAACGGAGGGCCGCGCGGCGGAGTTCCTGGCGCGACTGGAAGAGGAAAAGCGACTTCTCGCCCAGCCGACCTAGTGACCCTCTGACAGACATGAGAGGACGTTAGCTAAGCGATGAGTGGTCGTTACGAGCCTTCGGCGATCGAGCCGAAGTGGCAGAAATACTGGGAAGAGAACGGAACCTTCCGCACCCCGGGGCCTGGAGATCCGGGCTTCGACCCGAACAAGCCCAAGTATTACGTCCTCGATATGTTCCCGTACCCCAGTGGCGCCGGACTGCACGTCGGGCACCCCGAGGGCTACACCGCGACCGACATCCTGGCCCGCTGGCGACGGATGAGCGGCGACAACGTCCTGCACCCCATGGGATGGGACGCCTTCGGCCTGCCCGCCGAGCAGTACGCCGTAGCCACCGGCACCCACCCCTCGATCACCACCAAGAAAAACATCGAGACCTTCAAGGCGCAGATCAAGGCGCTGGGCTTCTCTTACGACTGGGACCGCGAGGTCAGCACGGCCGAGCCCGACTACTATCGCTGGACCCAGTGGATCTTCCGACTCCTGTTCGAGACCTGGTATGACGAGGAGCGGAAGTTGGGACGTCCGATTTCGGAACTCCCGGTCCCCGAAGGCCTCTCCGACACCGAGCGACGGGAATACATCGATGGACGCCGCCTGGCCTACGTCGACGAGATCGCCGTCTGGTGGTGTCCCGCTCTGGGCACCGTGCTGGCTAACGAAGAGGTTATCGATGGGCACTCCGAGCGCGGCTCTCACCCCTGCTTCCGGCAGCCCATGCGCCAGTGGATGCTGCGCATCACCGCTTACGCCGAACGCCTGCTCGACGATCTCGAGACGGTAGAGTGGCCGGACGAGACCAGAAAACAGCAGGCCGAGTGGATCGGCCGCAGCCGCGGCGCTCAGGTCTGGTTTACGCTGCCCCAGGCCAGCCTGAGCCCGGAGAGGCTCAAAGAAGCGCGGTTTCGGGCCAACCCTTCGGGCCAGGGGGTAGATTTCGCCATCTTTACCACCCGTCCCGACACTCTGTTTGGCGCCACCTACATGGTTCTCGCCCCGGAACACCCGCTGGTCGATACGGTCACTTCGGACCAGCAGAAGTCGGCGGTCGACGAGTACCGCAAGGCGGCTTCCAGCCGCAGTGAGCGGGATCGCACCTCGGCCAAAGAAAAGACCGGAGTGTTCACCGGCGGTCACGCCGTGAACCCCGTCAACGGCGAGCTTCTGCCGATCTATATCGCCGATTACGTGCTCGACAGCTACGGCACGGGCGCCATCATGGCCGTGCCCGGCCACGACGAGCGCGACTTCGACTTCGCTCTGGCCTTCGGGCTGCCGATCGTCAGTGTGTACCAGAAGGACGGCGAGCCCGACCGGGTCGCCGAAACGGCCAACGGACAGACCGTGACCTGCTTTGCCGGTGATGGAGTTTCCGTCAATTCCGGTTTCCTCGACGGCAAAGGGGTTGGAGAGGCCAAAGACGCTATTATTGCCTGGCTGGAAGAGCGCGACCTGGGCGCTGCCCGCATCAACTATCGCCTGCGCGACTGGATCTTTTCCCGCCAGCGGTACTGGGGCGAACCGTTCCCCGTGGTGATCGGCCCCTCAGGAGAGATCAAGGCGCTAGAGGAGTCCGAACTTCCCCTCCAGCTGCCTCCTCTCAAAGATTTCCAGCCTTCCGGTAAACCCGAGCCGCTGCTGGCCAAAGCCGAGGAGTGGGTCGCGCTCGAGGACGGTTGGGTTCGCGAAACCAACACCATGCCCAACTGGGCCGGCTCTTGCTGGTACTATCTGCGCTACCTCGACCCCAAGAACGACGTGGAAGCCTGGGCCAGGGAGAAAGAGCAGTACTGGATGCCGGTCGACCTCTACGTCGGCGGCAAGGAGCACGCCGTGCTTCACCTGCTGTACGCCCGTTTCTGGCACAAAGCGCTCTATGATCGCGGCTATGTTTCGACCCCGGAGCCGTTCAAGAAGCTTTTCCATCAGGGGCTGATTACGGCGTTTGCTTACCAGGACGCCGAGACCAAGCACCTGGTGCCCAGCGACCTGGTCGAAGAGCTCGATGGCAAGTTCCGCATGAAGGACGGCGGAAAAGAGCTGCTCCAGACCACGGCCAAGATGAGCAAGTCGCTCAAAAACGTGGTCAACCCGGACGACGTGATCGCCGAGCACGGCGCCGACGCCCTGCGTCTGTACGAGATGTTCCTCGGGCCGCTCGAAGCCTCCAAGCCGTGGAACCCTCGCGGGGTCGACGGAATCAGCCGCTTCCTGGCGCGAAGCTACCGACTCTACTGCGACGACAACGGGCTACGCGCCAATCTCAACGGTGGGGGAGGCGAGGCCGACGACGCCGTCGAGCGGGCCCTGCACCAGTGCATCAAAAAGGTCACCGGCGACCTCGAGCGGATGCAGTTCAACACGGCCATCTCGGCCATGATGATCTTCGTCAACGAGGCGACTCCTAAGATCGACCAGCTGACGGCCGATCAACTCGATCGCTACGCCCGCATCCTGGGCGTCTTTGCCCCCCATCTGGGCGAAGAGCTGTGGCAACTGCTCGGCCGGGAAGGATCGATCGCCCTGGTCGGATGGCCCGGCTGGAACGAAGAGCTCTGCAAAAAGGCCGAGATCGAACTCCCGATCCAGATCAACGGAAAACTGCGCATCAAGCTCATGGTCGACGCCGAAGCGACCGTTGAAGTCCTGGAAGAGAAAGCTCGCGAAGCCGCGGTCGAGTATCTCCGCGACAAGACGGTGCGCAAGGTCGTGGTGGTGCCCAACCGCCTGGTCAACTTCGTGGTGAGCTAGCTCGATATGGCCCTTCATCTCTACAACGCTCGCACTCGCCAACTCGAAGAGTTTCAGCCTCTCGAGCCGGGCAAGGTCTCGATGTACGCCTGTGGACCAACCATCCACGACTTCGCGCACATCGGAAACTTTCGCACCTTTGTCTTTTGCGATCTCCTTCGCCGCTACTTAAAGTTCTCGGGCTATGACGTCAACTACGTCATGAACCTGACCGACGTGGAAGATAAGATCATCCGCAAAAGTCAGGAACGTGGACTCGACGCTTTGACCTTTACCACGATCTACGCCGACGCGTTCTTCGAAGACCTGGCCTCGCTCAATATCGATCGAGCCGATCATCACCCCCGGGCCACCGACCCGGATGTGATGGAAAAGATGGCTCAGATGATCGCTCAGATGCTCGAGCAGGGGAACGCCTATCGGGCTGACGACGGCTCGATCTTCTACTCCATCGCCTCTTTCCCGGATTACGGCAAGTTTGCGCGTCTGAACATGGAAGAGATGCGGGGCGGCGAACGGGTAGCCAACGACGAGTACGAAAAGGACAACGCTTGCGACTTCGCCCTCTGGAAAGCCTGGACTCCCGAAGACGGCAACGTGTTCTGGGACTTTCCCAGCACCGGCAAGGGCCGACCCGGCTGGCACCTCGAGTGCTCGGCGATGGGGATTCTCTATCTGGGGGAACAGTTCGACCTGCACCTGGGTGGCGTCGACCTGCTCTTCCCTCACCATCAAAATGAGATCGCCCAGTCCGAATGCTGCACCGGGAAGCGCTTCGTCAACTACTGGGTACACTCCGAGCATCTGCACGTAGAGAACCAGAAGATGAGTAAATCGCTGGGCAACTTCTATACTTTGCGGAATCTGATGGCTCCGGACGAAAGCACCACCAACCAGAAAGCCTGGGACCCGATGGCCGTCCGGCTGGCCCTGCTCAAAGTCCCCCACGGCTCTCGTATGAACTTCACCTTCGACGAACTGCACAGCTCCCAGGCCAACCTCGACCGACTCCGCGGTTTCCTGGGCCGCTGCCGGGAGCTGGTTGGAGAGGGCGATGTCGACGCCTCGGCCGAACACCCCTTGGCTCAGGAAGCGCTGCGCGGTTTTCGGGAAGCGATGGACCAGGACCTCAACACTTCCGTAGCGCTCGCTGCGGTGCTGGGTCTGGTCACGGCGGCCAACAAACTTTTTGATGCCGACGACGCGTCGGCTTTACCCCTGGCTCAGGCAAGCATCGCAACCCTGGCCCTGATCGATACCGTTCTAGGACTGCGTCTCTTCGAAGAGAAGAGCGACAGCCTGAGCGAGGAGGAACAAACATGGTTGACAGCTCGTCAAGAGGCCCGCGCGGCAAAAAATTGGGCGGAGGCCGACCGGCTTCGCGCCCTTCTCAAGGGGGCCGGGATCGAGATCGAGGACACTCCTCAGGGCCTTCGATGGGAGCGGACGACGTCATAGTTTTCGGGCGTCGTCCGGTCACCGAGGCGCTGCGGGCCGGCGGCGCGGTTCAGCGCATAAGCGTCGCCAAAGACGCCAGCGGACTCCCTCGGGAACTGTTCGAGATGGCCAAGGAGCTTGGCGTCCCCGTCGTTCGGACCGATAAGGACCGATTGGATTTCCTGAGCCGCAACGGGAACCACCAGGGCGTGGTCGCCCAGTTGGGCGCCCGCTCCATGCTGACTTACGTAGGATGGCGGGAACAGGTGACGGCGGAAGGAGCCACTCTGTTGCTGGCTCTCGACCAGGTTCAGGACCCCCAGAACCTGGGGGCTCTCCTACGTTCGGCGGACGGCGCTGGGTGCCGCCACGTGCTGCTTTCGGCCGAGCGCTCCTGCGGTCTGACCTCGACCGTGTCCAAGACCTCGGCCGGAGCCGACCAGCACCTCGTGATCGGGAGAACCCCGAAGATGGGCGTGTCGCTGGAAGAGCTCCGCGACTCGGGATTTCAGGTTGTGGCGACGTCGCCACGCGCCGAGAAGTTCTACCACGAGATCGACTACACGGTGCCAACCGTTCTGTTGCTGGGAGGGGAGGAGCGTGGACTGCCGCCGCATCTGCGTCGCGCCGCCACCCAGGTAGTGAAGCTTCCCATGCTGGGACGGGTCGAGTCGCTCAATGTCGCTTCTTCGGGATCGATCATGCTTTACGAAGCCGTGCGTCAGCGCGGAACCTTCGAGAGCGGCCCAACCGAGTGAAGCCTGGCGTCGCCGTGCCCGTCACGGCAGGCCTGGCGAGGTTTGCTCAAAAAAAGCAGGAGAAAAGCGCGGAATTGCGAGGAGGAAAGTTTACTTTAAATGAGACGCATGATATGCTCCGAGAGATGAATCCCCTGGACGCCACGCAACACAGCAAGCACACGAGGGGATCATCAACCTCGCGCATCTCGGCCTGTCCCCCTTGTTCCCTTGACGGGGGAAAAACCCCTTTCTATAATGGGGCCTTGATTCGGCCGAAATCGAATGCCGAACGGAGGATGCGGTTTTGCTAAAGCTTCAACAAAGTTCCTATATGGCGAATCTTCAGAACGAACCTGATGAAGAGATCGTCAAACTGGCCAAGAACGGAGACGAGTTCGCCACCGAGTACTTGATCAGCAAGTACAAGAACTTTGTCCGCGTCAAAGCTAAGTCTTACTTCCTGGTCGGTGCCGACCGGGAAGATATCATCCAGGAGGGGATGATCGGGCTCTATAAGAGCATTCGCGACTATCGCGCCGACAAACTCTCCTCGTTCCGCGCCTTTGCTGAACTGTGCATTACCCGCCAGATCATCACGGCGATCAAGACGGCGACCCGTCAAAAGCATATCCCGCTGAACTCGTACATCTCGCTGAATAAGCCGATTTACGACGAAGACTCTGATCGCACGATGCTGGACATCCTCTCCGGCACCAAGGTCACGGACCCCGAAGAGGTGTTTATCTCTCACGAACTGTCCGACGATCTGCGAGAAAAGATTCAGCAGAACCTCAGCGAACTGGAATCTCAGGTCCTTCATTCCTACCTTGAAGGCAAGAGCTACCAGGAGATGGCCAAAGAGCTGAACCGTCACGTCAAATCGATCGACAACGCTTTGCAGCGAGTCAAGCGCAAGATCGAGAAGACCCTCGGAGAGAAACGCCACTAGGCGGCCTGACCCTTCGCCCCTCCCGCCCCGGAGGGTGTGCCTCTGTAGCTCAATTGGTAGAGCACTCGCCTTGTAAGCGAAAGGTTGTCGGTTCAAGTCCGGCCCGGGGCTCCACAAAGAGACCGCGACAGTAGTCCGGTCTCTTTTTTCATGGTCGCCGGCCATAACCGCCCCCAGCACAGCACCGGACGGCGACCAGGCCAGCGCAGCGTGACACGCCTGGAAGGGGGAGGAGCGCCAGGAAGACTTTTGTCGGGACGAGGCGTGAGCGACCCCAAATTGAAAATCTGCCGTTTTTTCCTCCCCTCAGCCCAATTGCCTCTCCTTAAAGCCCTCAAAGCCCCATTTTACGCCGTCCTGAGCCTCTCGGCGAGGAGAAGAAATTTCATGAAAAACGAGCGAAAAACCGTATTGACATCCCAAACGGCCTGTCATATACTGCGCTAGCACCGGGTCGAACCGGTGCCCTTTAGTTTAGATGCGGAGATAGCTCAGTTGGTAGAGCACTAGCCTTCCAAGCTGGATGTCGCGAGTTCGAGCCTCGTTCTCCGCTCAGACGCTGAGGTAGCTCAGGGGTAGAGCACTTCCTTGGTAAGGAAGAGGTCGGCGGTTCAATCCCGCTCCTCAGCTCCATAAACAAACCCGCACCGTATGGTGCGGAGGTACCGCAAGGTACAAAGTACGACCCGCCTCGGCGGGTCGTACTGCATAATTGGAGCTTTCTCTCGGTTTGGTCTGCGGGCCAAGCGGGTAGAAAGCTTTGGGTTTCGGGACAGGTAGAAACCGAGCCCGACAACACCCAGGGAGATCCACATGATGGCCCAAGACGCACCTAAGTCCAATAAGAACGCCAAAGAACGTCGCGCGAAAAAGAAGTCCGAAGTCGGCACAGCTGGCACCTCGGCTGAAGAAACTGTCGGCAGCGGAAGAACCCGTCGCGAAGGCGGCGCTGTCACTTCCGCCCCCAAGCGTTCCATCCCAGAGCAGGTGCGCCTTTACTTTAAAGGCGTGGTCGCGGAGAGCAAGCGTGTCTCCTGGCCCGGGAAACCCCAGGTCGTCGCAGGAACCGTGACCACTCTGTTTATTCTGGTGGTGTTCTCTATCTATCTGGGCAGCATGGACTGGGTCCTCAGCCAGCTCACCATCCGGCTGGGCCTCTAGTCGCCCACCCCAGAGACCAGGGAGAGACGAATGTCCGTAAGAAACGAAGATGAGGTCGTCTACGAAGACGACATCGAAGTCGCCGCCGACCTGGCTGACGACGAAGAGAGCGTCGAAGAGTTCGACGACACGGAGGACTCTTCCGAGTCCGCCGAGGACGAGGTTTCCGAAACCGAGACGTCCGAGACCGCCGAGACGGCTCCTGTAGCCGCTGGCGAAGAGTCCGAAACCTACATCGAAGCGCCCGAGGCCAAGGACCCCCGTACCGCCTGGTACGTGATCCACACTTACTCTGGCTACGAGAACAAGGTTCGCGACGACATTCTTCGCCGTATCGAGTCAATGAAGATGCGGGACAAGATCTTCCAGGTTCTGGTCCCCACTGAAGAAGAGCTCGAGTTCAAGGACGGCAAGAAGAAGACGGTCCAGCGCCGGGTTTACCCTGGCTACGTCTTCGTCGAAATGATCCTCACTGACGATTCCTGGTACGTAGTCCGCAATACCCGCGGCGTGACCGGATTCGTCTCCCCGGGCTCGAAGCCCGTTCCGCTTCCTGAAGATGAAGTGAAGCGGATCAAGCAGATCATGGGCATGGAGGCACCCACCCGGGTCAAGCTCCATCTCGAGGTGGGTCAAACTATCCGAGTGGTCCACGGTCCCTTTCAAGACTTTCACGGCGTGGTGGACGAGGTTACCCCCGACCGCGAGAAGGTGCGCGTGCTGATTAGTATTTTTGGCCGCGAAACTCCCGTGGAACTTGACTTCGGTCAAGTTGAGAAGCTCAGTTAGCTTTTCTCGGCTCCTATCACGACTTAGGCAAAGAAGAGGAAAACAATGGCTAAAAAAGTCAAAGCCATGATCAAGCTGCAGGTCCCCGCCGGTAAGGCGAACCCCGCCCCCCCGGTCGGTCCCGCACTCGGTCAGCACGGCGTCAACATCATGGAGTTCGTCAAGCAGTACAACGAACGTACCGCTGACCAGATGGGCATGATCGTCCCGGTGGAAATCACCGTGTTCGAAGACCGCTCCTTCACCTTCATCACCAAGACGCCTCCGGCGGCTCGCCTCCTGATCAAGGAAGCCGGCATCGCCAAGGGCTCCGGAGAGCCCAACACCCGTAAGGTCGGCAAGATCACCGCTGAGCAGATCCGCAAGGTTGCTGAGATGAAACTGCCCGACCTCAATGCGAACGACCTCGATGCCGCTATCGCGATCATCGAAGGCACCGCCCGCAGCATGGGTCTCGAAGTCGTCGGCTAAATCCGAAGACATCGCTTGGGCTACCATCAGGTAGCTCCGATTCGTGGAAGGTGACGGGATAGAATTCGTCACCGTTCGACCACAGGAGGTAAAATGGCAAAGAAAACCAAGAAACAGAAGGCCGCTGTCGAGCAGTTCGACAAGACGCAGTCCTTCGACGTGGCTGAAGCCGTAGAAACGGTCAACAAAGTCGCGTTCGCCAAATTCGACGAAACCGTCGAAATCCACATCAAGCTGGGCATCGACCCTCGTAAGAGTGACCAGACTGTTCGTGGAACCACCGTGCTGCCTCACGGCACCGGTAAAACCCCTCGCGTGATTGTTTTCACCAAGGGCGACCGTATCAAAGCTGCTGAGGATGCCGGTGCTGACGCCGCAGGCGCCGAAGAGCTCATCCAGAAGGTCAAGGACGGCTGGTCCGACTTCGACATCGCCGTGGCTTCGCCCGATATGATGGCCGAAATCGGTAAAAACCTCGGTCGTGTGCTCGGTCCTAAAATGCCGAACCCGCGCGCCGGTACCGTCGCTCCCGACCCTGCGAAAGCGGTTGCCGAACTCAAGTCTGGTAAGATCCAGTACCGCGCCGATAAGACCGGTATCGTTCACTGCCCCGTGGGCAAAGTGAGCTTCGGATCCGAGAAGATCGTGGAGAACCTCAAGGTTCTGCTCGAAGCTGTGGTCAAGGCCAAGCCTTCCGCCGCCAAGGGCGCCTATCTCCGCTCGGTCACCCTGACCTCGACCATGGGCCCTGCGGTCCGTGTCGACACCGGTAAAGCCGGTGCCCTGGGCGGCCTGAAGTAGCCTTCCGTTCCCCGTCGTGAAAGACAAGAAGCCCCGCCACAGTGCGGGGCTTTTTGTTTTCCATCGAAGCGCGTCAGCGCCCAGGAGGAGGGGAGAGGCCAGGCCACGGGTCCCGGCGGGAAACGGTAGAAAGAGCGGCCTTGCGAGAGCTACAGAGCCCCAGAGGCCCCTCGAACTCCTGGAGGCCTAAGAGGGCCTAAGAGGGCCTAAGAGGCTTTCACCCGAGCCTGAGGGCTCTGAGGCTCGATTTGGCGCCGTTTTTTTGCTCCGGAAATTGGTTTTCAAATTCTTCGAAAAGGGCCTTGACAGATCAGGCCATGCCCACTAAAATCGGGCGCATCGGGTAGGTGGCCGAGTGGTTAAAGGCGGCAGACTGTAAATCTGCTCAGTTACACTGTACGGCGGTTCGAATCCGTCCCTGCCCACCAGAACGAGGGCCTTCGAGAAATCGAAGGCCCTTTCTTTATGTCCGGAAGCCGACGTAAGGAACATCCTATGATGGCCTCCGCTGGCGCGGAGGGCTGAGAGCGAATCCGTCCCTGCCCACCCCAACGAGGGCCTCGAGAGTATCTCGAGGCCCATTTGTTTTCCCAGGGGACCGCCGTAGGAGAACGAACTATGACGGCAGCGGCGGAAAGCTCGAAAAAACTCTCCAGCGCTGGAGGAGTTGGCTCCGAGAATGGGAAGGGACCCTCTGCTATGGGAAATGCTGTTAAGATTCTTTGGGACTGGTTCCGTGCGTTCGTTCCGGCGCTGAAAACCGAGTCTATTATTGTCGGCTGGAGCCTGATTCTGTGTTCGCTGTGCCTGGCGGAGGTCTGCTACACCAGCGGTCTTCGCGGCCCGCTGACCTACCTGATCCTAAGCCCGGGCATCACCGTGCCCTCGTTCTTCGCCGGTGTCGGCCTGCTGGTCTGTGCCTACACCTGGAAACCGATTCCTCGCGAAGACTGGTAAGCCAGACTTTTCGAAGAAGCAAAAAAGGCCGGTCTACCAAGACCGGCCTTTTTATTTTCCCGAACCCGGACTCTCCGAGAGACGAACCTCTCGGAGAGAGCCCTGGGAGAGCTAGTGCTCTGTCAGGCCTAAATGATGGGATAATGATGGACCGAAGCGGTAACGCCTTCGGCTTGGAGGCGCGATTCTGAGGAAGTTGTTTTGAAGGCGCATACCGAGTTGTACGTAACTGAAAAACAACAATGTCAGAATCGATGGATCGCCGTCAGGATCCCGTGATTTAGGTTTGACGGAGCACTAGGC